>CANLJX010000001.1 GCA_947491545.1 Deltaproteobacteria bacterium
CTCCTCAGCCTCAACAGAATGGAGGCCAGCCTGGCACCCGTTCGTTCGGAGGTGGAGAGCAGCGTCGGCAAGAGCCTCCCGCGCAGCGGCAGGAGCAGCGTCCGCCGAAACAGAACCAAAACCAGAACCAGGGCTTTCAGGCGAAGCAGAACCAGCAGCAGCCGCAGCAGCGTCGTGAAGAGCGCAAGCCCGATCGGCCGCCGCGGCAGGATCCCCCACGCCGTGAGCAAGAGGCGCGGCGTGATGCGGAGCATGATCGGCCGCCGGTGGCTGGTCCCAAGACGGGCAAGATGCGCCCAGGCCGGCTCTTCGGTTGGCTTGTGAGCTACGAGAATCCTGATGGCAGGGCGATTGAGCTGCGTGAAGGGAAGTTCTTCGTAACATCTTCGAGCATAAAGGGCTCTGACCTCATCCTTGAGGATCCGAGCATCTCGACACCGCACGCTTTGATGTCGATTAGCGACGCAGGACTCTTGGTTCAGGACCTGATGAGCGATTACGGCGTCTTCGTGCGTGCGGGAGATGATGGTTCCTATCGCCGCGAGGACGGGGTCATCCGTGTCAGCCACGGAGATTGGCTGAAGTTCGGTGACGTCGAGTTCCTCGTTATAATCGTGCCGTCTTCTTCGCGACAAGGCTAGCTGATGCGTCGTTCGTTGCTGGCTCTCTTGTTCGCAGCTGGAATCGCCCTCTCTGCGTGCGGCGACTCGTCCGTCGCGGATGGGCTCGCCCAGCGCGACGCGAACGAGATCGTTGCCGCGCTGCGAGCGAGGGGCATCGAGGCCAGCACCGAGAAGGAGCGCGGCGCGAAGGGTCGTTACACCGTGTCTGTTTCGTCAGACCGGTTCGGTGAGGCCGCAGCAGCTCTTACCGACCTCGGGTTGCCGGCGGATCAGAAGCTCTCCTTCGGCGAGCTTGTTGCGCCATCTGGGATCCTGCCGAGCTCGCGTGAGGTGGAGGCTTTGCGCCTCGACCGGGCGTCGGCGGCAGAGATTGAGGCGCTGCTATCGCAGCATCCCGGAGTGGCTTCGGCGGGGGTGATCGTCAGGATGCGCGCGGCGCAGCCGGACGAGTCTTCGGCCGTGTCTCCGGCCGTGTCTCCGGCCGTGTCGGTGGTGGTTCAGAAGCGGGCGGGCGACAACCTCGATGAGTCGGCGGTGCGAGAGATCGTGACCAGAGCTGTCCCGGGAATTCGTCCTGAGGGGATTGTTCTCATGATTGCGGAGCAGCGCCCCGCGCCTGTGGTAGCTGAGGGCTCTGGAGCCTCACTGGTTCCGTTCTTAGTTTTCTGGAGGGTTCCGCAAGATGACTACGGGGGGCTCTCGCTGCTGCTCTTGGGTCTCCTCGTGGGTATCACAGCATTAGCTGGCTTGGCAGGCTACATCTACGGGCAGTACAACCTGAGTCGCCACACCGATGTGCTGCGGACAGATGGGCTCGACGGCGGGCGAGTGGTGCCCACGATAGCGGCTCCGCTCAAGAGAGATATCGGTGAAGACGCGGGCGAAAGTGGAGATGAAGGGGCATGAGCGCAGACGGCAAGCAGCGGCTCTCGCTGCATGAACAGGCTTTGGTCGCGGTGGCTGTGCTGGTTGACGGTGCCGAGGCCGCGAACGTGCTAGCGCTGGACGCGCGCCGCGGTGAGGTGCTGAAGGCCGAAGCGGCGAGCTGGAGCGAGATCGAGCTCGATGCCAGGCTGCCGTTCGTGGGAACGCAGCTCCGCCGAGCACTTGAGAGAGAGGGGGCTTAGGGATGTGGACGGAGACCTCGAGCAGCTCGAAGAGTACCGCGCACAGGTGCTGGGGGAGCTTGAGCGCCGGGCAGATCGCGTTAAGCGGATCGATTCTGAGATCGCAGCGACTGATTTTCGCCTTGAGAACCTCGCAGCGCAGCGCAGCGCGGCCGGTGGCGAAACAGGCAGGCTGCTGGCGCAGGTGGCGTATCGGGCTAAGGTCAAGCGCGACCGAGCGAGGCTTCAGGAGCAGCGGGCTGAGGCGGCTGATGACCTGCGGAGCGCCATGCAGCGGCTTGAGCAGGTTGACTCTCAGATCGCCCAGCTTGGCGGCGATGCAGAGGGTGATGAAGTTTCAGACGGGGAGAAAGGGAAGTAAGTGAGCACTATGGAGATCCCACAAGGTGGCGAGGCGAGCGACGTGCAGTTGTGGGACCCGCAACGCAGCTGCCGCCGAGTTTCGCGCGCGGAAGCGCTGCTCTCCCGAGGCTTTCTGCGATGCCGTCCGGAGCGATGGTTCCCGGGGTTAGCGGGGCAGTGGACCCCTGTGATGCATGCTTTTGGATGCGAGGTCTCCGTTACGGATATCCGCCCTTCGTTGAATCTTGCGCCAGTCGGAGGACATTCGTTCCTAGCGTCAGTTGCGGGTGAGCCCCTGGTTATCACGGTCGACCCGGACGGCGCAGACGAGCTGGCAGGAGAGCTCGTGCCTGGAGCCGAGTCGGCAGCTGCCGGAGTTGTGCTTGAATACATGATGCGCCGGCTCTTCTTTACGCTTGTAACGTCATGGACTGGACCTGAAACGGTTGGGGCCTCTTTCGAGGGAGCTGCTGGCAGCTCGGCGCCGCAGAGCTCGACCAGTGTTCGGCTCGGAGTTTCAGTCAACACCACGCCCTTCACCGTTTGGTTCGGCCTGGGTGCGAAGATGGTTGAGACTCTAGACGGATTGTGGCGCAGGCAGGTGCAGTCGACGGCGGCGCGAGCTGCTACCGGCTCGGTGCAGGCTCGGATCGAGGTTGCGCAGCTCGGTGTGCCACCTCAGATGCTTGCGGAGTATCTCAAGGTAGGTACGGTAATCGACCTTGAGGTGCGCGCCTCTGACACCCTCACCGTGCGGGTTGCCGGCAAGGCCTGGATGCCCGGCAGGATGGTCAACGTGGACGGATTCTTCGGTTGTGAGGTGGCTCCTGGAGCGATCTCGGCTCCGGCGGTTCCCGAGGGAACGACCCGGCTTTCAGTCGAGCTTGGTAGCGTCGCGATGGAGGGGGCTCAGTTGGCGGAGTTCGGGCAGGCGGGGGCAGTTTTGCTCTCTCAAACACCGGTCAGTGAAAATGTTTCGCTCGTTATTAACCAAGAGGTGGTCGGTAAAGCTAGGCTGTGCGTATACGAGGGGCGATTCGCCATAGAGGTGCTCTAGCCACTCAGGCCTAACCTACCGAGGGCGCGACGTTTTTAAGCGCAGATGCTGGCACGCAGCAAGGCTGCGACGCGGGCTCTCCTGCAAAAGGTAATATAGTCAGCCGTTCCCCGCATCGAGCGCCTCGACCGCTGCGTTACTGTGTGGTAGCTAGTGCTTGGTCCGACGGGGTGCCCTAGGGCTCCCCGTCACATCGTTCTTAATTCAGGAGGTCGAATGTTCCCTTTTTCAGCCACCGTTCGAGCGAGCTTCTCACGTAAATCCTCGGTGCTGTCTCTCGCGGCGCTGTCTCTCGCGGCGCTGTCCCTCGCGGCTGTCGGCTGTAAAGCCGGCCCGGCTCCAGACGCAGGCTTTATTGAGAACCCTGAGGTCCTGCGCCAAGACGACAAGCTTCCATTCGATGCAGTGTGGTTCAAAGAGGGGGTAGACTTCTCGAAGTTTCAGACTGTGTACATCGCTCCGGTTGACACAACGCACCTGCTCAACCTCGATTGGTGGGATAAAGCGAATATCGCTCCGGGTGACCAGCAATCCCAGGCGCAGGAGCTGGGCGAGTTCTTCCGGAACGAGGTTAAGAGCCAGTTCGCCGACGACGACAAAAACAAGCACACGGTGGTCGATACCCCGGGCGATGACACGCTTATTGTAGAGCTTGCGATTGTTGAGGTCGTCCCGACCAAGGTCTGGCTCAATGCCATCGGCTACATCCTTGCTGGACAGCTCGATAACGGCTTAACCGCATTCGAGGGCCGCTTCCGTGACGGGAAGACCAAAGAGGTGATCGCAGAGTTCAAGGACCGTGAGTACGGGCAGCTAGACATCGTCAGCATCGCGGACTTCCAGTGGAACAGGCACTCGCGCCACACCGCAGAAGTCTGGGGAGATCAGCTTGAAGAGGTTGTTTATGTTCAGCCAGGCGAGACGGTCTCTCACATGTCATCTGTTACCCTGCGCCCCTGGTAACTAAGAATTTTGCCGCTAGCAGCCACGGCTTTCCTGGGGCTATGCTCCGGGGATGGACAGCTCGTTTTTCGGGGCGCTTATAGCGCTGCTGCTCTTTAGTCAATTCGTCAAATTTGCGACGGTTCTCTCTGTATTTCGCTACGGGGCAGGACTTGTTGGTTTCGAGTTCGGGGTGGTGACGCTTGTCGCTGCGCTTGGGCTCTCTTTCGCCACCCTCCCGAAAGATGTGAGGGACTCTGGCGCAGCTCTTTCAATTGTCTCTGGTGCGCCGGCGGATACCGCGGCCTTGCGAGCCTCGCTTGTGCCAAAGATGGCAGCAAGCCTGGACCCGCAAATTGTGAGGGGGCTTTACGGTACAGAGCAATCTGCCTCGCCCGAAGCACTCAAGAGCGATTTGGGTCGCTTGCTCCCGGCGTACACTCTCTCGCAGCTTAAGTCGGCGCTCGTGCTTGGCGTCATGCTCCTTATACCTTTTGTCCTGCTGGACCTCGTTGTTGTGCACGTGCTCTCGCTGCTCGGTATTCAGCAGATCGGAGCGCAGGTTGTCTCTCTGCCACTCAAGCTCATCCTGTTTCTCGCTATTGATGGGTGGGGGCTGCTGGGTGCCAAGCTTCTCGCTGGAGGTGCGTAGTGGAGCACGAGATTGCAAGCCTCTGGCAGCAGGGCACGAAGGTGCTCATCGTGGTGCTAGTGCCCACGCTTCTCATTCCCGCGGTTGGTCTTCTGTCAGGGTTGCTTCAGGGCATGATGGGAGTGCGTGAAGATGGCTTCCAGTATGCGCTGCGCGCACTTGCACTGGCCGGAGTTGTTCTCGTTTTCGGCGCATCTTTCGCGAGTGCGTTTACTGAGCTGATGCAGATGGCGCTGAGGTAGCATGCTTGCCGCGCTCCTCCCCGTCTTCGGGCCCGTTCTCCTGATGAGCATCGCTCTAAGCCTTTCGTTGGTCGCAGCTGGCTCCCCGCAGGGGGCGGTCTCCGGTGCATTTGCCATCCTGCTCCCGGCCGTCGCAGCAGCAGCGTCACTCAGCCTGCTATACCGGTGGTGCTTTCCTACTGCTGACACCCGACCGGCTGGGCTGGCGGCCGCGCTGGTTGCGCTCCTTATGCTCCTCTCGTCGGAGGATTATCTGCGCCTCATTTCATCCCCGGCTTTGCTCGGAGCCGATGGTGCTAATCTGCTGATTGCCGCGCGTGAGCTTGCGCTCGTTGGGGGGCTGGCCGTGGTCGCAGTTATGGCTGTGGTGCTGCTGTTAGAGCTGCCGCTGCGCCTCACACTTGCTGGCTGGAGCGGGCCTTCCCAGGAGGCGACCCTGCGAAGTGTGCGGTGTGTTGCTTCCTTCGCAATCGTCAGTGCGGCCTGGTTGCTTCTAGAGGAGAGCGCTGTGGAGCGCCTGCTGCATCTTAGGGAGCTCTTAGTTCGGTAGGGGGTATGGCTGAGAGCGCATTCGCCGGAAAAGAGGAGCTGCAGGAGCTTAAGTCAAAAGGGATAGTTTTTAGCTCGCCGTTAGCTTCCCGATCTGTAGTCTTGGCAGCGCTGGCTGGCTCAGCCGTAGCCGGTTGGGAATGGGTTGCATCGGCACCCGCGCCGGACACGGTGCCGGCGATGATTGAATTGGCGCGCAGAGTAGGGCTAGCGGCAGTTGTGCTGTGCGCAGTTGCCGCCGGAGCGACGCTGGTCTTTGCTTTAGCCTGCAATGGTTTCACGCTATCCGCCGGGTTTCTGTCGCTCAGGCTGCGTCCGGTGCGGCGTGAGAGGGTGTGGCTCGCGCTTGCGAGTGTGCTGCTTGGCACCCTCGTGGGCTATCTTCTCGCGTACTCATTCGCTGGAGAGCTGTTCCTGTTGCTCAGGGCCGGTGACGCAGCCTCGCTGGGAGCGAGCTTCGGCCGGCTGGCCCTGAGGTTTGCCAAAGTTGTTGCTCTTGGAGCCCTCGGGGTAGCGGTGTTAGTGGCACTAGCCTCTAGGGCTCGTTTTCTTTGGCTCCACCGACCCCGTAAGGGTGCGCGCGAGTAGTAGTGCAACGGGCAGCAAGGTGCTAGAAATACCCTGTGAGGGCGGTCAGTCGGTCGAAAGACGCGCTTTCTCGGCTCAAGTTTTTTGGCCTCTCAGCTATGTCCACAACCATCGGGAGCCCCCCGGATTCATTCTCCCTCTCGCCCCTGCTCTCGCTGCTTCCGACGTGCGGCTCCGTTGCGCGCGTTGAAGGGATGGTCTCATCCCTCTTTGCCCGTCAGGAGAAGGTTGTTCAGCTTCGCGAGCAGGGCGGCAGCAAGGAGCTTGAGCGGCGCCTTGCCTGCGAGGAGGCGATGTTGCGCCAAGTTCTCGATTGGCTCTCGGCTAAAAGCGGAGGTGGTGAGTAATGGACCTTCCTTCGCGCAAGCCTTCTGATCTCCCGCGCCGTAGCTACTCACGGGAAGAGGTGGTCGACATATACGAGCTTGGCAAGCTGTGGCTTGAGTCAGGCCAACATAAGCGCGCCGAAGACGTCATGTCTGGCCTAAACGAGGTCGCCCCGGATTTCGCTCCAGCCTGGCTGGGGACCGCCTTTCTGCGAGGAACGCAGCTAGACTACGAGGGGGTCGTCGCCGCTGCTACGGCAGCCCTGCGCCTTGAGCCCGACTGCGTTGAGGCGATGCTTTTTGTGGTTATCGCCGCCCTTGCACTCAAGGACTCAAGCATGGCAGGCACCTACCTCGGTGAAGTGGGTGACCGAATTGAGCAGGGGCAGGTTTCTAGTCCGAACGTAACCCGGCTCTACAAGATGCAGCTCGCCCGTTACCAAAACCGCGAGTAGCTACAGGAGCGGCTTCTGTGTTGTTCCCCTTGCGCAAAAAGAATCGCGGGGTCATCAAGGATTTTTTTACAAAGAGAGCAGCGAGGGCAGCGAGGGGGCAGAGATACGCTCTCTCGCTGCCCTCGCCGCTCTCTTTGTGAATTTCTCCCTGCCGAGCATGCCTGCTGTGCCTCTGGTGCCCACGTGATTTTTTAGCGTAACCAAGGGGTTGGCATCTGGCCGCCTGTTACCGCTCTATTAATCATGACAAAGACTCCAGAAGTGGTTTCAAGAATACTGCCGGAATCGAGAGTAAGGGCGTTTCACTCAAGCGCAGGTCGCCTGTTTCGAAAATAATTGCGATCCCTCTCTACCGGCACTATCCTTCGCCCGACCCTTTGTGTCCGGAGGACTTAGCCATGAAACGTGTAATGTGCCTTATTCTCTCAAGCGCTTTCATCCTCGCGGTTCCGGCGAGCGCTGAGGATATCCACGAGGTGTTCAAGAAGGTGGAGGAGTACGCGCAGCAGAAGAACTTTCCCAAGGCCCTTGAGGAGCTTCAGTGGGCGCAGAAGGAGCTTGAGAAGATGCACCAAGCGCGGCTTGCCGAGCTGCTCCCGGGAAGCATCGATGGCTTTACCGGCGAGGAGCCGCAGTTTCAGTCTGCAATGGGCTTCTCGAGCATCGAGCGTCAGTACGTGAAGGGCGATGACAGTATCCGGCTCAGTATTGCGGGTGCCGCGGGGACCGATGGCATGGGTGGGCTCGCGGGTCTCGCCAAGATGGGGATGATGATGGGTGGCACTCAACCGGGCAAGGAGCAGTTCCGGATCGATGGCCGCACTGCGACACTCGATACCTCGGGAGGCTCGCCAGAGCTAACCGTGTTGCTTGAGAGTGGCGGGATCCTCCAGCTGCAAGCAGACGGCGAGTCAGTAAATGCAGCGTCGCTCAAGAAGTTTGCCCAGGCGCTCAAGCTTGGGGATCTCGATTCGTACCTCAAGGGCGGCAAGAGCTAGCACATACAGGGTGGTTCGTATGGATCAGCAGCCGTCGAATTCACGGCAGGCAGCTTCGCAGCCAGAGTTGGGCTCTCTAACGGTGGTTGTCTCGGCGGCGAGTGCATCGACTCACCCATCGTTTTCGTTTGATACCCTCACAGTTCCAGAAGCTCAGAGCCTGGAGCTTCCAGTTCAAGAAGGGTGCTTTGATTCGGCCGATGATGCCTTCGCCGCAGCCTACGGGTTGCGCCGTACCGAACTCTCTCGGGCCGAGGAAGAGGTTTTTTCAGCAGTCCTGGGTGGTCTGAGCGAGGCCTGCCTTGCTTCCTTAAGTCCTCTCTCAGGGGGGGGCGTTCCCGAAGAAGAGTCGATAGTGGTGCCGCAAATACAGCTCCGTTGTAGCCCACCGTTTAAAAACGAGGCTGGAGCTAGGGTGCTCTGGATAGAGAGTTCGTGCCCCGAAACAGGAGAAGCGTTGCTTCCTGACATCGCATGGCTGACCGAAGGCTTGCCCGAAGGGATGGCTGAATCGCGGGGTGGCTGTGTGTGGGAGCGGTTCAGCCAGGGCAACGCTCGCCTGACTCTGGAGTTCGACCCCGATCGAGGTGGGGGATTCTCGTTGCGTCCATGGATTGCGCGGGAATGTGCCGAGGAGGCGCTGCGCCACATGACTCTCTCTATCCGGACACGCGGAGCAGCAGGACCGTCGGCTCTGCACCTTGTGCTCGTCGAGGGCGCAAGCTCGGTGCTTCGTGAAGCCGGAGTGCCGCTCCCAAGAGATCTCTCTATGACTTCGTTGGCTCGCGAGATCGATCTACGCCCTCTGAAGTTCTCCTGTAATACCCAGGGGAGCACCTCTTACGACTTCGAGTTGTACCGAAGGGGATGGCGGGCACGAGGCTCCACGCTGCAGCTTTCGGCCTCCTTCGGCCTTACTTCTCAGGGCGGGTACGGGCTACATACGCTCGTTGTAACCGAGAGCTGAAACTCACGACGGCGTCGCAAACGACTCGTCCACGTCGACATCAACGATAATCTTCGACTCAACCAGGAAGCGGTACAGGTGCTGGTTCACGTGCGCCAGCGAAAGATTTCCTGCTCGCACCATGCCGGATGCCGGGAAAGAGATGCGGCTGGTGTTAAAGTTCACGAGCTCTAGGTACGAAGAGAAGAGCTTTGATTCCACGGGGTACACGAGCAGGTGCACCCGCTGCTGAAAGAGACGAGCGGAGGCTTCGAGCACTCCGCCACTGAGCAGAGCGTACCGATCATCCTCAAGCAGCAGTGGAAGGAGGGCGGAGCTGACCACGAAGCCAAAGGGGGAGCTTGAGTACCGGCGCAGGTATTGAGTGAGGTGGAAGAACTGTGAGTAGGTGCTCACCAAGATGTTGTGATGCTGCTTCGAGAGCTGCTCTACGACATCGAGCACCTCCTCGTCCGTCGACTGTTGGGTGCGCAAGATGTTGTTTAGCGAGAGCTCAAGGACGTACGCAGCTTCCTTCTCGGCGCCCTCGCCAAAGGACCGGAGCTTCGCATTACACTGCGCCGCTAAGTCAGGAAACATGTGATGTAAAGCGCGGAAAGAGCCGCGCTCTAGCAAGATCGGGCGCTTGTGGAAAAATTCGGTCGGCGGAAGAGGTCGCTGGTCCGAGTCGAACAGGATGGCATTGGCGAGCCCCTTGCGCAGCAGCGCGATGGTAACGAGTCGAGGATCGAGCCCCGCGAAGAGCGGACCCGAAAGCTCGATGTAGTCAATTTCAACCCTTCCCCCAGCAAGCGAGTCGAGCAGGCTGGGAAGTAGCGCATTGATATCTCCGCTCAGGTAGAAGGCACCGTACGCAAGGTTCACTCCCAGGACACCGAGGGCTTCTGACTGCCGCATCGAGTCTTGATCGGTCATGTTTACATGCAGGATTATCTGGCTCGGCTCGGCTTTAGGGCTTCCCTGGAAGCGGATCCCTATCCATCCGTGGCTCTCGTTAGTTCCGGCGAAGTTCCGCGCGGAGACGGTGTCGGCGATTGTGAAAAATCCGGTCTCAGCTCCACGCGGGGGCCCTAGCCGTTCAATCAGCAGGCTGAACTCGTGTGCGAGCATCGAGATGAGGCGCTCCTTGGATACGTAGCGTGAGGCCTTGCCGTAGATGTTGTCGCTCACGAGCATGTCGTACGCCGACATCGACTTGGCGATCGTGCCGGAGGCGGCGCCGACACGGAAGAACCAGCTCGCTATCTCCTGGCCGGCTCCGATCTCGGCGATTGTGCCGTAGCGCTGTGGGTCGAGGTTAATGTGGAGTGCCTTGTGGTGAGGATCCAGGGGGTCTGTATTGAGCTTTGCACCTGACGTCATGGCGCGATCGTATCTGATGGTGCAACTTGGCGGAACGGCAAAAGAGCGGGAGAGCGACTAGGTGCTACTTCTTCTTGGGGGGCTCTGCCGACTCAATGAGCGAGGCATCGATCACCATCTTCACTGCCTGCTCAACAATGGCCCGTTGGCTCTTGGGAATGACTCCCTGCGCCGCGAGCTTCTCCGCCTCTTCTGAGACGAGGCTCATCAGCTTGTCTCGCTGTTCAAGAGTGATGGCACCCAGCGCGCCAGCTCCTCCGACGCGTGAAACGCCAGAGACACCCTTAACAGATGTGGCGCCCTTAACCTTCTCAATCTCGGATACTGACTCAGTGCCTTTGACGCCCTTGGTCGAACCAGAGGACCCGACTGCGCCAACTTTCTTGTCGTCTTTATTCTTGCCCATCTGATGGCCTCGCTCCGTTGGTTATCTGTTATCCTGATGCTTTTCGCAACGCGTCGGTGAATGGCCCCTTTGAGCCATCTCCTTTGAGCTTCGTCATCAGCGGCCTTAGTCCAGGCCGGATTTTTGGCGCGGGTGCAGGCTTCCCCTGCGCCATGCTCTTCTGCAGGTACGCAATCAGAACCTTGTGCTCTCGCATCACGTTGAGTCCATCTGTCTCCCACTCGGTGGCAACGGTCCGAAGCGAAAGGCCATCCCAGTACACTTTGTAGAGGAGCCACTGGTGGACCGGCTCAAGGGCTGCCATGACACCCACCATTCGCCGGTAGTCGATTAAGTCATCAGGGAGGGGATCGCTCGAGACCGCTTGCCGCGTGGCAACGATGCTGGCTCCAACGAGGAGTTCTCTAACCGCTGCTCTCATGTCCGTGTCTTCGTTCCCAGAGGACTCTGAGACGGGCAGGCGCCCCTCACGCATCTCGGGGAAGACCCCATACAGCTCTGCGGAGATCTCTCGCGCCTTGGCTTCAACTGCGGTCTTGTTTGCAGTGCTGCGGGTCCAGCCCTTCGATTTTCTGGCGGCGTCGGTAGATGCCTCGTGAATTCGCTTGCGGGCGTAACCCTTAAACGGAATTCCGCGGGTAGGATCGAAGCGGCGCGAACAAAAGATGAGCGCCTCCATCGCGGCGCCATCGAGACCGTCCAGCCGCCAATCTAGGCTCCAGGCTCGCGCTACGCTCCGGGCGATGCTTTCAGCCCATCCGTAGTGCTCCACGACCAGGTTGTTTGCTTCTTCTTCTGTCAGGGTTTGTCGTTCGGCCACGTGCAGTTCGAATCCTTTCAGCAGTCTCTCTTGCGGGGGTATTCCCCGTGGTTCCTGCTCTCCCCACGATAACTATCGGCAAGCACTCGCCAAAACCTTTAGCTAGCACCGGCTTATACCCCTCAGGATACCCCATAAGGTAGCGGTTCCAAATACTTAACTTTTTCAGAAGCAGTTTGGGGAGGCAGGTGGATAAGGGGGAGAACGCCGCACAGACAACGAAAAACGTGGCGGGAAGGTTTTGGTTCTACTCAAGAAAACGAGGGTGGCACGATGCGGGTAGCTTCAGTCAGAGAGATTTCAAAGCAAGAGAAAGCAGGAAACGCTCGGGTGCGTGGCGGCGCTAAGGCCGCAAAGCCTGGGTCGAAGACGAAGCTGCGGCTCGTCAAGCCAGCTCAGAAAGGCGATGGTTCGCCGACTCCGCTTCAGCAGGAAGCGCTGATTCTTAAGTATCGTCTCAAGGCCCGCAAACTCGGTCGCAGCATCTTGCGGCGCTGGCACGCCCGCATGGACCTGGACGAGGTAGACAGCCTAGTGGATCTTTCCCTGTGTGAGGCCGTAAAGCGCTTCAACCCGTCGAAGGGCGCAAGCTTTATGACGTTCCTGTTCTACCACCTGAAAGGCAACCTGGTTCGCTCCGTTGCAGCAGCGGCAGCTTCTTCGGCTCTTCCGACAGCGCTACTCGCTGATGGCGAGGGCGCTCCGCTCAGTGGTGAGCTGATGGGGGAGCTTAGCCTGCGCGG
Source organism: Deltaproteobacteria bacterium (assembly GCA_947491545.1). Lineage (GTDB taxonomy): Bacteria > Bdellovibrionota_C > UBA2361 > UBA2361 > OMII01 > OMII01. The sequence continues at coordinate 12,200 of CANLJX010000001.1, forward strand.
CCTGAACTCGGCCGAGATTGCTGAAGCGATTTCAAGCCAAGACTCACCACAGCCGGATGATGTGCTGTGGAAGAAGCAGCTTCACAGCCAGAGCTCTCTCGCTTGCGAGAAGCTGGACGCCCTTGAGCAGGAGATCATCAAGCGAATCTTCATCCAAGAGCAGCAGATAATGGATATCGCCACTTCGCTCGGCTACAGCCGCTGCCACATATCGCGCGTCAAGAAGAAGGCTCTGGAGACCCTGTACGACGAGCTGCGTGGAGCGATGAACCAGGATGACCTCGGTCAGCGTCCGTCGTTCGACGATGATTCTGACGAGGACGTTGAGCAGCGCCTCCAGAGCCGCAAGGCCATTCACCGTCGCCGGCCCCGTTCGCGCGCAGCAAAGCAGGAGCCGTTCCTGCCAGCTCGTGCCGCGTAACGGCCACCGTTCCTACAGTCGTCGCGTTGAGCTTACGCCCTAGGGAGCTTTCGCTCTGTCCGAGCCACTTTCGGAATCGAGATAATATGCCGGTCGATCTCGCTTCCGGGAATTCTCACAGCCAGGACCCGCGGTTCGCCGCCACCGAGAGCCCTTAACAGCCCCTCGCTCCCCTCCATCTCCTGTTCGTAGCCGCTGCCTTTGAGGGCGATAGCCACGCCTCCTGGCTTTACCAGCGGCAGCATCCATTCGATCAGGGCGGGGTAGGGCGCCACCGCACGAGAGGTAACGACATCGTAACGCTCTCGGTGCTGGGGGTCGTGGGCGATCTTTTCAGCGCGAGCGTGGAGCCCTGAGACGTTTGCGAGACCGCATGATGCAGCCGCTTCGGCTGCGAAGCGCACCTTCTTCCCCGTCGAGTCGAGCAGCGTCATGCGGGTATCGGGACGTAGGGCTGCCAGCGGCACTCCCGGAAAACCCGCCCCTGTGCCGATGTCGATAATCGAAAGACCGCTATCTGAGGGGAGTGCCGCCAGGGCTGCCAACGAGTCAAGCAGGTGAAGCTTCACGAAATCGGCGCGAGGGATTCGAGTCAGGTTGAATGACCGGTTGGTTTCTTCAAGCAGATCAAGGAAGCGCAGCAGCGAGTCTAGCTGTTCCGCTCTAGCTTGTAGCCCCAGCTGCGCTACTCCGTTGTTCAGTTCCTGTCGCTCGTCGTTAGTCACACACCCTCTCCGCAAGGACGATCCACGGCTTGCCACGCCACGGAAAAAGAAAGACTACACCGAAGGAAGCGTCGTGAGAATGCTCTGGAAGGCGCATGTCGCGGCGCACCTCCTCCGGATCCAGCTGCATGGAGCGCTTCTTGAACTCAGTTCGGTTGGTCCAGCCGAGCCGCTTGAGGTGAGTCTTGAGCTGTTTTGGCTGAAACGGAAAGTCCTCAAGGATTCTGAAGCGCGTAAGGAACGGCGATGCAGCAGGGAGCGATTCGGCAACACCGTACGCCACGTTTTCATCGACCAGCCGAGCGCCATGCTGCGAAAAGAAAGAGGAGAGAAACTGTGAGCGGTTTACTGTGGCGTGCGCCTCTAGGAGAGCTCCGCGCAGCTCAGAGGCGAGCTCGGCGGGCTGATGAGTGGGTGGCGGGGGCCACTGCGCGCCGCAGTCAGCCAGCACAACGCTGGAGTCAGCTACCGGCGCGCCGCGCCAAAGCGTCTGCTCGAGGCACTCCGAGCCCACCCCGACGAATTGGCGGGCCCATCCGGGTGGGCAGGGCTCGACGAAGAGCCCTGGGCTTACCTTGATTGCACACAGCCGAGGAAGTGCCAGGGAGAGGAGCCAAGAGAGAGGCGGTGAGTAGTCTTCGGCATCCTTTACTCGCTCCCCATCTCGGCGGCGCCGGGCTGGGTCTGCGAAGAGGGCATCACACGTTGAGAGAGCTGCGGGAACGAGGTCCTGTGCGGAGCCGACGAGGAAGGTCACATTCGATAGCCCTAGGACCTCTAGGTTGCGGCGGGCAAGCTCAGAGGTTGCAGGGTCCGACTCTACAGTTGTGACGTGTTCACAGACTCGCGCGAGGGCTGCGGTGTCGCAGCCGGAGCCCGTCCCGATCTCCAGCACATGCGAGCAGCCAGAGAAGAGCGAAGCGCGCCAGGTGGCAACCGTCGAGCGGGAGGATTGCTCAAGCACGGCGCGAGCGACGAAGCCGCTGGCGGCCCATGCGCCTAGCTTCTCGGCCGCCTGAGGGCGGGAGGCTGCTATCTCGGCAGCCAAGACGAGCACCTCCTGTGTTGCAGAAGGGAAGCGCTTCTTGAGCTTTAACACCAGCGCCCCGAGGTCGCAGCCGGCTAGCTCGGCCTCGATGTAGGCAAGAGCCTGGTCCAGCGTGGCGTTGGTGTCTTCTGGCGGAGTTTGCATCTGCTCGAATGTTTGTCGCTTAACTAGGGGTGATTGTGAGCGAGAGGACGACGGGAAGCAACAGCGCTTACTCCACGCGCTGCGGCTCGACTCCAGCCTCTTCGGGCGAGTCTGGAAGTTTCGCCCAGGTCTTTAGGCTATCGCCGAGCTTCTCCTCGAAGTCTGCGAGGGAGAGACCGAAGGCGGACTCAAAGGCCAGGGGTCGCTCGACCCCTTTTCGAAGCAACGAGAGGTAATCGCCGATCCGCTTAAAGCCGAAGGCTTTGATCATCGCCTTGGAAGCTAGCAGCGACTGTGCGTAGGCGGCCGGAACCATTGCTGGCTCAAGCTTAGTGAAGCCACCCTGGAGCCGATCGAGAGGAACGGGGTCGTGGTGTTTCAGCCAGCTCTTGAGGGCTTTGCGCAGGGCTGGGTGCTCCTGCCCTTCCGCCCACTGGGCGATCCCCTCGTCGAGCCAGCCGGGGATCTGGCCTCCCGACATTGACGACAGGACCGCGTGGGTGAACTCGTGCCGAACTGAGCGGTCGAGATTGTCGATGTCGATCGGCTTCGTATTTGAGAGAGGAATGATGATCTCGCCACGAAAGAACATCGCATTAGTCCAGGTCGGAGCCCCGGTGAGGTCGTAGAAAGCATCTTCGTCCATGAGCCGGATGGCGGTGCTGAACGCTGGTATCCTCTCAAAGCGTTCGGTGTACTCGTTGTGGGTGCGGTTGAGCGACACAACCAGCTCTTCGGCGAGGTCGCTCCAGCGCGAGGGGGAGATGAGGGTTAGTTTGCTGCCGTCCGCGAGGTCAAGCGGGGTGAAGCGCAACGAAGAGTCTCCGTCGGCTGGAGCAGCGAAGCGTGCGCGCTCGTCAGAGCTTTTTGAGTCGGCTGCCGCGATCCCCACGTAGAGCAGGAAGCCTAGAGCTAGCGCTGATAGCAGCGAGCCCAGGTACCCCCTCATAATCTCAGCCAGTGGCCGGTGTGGCATGGCAGCTCCTCGTTGGTGAGTCAATCAAGGAGGGAAGGAGCGGCGGTACAGCGGTGGGCTTCTCAGACCTTCCCTCTAAGGAACCTTTCGGCACTTTTCCGGCCTGGCATGAGGGCGGAGTGGCGCAGAGAAGCCGCTAGATGGCGGCAATTTCTGCTGCTTTTGGCGATTTGTGGTGCTAACTAGGCTTTGAAAGGGGGTCCAGCACTGCTGTCTGCTTGTGAAAACCTCCGCATTTTCAGTATACTGACAGTGTTAGCGCAGGTTTAACGATCAGAGTCTAAGCTGTTCCAAAGGGTCTCAAAGAGGCTCTTTTCAGCCAGGCGACCGGCGCATATCCGTCAATTCAAACGTAGAAGTCCAAACGTAAAGGGAAGTGTTATGGGTTCATGTGGAAGTTCGTCTTGCGGTAGCGGTTGCGGCCCGAAGAATGTTGCTCCGGAGCAGACTGGAGAGGCTATCGACGGCTTCACCGGCACAGAGGAGAAGCCAGTGCTCTTCACTGCTGCAGCGGCTGATGCGGTAGCAAAGGCGCTCAAGGAAGAGGGCGAGGCTGGAGACTTCTTGAGAGTTTCCGTTGTTGGTGGCGGATGCTCCGGCTACCAGTACGGTCTCGATTTCGACAAAGAAGAGCGCATGGGCGACATCGCCTTGGAGTTCGATGGCGTAAAGGTCGTCGTTGATCCGGTGAGCGCGGGCTACCTACGCGGCACGGTGGTAGACTACGTCACTGGCCTGCACGGCACGGGATTTCAGTTTAAGAACCCGAATGCCAAGCGCACCTGCGGATGCGGTAGCTCGTTTAGCTAAGGCGAGGTAAAGCGTAAGCTTGAAAGGCCGGCGCTGGGGCAACCCAGGCCGGCTTTTTTCTTGGTAAGGGGCTTGCTGCGAGCATCCCGGACGGCTCAATCAAGCCCATTGCCTGGTTTGGGCGGAAACAGGAAAATGAAGGGGTTTTTGAGAAAGCGACAGTGGCTGTATGAAAAAATCTTGCATCCTCTCTCTAATCGTCATCCTTCAGGTGACTGCCTGTAGCTTGAGCGGGAGCCCCAAGGGGTCGATCGCGGACGTTGTTGGAGCATCGCAGCACGGACTTGAGGTTGCAGCGACCACTGAGGACCTTGCACGCAGCGAGGTGCTACAGAGCCCAACAGATTTCGACGTGACTATCGAGCAAGACCGCTACGCCTGGGAGCGAACGCACCTCTTCTTGGAAAACTACGTCGAGCCGCAGCGTTCGCCGGTGCGCCCCATCACAAAGGTCGTTGGCTCCCGTTGGGGGCTAGCCAGCCCCGCAGTGCAGGGCGGCTACGTGTACGAGGTTTGGCGTGAGGCGATACCGGACGGATTTCACTACTCGGTGCGTTGCCTTTCAGCTCCCGAAGCGTCGAAGGAGCAGGCGGCGCTCAATGCAGCTAACCTGGCTCGCTTTATTCGAGATGGGAAGCTTGAGCTCTCTCTCCTCCCCGCCGCTGGCCCTCGCTAAAGCTGGCCAGATCGGAGCCGACCTGAACTCAGAGCCGAGCCTTCGGCTATACGAAAAAACACCACCCCTCCCAGCTCGTTACCGCAATAGCTTGAATCCACTGTCTCGCCCCTGGTGTCGGAAAAGGTTTAGGCCCTAAAGCTTCATCAGTACTAGGCCGACAACTCTACCGAGGGTTCCATATCGGAACCGGCAGCCGGCAGCAGCACTATGCGTAGAGCCCCGTGCAGAGCCGCCCGACGGGCGCGAGGAATGCTCCTAGCGAGCGCAGCGGCTATCGTGTGCGGCGTTGACTGGGTCCAGGCGGTGGCGGAGGACCTGCGCGTTGTGCCCGGCGAGTACATCATCACCGTGCCTGCCCGTGCATCCCGCAGCACCGTTGGAGCTGCCTCAGCGAGCCCAAACTTCGCCTCCTCTGTGGTCGATGTAGCGGGGGTTATTAACCGCGAGGCGCTGGTGGTGCGCGCACAGAGCGGCGGGACGATGCGAGCTGCTGCGGCTGACGCTGATGGCTCAATGCCGTACCGTGTGGAGAACGACCTGTGCAAAAAGATCTTGGCTGAGGGCCGTGCTGAGAGCTGCTCGCCAAACTTCGTCGTGAAAGCATCCGCCGTGCCGAACGACCCACAGTTCTCGCAGCTGTGGGGTCTAAGCGAGGCCACAGGCATTAACGCCCCGCGCGCGTGGGACCTCTTCACCGGCTCCAACTCGATCGTGGTCGCGGTGATCGACACCGGCATTGACTACAACCACCCAGACCTGGCGGCGAACATGTGGAGAAATCCCGGAGAGACGGCGGGTAACGGGATTGATGACGATGGAAATGGGTACATCGACGACCTGCACGGCATCAACGCCCGCACCGGGGTGGCGAACCCAGGAAACCCGATGGATGACCACTACCACGGCACGCACGTCGCGGGGACGATCGGCGCGGTTGGCAACAACGGCGTGGGCGTCGTTGGGGTAAACCAGCGGGTTAAGATGATGGCGCTCAAGTTCCTCTCGGCGACCGGCAGCGGCAGCCTATCCGACGCCATTCGGGCGATCGACTACGCAACCATGATGCGGATCGACTACGGCGTGAACGTGCGGCTCTCGAACAACTCCTGGGGCGGAGGGGGGTATTCGGCGGCGCTGGAGAACGCCATCAAGCGTGCCAAAAACGCGGGCATCATCTTCGTTGCGGCTGCCGGAAATTCTAGTGCGGACACCGACTCCGAGTCGAACTACCCATCTGGCTACGACGTTGACAATGTGGTTTCCGTCGCCGCGTTGGACAGCTCGCAGAACTTGGCGACCTTCTCCAACTACGGGGCCACCACGGTGGATATCGCGGCTCCCGGGGTTGACATCCGGAGCACCATGCCCAGCTCGCAGTACGGGAAGCTCTCCGGCACGTCCATGGCGACCCCTCACGTGGCTGGAGCGCTCGCTCTCTTGCTCGGTCGAGAGCCAGGACTGAGCTACCTGGAGGCGATCAATCGGCTCTACCTCTCTGGCGCGCACAGGGCCTCCCTGGTTGACAGCGCCTCGGGCGTGCCGCTCGTGCGTACCCAGCGCACGCTGAACGTGGCTCGGATGCTGTACAACGAGACAGCGCCGCTCCCGACACCGCCTGCAGACCAGATGCCGTGCGGTTACGACTTCCAGCCAGCTAACCTGCTCGTTGGTGGTGAAGTGGACACATCGGCCGATGAGGCTCCGATAGTGAACCAGACTGACGAGGGGAGCTTCTACCAGGTCGACCTGCCATTCTCCTTCCCGTTCTTCCGGGAGAGCGTAAACAGGATCTGGCTCTCGCCTAACGGGCTCGTTTACACCAAGGCACCGATAGGGCTCGATTACGTCGTGGCAGCGAAGGCCCCCAAGAACTCGATTGCAGCCCTGCAGGCTGACCTCATCCCGCGAGCCATTGACCAGGGGGTGCGGGTGGCGGTCGGAGAGAATAAGGTGACCGTGATGTGGAGGTCAGAACACTACAGCTTCCCAGGTCAGGGGCTCGTCACGGTTCGTTTGACGATCAGGGCTGATGGCACCTTCTCCTCCTCGGGCCACTTCGGGCTAGACGGACTCAACTCATCCCTTAAGAACCAGATACTGGGAGACCCGTTCAGCGCAACGCCGACTGATTCGCGATCACTGGTTGGCACCACCGGCGCTATTACAACCTTCTTCTCGGTGCTCGACCTGGCGGCCACGCAGACGGCCCTCGTATCTTCCTCAAGCGACCCGCTCGCCCTGGGGGTTGGTATGGTGACTAACTGCGATGGCGCTCCTCCTCCACAGGATGACGACCCAGACCCCGTCGTCACGGACGTGATCATAAGCAAGACAGGACCAGGCCGCCTCAGCGTGCCTGCCCAGGTGATCTTCTTCGGGACTGGAGCCGGGAGTGTACCCGTGACCGTACGGGTCAATTCACGCACCTGCCGAGGAACGTTCCCCATCAACCTGAGTGACGGTGCCGCGCGCGTCCGTTTGCGGGTTCCAGGCGGGGTGCGAAGCCTGACCGCTACTGCATCGAGCGCGAGCGACACAGCCCGCTTTCGCTGGACTTCGGGCGCGGGGGCAGGGGCTAGCGATTCCTCCCGCTGCGCGAGGCTCCTGAGGAGCATTAGCCCCTTCTAGGAGGCTGCCGCCCCGACTTGCTCCCGTGCTAAAAGGCTCCACAGGCCAACAGAGAGGCTAGAAGGAGCCACACATGACAGAGATCTCGTCACCATTTTTCCCGGACCTAATTCCCCAGCTCGACCGGTATGCGACCCTGATAGCTGCCCACGGGCTCAACGTTCAGCCTGGTCAGCTCGTCCAGGTCATAGGCGAGAGCTACCACCGCCCGCTCTACGAACGACTGCTTCGGGAGCTCTACCGGCGAGGAGCTGGCTTCGTGCATGTGGAGCTATCAGACCCCCTCCTGCAGCGAATTCGAATCCAGGAGTCACAACCGCAGTTTCTGGGGAGCACCCCGGATTTCTACTCGGTGAAGTTTCGCGAGCTGGTTGACTCAGGCGCGGCCAACTTAAAGGTTTTGGGGCCGGAGTTTCCGACATATCTGGCTGATCTTCCCCCTCAGTCCGTAAACGAGGTTAGGAAGGCGGCCTACCAATCCGCGAAGTACTTCTACAACGAGGGGATTGAGCGCTCAAAGGTTCACTGGTGTGTGGTCGCGGCAGCCACTCCGGGCTGGGCCGCGCGGCTCTTCCCTAGCCTCAGTGCGCAGGATGCTGAAGCGAGGCTGTGGGGCGAAATCTTCCGGATCTGTCGGGTAGATCGCCCCAATTTCCTTGAGCTATGGGATCAGCACAACCTGCTCCTGCATGCTCGTGCTAAGCGGCTCACGGAGCTCAAGATCAAAGAAATACACTTTGAGGGGCCGGGCACGGACCTGGTCGTTGGGCTGTCGGAGCTCGCGGTCTTTAAGGGAGGCTCCGATCTATCTCCGAAGGGGCATAGCTTCGAGCCGAACCTCCCAACCGAGGAGTGTTTTACTACGCCCGACTGCAGGGTGACTCGTGGGTCGGTCACGGCCACGCGCCCCTTCTTGGTGAACGGAACGCTCATCCGGGACCTAAGGCTCACCTTCACGAATGGTGAAATTTCGCACTTCGAGTGTAGCGAGGGGGAAGCGGCCCTGCGCTCGTACCTAGACAGCGACAGTGGGGCAAAGAGACTCGGAGAGGTAGCCCTGGTCGGCACGGATTCACCAGTGTTTCAGAGCGGTTTGGTATTCGAGGAGATCCTCTTCGACGAGAACGCTGCCTGCCACATCGCCATCGGCTCCGCGTACAAGGGGTGTGTGCGTGGCGGCGCGGGCATGAGCGATGCTGAATGTGCTGATATTGGCTGTAATTCCAGCTCAGTGCACACCGACATTATGATCTCATCTGAGCGCGTCAGCGTGACAGCGCGACTCTTCAACGGAGAGAGTGTTCAGCTGATCGAGAGAGGCCAGTGGAGAAGCGAACTCGCTACGCGCTGAGAGGCGAGAGTATGACGCGCAACCTTTTCGGTGTGAGACAACATCAAATAAGTACTTGCCAACACGTACTTTGGGTGTCACCATTTTTTTAATGCTCAGTCTCTCACTGACTGGCGACATGAAAACTGCTCGGTAGGGTTCGTGACGTCGCCGGTGAGTGAGCGACCAAACCAAGGGCCAGCGATGCTGGTCCAGGCAAGGAGCAGACACCAGCAGCGTGAAGTAGGATACGCGGCGGTGATGTTAAAGGAAGGTTGGTCGGTAGCTTGGCGGCGGGAGAATCTAGTTGTTGTCCCTCCGGTGCTATCGCGAGCTGCGAGTTGAACGCGGCAAGGTGAGAAACCTCTTCCCTTGTTCGAATAAATCTTGCAGCATCCGTAGAGAAGAATTGTCAAGCGATGCATCTTATCTTCCGATAAGGCAAAGCAGACAGTCCCTCAAAAAATCTGCGCAGTGTCTTCTACACGATTGGAGGTAAGGCGCGGTGGTTGAGGGGATAAAAGTTTCGGGTGTAAGGCGCGCCTCTTGGGAAGGGAATTTCCCGATTCGGGAGTGGCGCTGAGGCTCGATTAACAAACGTAGATAGCGGTTAGAATTAGTTCTTCCGCAATCAACACTGGAGAAAAAAAATGGCAACTAAGAAGGCAAAGAAGACCACCAAGAAGGCTGCTAAGAAGAAGACCACTAAGAAGGCTTCTAAGAAGAAGTAAGCAGCGCTTTGCGTCTTACGGCGCCCTCCGACACTCTCGAGTGTCGGAGGGCGCTTTTTTTTTGCCCGGATACTCGGCCTTGAGTTGGTGCTTAAAAGTGTCGTTTACAAACAAAGTTAGAAAAAAAACTGGCATAACAAAGATCGACGAGCAGCCCGCGCGCTAGCGCAGGTGACGAAGGATTGGAAGGTGAGCAGTGTGGTCCTAGTTCGTGAGGGCACCGCGCAGCAGCAGCATCCACTGACGCGCGTCAGCCGGAGCGCTCGAAGATGCCCCGTTGCTGTTCTCTGGCAGCTGCAATACCTGGGAGGGGCTTATGAAAGTCCTGGACCTGCACCAGGTCTTTGAAAAGAAAGCTATGTCGGCTGGCTGGACTGGCGCAGGAGGCATGGTGCCCATGAAGGTGACCTCGTTTGGGTTCTGCTCTGGGGCAAGCAGAACCTGTCGGGAGGCAACCCGGTATGTGGGACCGAAGCCCTTGCCGCTCCGCAGAGCCTGAGCGAAGAGGTTTACCGAGCAAAGCTCCGAGCGCACGCTGTTTGACCGGATAGCGGCGCTGAAGGTTTGGCTATTTGTGCCGGCAAGCGAGACGCTCAGGTCATGCTCAGGGAGCTTTGAAATGCAGCGCATGCGCGAATTGATGGCGGACTTCATCGCGGATAAGGATCCCTGCGAGAACATATTGTTGTTCGCCGATAAGACCGGATTCATTACTGAGTTCGGCACCGAATCGTGGTAGCTGCCGAGGTTGTGGGCGATCTCGTGAGCAAACAGCAGTGGCTGAAGGGGCTGAGAGATGGTGCGGGATAGACCAATGTTGAAGCGGCTGCGGCCAGAACAGGCGCTGGTCACATACGCGATCCCAATCGTCCGCCCGGCCAGAGCTCGCCCGGTAAAGAGATGAAAAACATCGTAGTTTGTGCGCTCGCCCATCGACTGCTGTCGGAAACCCTCGAGCAACAGCCCGGCGTCAACGGGAGTGCCGTTTGCCAAGCCGTATGTCTGCACCGATTGGCTCGCGAGCCGAAGCCGCAAGCCCAAAGGGGCAGCATACAGGACCTCTGCTGCATGCACAGTTGCCGCTATGTAGTCGTTGGTGCTCGCGCCGTACAGCAGGTAAAAGTCGTAGTCTGCTCTGGTTGCAACCTCAAGGACTCGCGGAGGGGAGAAAGGGGAGGAATCGCCTCCGCCGAGGAGCTCTGCTCCAAGCGCTGTGCCGCTCGACTTAGCCCTGGCGACCCCGTGTGAGTGGCCACTCCCGCAGGGAAGTGAGCGCCGGCTGCTGCGGCGAACCCGAACGTTGGCTGGGCTCACTCCCCCATCTGATGACACTAAGGAGAACGAGGCAACCGACGGGACGCCCCAGCGCGATGAGGTGAAGAACACGTGGTAGCGGCCGTTGATTCGGCTGGCCGCGACAGGGGTGTGCGATCCTCGCCCCTTCGTCGGCCTGCTTTCGCCGCGCATATGCATGACCGATGGGGAGCGCCCGAACTCCTCGTCCAACGTAAGCTTGAACCGTTCAAGCCCCTCTTGGGTGCGGACCGTGAGGTGCATTTCTGCTACGGGAGCGGGTGCGCGCAGCCCCCGCAAAGTCCCGCGTAGCGACTGGTCTGCCGCAGCGGCCCGAGGCAAGGAGGCCGCGACGGCGATGAAGAGCGCAAGCGATGCGAGGGTATTCCAGGGACGAGTCATAGTTGCTCCACTGGGAGGGGGTGCAGCCAAAAACTGGCAGGAAACTGTCTACCAGAGCCGAATTCGCTAAGATAGCGGCGCATTCCCGGAGGGGCACAGATTCCGGCGGATACGGACAGGGACGAACAGGACGGCTTAACCCTAGCGGTCAAAGCCGATATTGGCCGCGGCGTTCTCAGCGCCGATAATCTCGCTTCGGAGGCGAGCGTTGAAGAGCTGGCCGGCAGCGAAGATGATGCGCGGCTCACCGGCTTTGCTCCCATCAGGCCCATCGCGCAGAGGAACAGCGACATCTATGCGCACCACACCGCCGCCGCTTGATCGGGGGAAGCAGAAGCGGAGGCCAAAACCGACATCGCTGTAGACGTCCTCGGAGAACAGCTCTGCGATCGAGTTTGAATTCGCCGCTCCTACATCGATGAATGCGGCCGTGCCCAAGCTCACGAGCTGAAAGACGTCATCGGCCAAGTGGGTGCGCTCCTCCAGGTTAAGCACAAAGCGCTTGTCGCCGGAGAAGGTGTTGATCTCGTATCCCCGTAAGCCGGTATCCGCTCCGAGGAGCAGCTGGCGGTCCTTGTCGAGCCTCTCGCCCCAATCGAGGTAAAACTGGCTGGCCAAGGTGTGTCGGCCGAGAAATCGCTCGCCCATAAATAGGTCGCCGATCACTGAGTAGTACTTTGCCTCCCCGCGCAGCAGGGTATTCTCGATCTGGTCTTGGGCGATTCTCGTTGAGCCTCCGATCTCTCCGCGGAGGAATGAACGGTCAGTGGTCTTCCAGCCGCGGCTGCGATTTGCCGTGGCGAGCACCGCGTTGTAGAGCGAGCCCAATGATGTAGGGGCAACCTGCATGAGCACTAGAGACTCGTCCCCAAGGTTGTAATCTTCGGGACGGTCAAAGCGGTCGATGTAGTTCATCGTGATGAACTTCGGTTGGACTGACTGGTATTGAAAGAGCGGGCCGTTAAAGCGCCGGTCGGCGGGCAGGTCCGCTGGATTATTGCTCACGGTTGACGGGTCTAGGTCGAGGTCTTTGTAGTCCTGCTCCGTTGCTTGGTAGAAGTTGGCGTTGTCGTACCCGATGCCGACTGAGTAGCGTTGCGAGAGGATCGTTTGGCCCTTGTAGATGCCGGTGTAGGGATCGTCTTCCTCCGCCGGATGTGCTCCCTTGCCGGCGAAGGTGTAGAGAGCCGTGAAGTCGTCCAGGTGCTGGCGGAAGATGTAGTTTTCGGTTCCCGCGTACCAGAGCCGACCGACAGTGTCCTGCTTTCCGGCATCTATCTGCCAGGCGTCACGCTGCTCAAGGCTGCGGAAGGGGAGCCCGTATATGAGCTCGTAGACGGTGCCGTCTGAGCGCTCGGCTATGCCTAGGTCCATGTTGTGTAGGGTGCCGAATGCTTGCCGGTCGCTAACAGCGAAGCCGTACGAGGTGCGCGAAGCCTGCTCAATGTAGCGCCAATCGACGCGCGTTGCGCCTCCGCCAAGGTTTGAGTCAGTGAGGCCAACGCCGCGGTTTGTCTGGCCGGTGCCGGACGAGTAGCTCAGGAACGGGATAAGGGTCCAGCTGTCGCGCGCGTAGACGGCGATATCTACCGCGTCGCCGTCGAATGTGGGCACTACCCGGATCTCGCGCAGGTAGCGCATTAAGCGCAGGTTTCGCTCGAACTGCTTGAGCAGGTAAGGGTCAAAGCGATCCCCTTCTTTGAAGAGCAACTCATTCCGAATTACGCTCTCATGAGTCTTGTACTTGATAGACTCGGCAATTTTGTAGGGAGTACTCGAGTAGTCCTCGAAGATGTCGTTGATCTTGATGGTGATCGAGCGGATGTAGCGCTTCCCGGGTTTGACGACCTTCGGAGCCGCATCCTGGGCAAAGACCGGCTGGGCCGCTAAGAGCAGCAGTACGAGCAGCGCTATGAGGCGTTGAAGAGTCGACATCGTTGCTTAGAAGCTGCTCACCTGCCTAAGGGCGAACAAGATGAATTTCCTCAATCTTTACGATGCAATTATCAAGATTTACGGTCCCGAAGAAGTCCTGCGCCGAGCGCTATCTTTGCCGCGGTCGCAGTGCCCCCTCCAGAAGCCGTTTTAACGCTGTTGCGCCTTCGCCGGGCCTTCGCCGGACGCGCGTTTTGTCGGCGGTTTTTGACTGGCCGCATCTGTCGGTGAGCTGTTGTTCTACTCCAGGGAGGCGGGAGGCCTCCAAATTATACTCATCTGAATTCGTTGACGTATTTAGGAGGGGTGGCTATCGTCCGGCGGATGACCTCCTGGAGTTTCTCTCGAAAGATAGCGCTGCGTTACCTCTGGAGCAGGCGCTCGGAGGCGTTCATCTCCATCATTACAGTGATATCCGTGCTCGGGGTCGCGATTGGCGTGATGGTGCTTAACATCGTTATGGCGGTGATGAGCGGATTCGAGACAGAGCTGCGGGAGAAGATAGTCGGAACGGATTCGCACATCGTCATAAGCAGCAGAAACTCGGCCTGGATTGACGACTGGCGCACAGTCGCCGGCTCGGTGCAGGGAGTGACCGGCGTAAAGTCTGTTTCACCTTTCACATATCACCAGGTGCTGATCCGTTCGCAGTCTCGGGCGTCAGGGGTTCTTCTGCGTGGCATCGAGAAGGGCAGCGCTTCGGCTGAGCAGGTAAAGAGCTACCTTGGCACCAAGCAAAGTCTCGACGCGCTCTTCAATCCGCCGACAGTAACGGTGCTGATGGCGTCAGGCGAAGAGAGCGAAGCTTCGATTCCCGGAATTCTGCTCGGTCGATCGCTCGCGCAGACGTTAGGTGTCTTCGTTGGAACCCCTGTGTCGGTGCTCTCGCCGCAGGTAAGTTCGACTCCGTTCGGCCTCGTTCCGAGCTTCCGGCGCTTTGTGGTGTCCGGCACGTATAGCTCTGGCCTGGTCGAGTACGAGAATGGCGTAGCCTACATTAGCCTCGAAGAGGCTCAGAAGTTCTTCGGCATGAATGGCGGTGTGACGGGGCTAGAGATCCGGATCGCGGACGTAAACCAGGCGCCTGTTCTCGCCAAGGAGATCCTGGAGAAGCTTGGGGGCGCCGGCTCAAACTTTATCGTTCGAGACTGGACCGCCACCAATCGTCCACTCTGGGACGCCATCCAGCTCGAGAAGAGAGTCTACTTTATCGTCCTTTTGCTCATCATCGTCATGGCGAGCTTCTCTATTATCACGACGCTGATAATGATCGTCATTGAGAAGCGCAAGGACATCGCCATTATGAAGACCCTGGGCGCCTCCACGAAGAGTGTCAGCCGAATCTTCCGCATCCAAGGAGCAGTTATCGGCGGGCTTGGCACGCTGCTAGGGCTTGTGCTCGGCTTTCTCGGCTGTCTGGGGCTCAAGAAGTTTGGGTTCCCGATTGACGAGCGCATCTTCCAGATGTCGCAGCTCCCGGTGGAGATCGATCCGCTCAACTTTGCGCTAGTGGGCGTTGCCGCGTTCCTAATCTGTTTCTTCGCCACTGTGTATCCGGCGCGCCGCGCTGCGAGCCTCGAGCCAAGTGAGGTGCTGCGCTATGACTAACAGTCAAGAGCGAGCCGGGGCCCGGCTCGGAGTTGAGCTACGGAACCTCACGAAGCGCTACCGCGATGCTGACCGCGAACTTACAGTCATAAGCGGGCTGACGTTCTCGTTTCCGGAGCGAGGCACGGTGGCGATTATCGGCCGTTCGGGAATCGGAAAGTCTACCCTGATGCACCTGATTGGGGCGCTCGACACGCCGTCAGAGGGGTCCGTTCTCTTCGGGGGCCGGGACGTGAGTGTCATGGGCTCTGATGAGCGAGCGGAGTTTCGTGCCCGCAACGTGGGCTTTATCTTTCAGTTTCACCACCTCCTGCCAGAGTTTTCCGCCGAGGAGAACGTCGCTTTGCCACTGATCATGTCCAATATGAATGAGGGGAAGGCGCGAGCAGAGGCTGCCGCCTTGCTGGGGCGGATGGGGCTGTCTGAACGCGCCGATCATCTCCCCTCGCAGCTCTCAGGCGGCGAGCAGCAACGGGTTGCGATAGCACGAGCGTTAATTACTAAGCCGCGAGTGGTACTTGCAGACGAACCCACCGGAAACCTCGACGTGCGAACCGCCACTGAGGTCCAGAGGCTCCTTCTTGAGATGAACAGAGAGCTCGACAATACGCTGATCGTGGTGACTCACAACGAAGAGCTCGCGCAGAGCATGGACATGGTCGTAGAGATGACGCCGGGTGGAGCCCTCGTGGAGCACCGCAAGGCTAGGCGAGTGCCGGAGGAGTGATGAAGAAGCTGCAGTTCTGTGTCGTTCTGCTTTGTGCGTCGCTCGTGGTGGTGCTGGCATCAGCTCGTGTAGCGGTCGCCCAAGGAAGTGAGTCCTACGTGGTGCACGGCGTGGAGATTGAGGGCAATAGGCGCATCGATACCGGCGCCGTGATGTCTCAGCTCGCGAGTGTTCCTGGGCGGATTACCGCCACGCAGCTCAGCGATGATGTCAGGACGCTGTACAACTCGGGCTACTTCGACCAGGTGCAGGTGGGGGTAGTCCCGCGCGGGGACGGGTCGGTCACCGTCAAATTCACGGTTTCAGAGAAGCCGATTGCAAGAAAGATATTCATCAAGGGGAACGATGATGTCAGCGAGGACGACTTGAGCGAGGTGCTCAAGCTAGACGGACGGCGCTTTGTAGATCGTGCAAAAATCCAGTCTCTCATCCGCAAAGCAACGGCGTACTACCAGGCCCAGGGGTACTACGATGCCTCGCTCGACTACTCGACCACACCGGTAGGGGACAATGAGGTTGATGTTACCTTCAACGTGAAAGAGGGGAAGCTCTACCACGTCCGAGAGGTAGTGCTGCAGGGTGTGGCAGATCTCGACGAAGACGAGATGCGATCAGTCCTGCAAACCCAGCGCTACAAGTGGTGGAGTTCATGGCTGTTCGGCACCGGCAAGGTGAGCGAGGAGATGACTGAAGCGGACAAGCAGCTCTTGCGCCAGTACCTGCTCGACCACGGCTACATCGAGGGCAATGTAGGCGAGGCGTCGATAGACAAGCGTGACGACGGGCTCTACGTAGTGTTCGATATCGCTGAAGGGCAGCAGTTTAAGATTGGCAAGGTCACCGCCGAGGGCGACCTCGTCGAAGGCTCGGCGGAGAAAACCGTCGAAGACCTCAAGAGCGAGCCTGGCGACGTCTTCAGTGCCACAAAAGTGCGGGCCGACATCTTCACTATCACCGACCGCTTCGGCGATGAGGGCTACGCATTCGCGAACGTAGTCCCAAATTCCGAAATCCACCGCGACGAAGGCACGGTCGACCTGGCGTTCACCAGCACGAAGGGCAATCCGGTGAAGATCGGCAAGATTACGATCTCTGGCAACGAGAAGACGTACGACAACGTAATTCGGCGAGAGATGCGTATCGAGGAGCAGCACCGGTACAGTGGCACCAAGATTCGCCGCAGCCAGACACTGCTGCAGCGGCAGGGTCTCTTCGAGGAGGTCAACATCACTAACAAGCCCACGTCGGATCCCTCGGTGGTTGATCTTGACGTCAACGTAAAAGAGGGAACAACGGGAAGCTTCACCGCTGGTGCTGGCTATTCAACTGCGAACGGAACCCTCTTCAACACGAAGATCTCAGAGAATAACGTGTTTGGAACGGGAAATAAGGTCAATCTTAACCTCGACTTCGGTAATCAGGTATCCAACCAAGTGCTCTCGTTCGATAACCCGCGAGTTAATGACAGCTTCGTTTCAGCCGGCGCCGATATCCTCCGCACCACTCGCCAGTACCAGGACTTTAACCGCGAGCTCGAAGGAGGATCGACTACAGTCGGATACCCTGCAGAGCTGCTCTTTGGGAAGTGGGCAGAGGACATGTCTGTGACACTCAAGTACGAGCTGCTGCGGATTAATATTCGCGACGTTGACCCCGACTCCGCGCAGCTGGTTAAAGACTCGCAGGGATATTCAACCTCGTCAGCGTTCACGCCGGCACTCAACCGCAGCACGATAAACAATCCGACTAATCCTACCCGGGGTTCGCGACAGAATCTCTCGGTGGAGGTGGCAGGAGCAGGGGGCGATCAAGATTTCTGGCTCTTTGAGGCGAGGAACGCCTGGTACCACCCGATCTGGGAAGGCGAAGAGGGGGATGTGACGTTTGCGAACCGCACCTCTTTTGGCTACGGAGAGAGCATGAATGACAACCCGTTTCCGCTCTTCCGCCGGTTCTTCCCCGGAGGCTTGAATTCGGTTCGCGGTTATCGCAACCGAACCCTCGGACCTACCGACATTAACGGGCAAGAGTACGGCGGTAACAAGCAGCTGATCAACAACGTGGAAGTGATCTTCCCACTCGTGAATTCGGCGGGGCTGCGAGGAGTCGTGTTCTACGATGTCGGTCAAGCCTACGACGACAACCAAGCGATCGAGATCCACGACCTGCGGCAGGCAGTTGGATACGGTATTCGCTGGAACTCACCGATGGGTCCGATCCGGTTCGAGATTGGATTCCCGATCAATCGTCAGCCCGGCGAGGAAGCAAAGCAGACAATGTTCTCCTTCGGCGCCCCTCTCTAGTCGCTACGCGCGCACGGGGCGTGGGTCCTTGGTGTTGTTGGCAGCGTCGGCTTCGTCCTCTTCGTGGGCCAGGAATGGGTTTCTTGCCCGCCTTCGCAGCAGTGCAAAGGTGTCGTGGTACCCGACTTCGATCAGGGAATTGAGGTACTCAGGATCGAGTGCGACGTAGGACATAACCTCGTACGCAGCCTCCTCTCCAAGCTTTGCCTTCACCAAGGTGAAGAGCGGCCAAAGTGCGCCGCACGCGTCCATGAAGCGCTTCCTGGAGCTCCCCACGGCCTGTTTAAGGTAGATGCCGAGGCTGCCAGGGTTTCTGATGGTGAGGGTTTCGGGAGGACGGAAGCAGAAGGTGTCGTCTTCGGCGGGCACCTCCCAGCTCGGGCGCTTGTCGTGCGCCTCGCCGTATCGGTCGAGCCACCACGAGCGCCCTGAGATATCGATCACAACGATGCGGTGTGCGCCGAGCCGGACTGCTGGATCAACCGGGATATTCTGGGAGATTCCGCCGTCCACGAGCCGCACGCGACCGCGGTCGGTGTCCAGTTCAACAGGGGGCAGAATCGAGGGAAGTGCCGCGGATGCAAAGCCGTGGCGGGCACTCAGCTCATCGACGTAGCAAACTTCAAAGGTGGCACCCGCGAGCTCCTCCGGAGTTAGGTGGTGGTGGCTACTTAAGAAGAGCAGAGGCTTCCGCTGGGCGCCGTCCATCGTTGTCATCACTCCGATGGCGCGCAGCGACGCGGCTCGTCGGGAAGGGGTGAGCCCGCCCTGACTCTGAATAACGGAGTTGAGTCGCTCCTCGAGCGGGGCAGGGTCGAGCACTGAGGTCTTTGAAGTTGTTGGCCCTGGAGCTAAGTACTGGGCGGTCGCGATTCGAATCGCGCGGAGAAACGCCCGGGTTCGAGAGCCGGCGAACGTGTTGGAGAAAGTTCTCTCGCGCCACAGGTCTTCGAGCACCTCGATGCTTGAGCCGATTCCGTTCCGGATACAGGCAGAGAGCACGAGCCCGTTCACCGCCCCGATGCTGCTCCCTAACACGATTGAGGTGTTGTCGAGGTCTTTGCCGAGCACCTGAGCGAGGGCCTTCAGCGCGCCAGCTTGGTAGGCTGCGCGCACGCCGCCTCCAGACAAAACAATTCCGAGGTCACTGCTGTTAGGCTCAAGCGACTTGCGAAACTTAACCGCTTTTTGGTCCTCGGACTGGGGCCGTCTCCTCATAAAAACCTTGAGGTCCACCCATCTTTAACGGAAATATCGGCTCTTCACCGAGAATCTTAACGAACGGTGGCTCTTATCGCTATTCTGGCTCTTAAAGGTAGGATGCTACAAGAGGTCGAATCGACTAAAGAATATTTGAGCCCATGACTGGCGGTGCCCCGGCTGCCGAGCGAGCTGAGGCAGGGAATAGGGTGCGGGTGGCGAGTCGGGTATGCTAGCCTCGCGGCGTGTCCCACAATGATTCCAATAACGTAAGCCCACCCTCCGACCGACAAGTCATCACGGTTGACGGAGTCGGTGCCTCAGGCAAGAGCGCGTTAGCCCGCATGCTTGCGGACCGGCTTGGGTTCGCTCACCTCAATTCGGGGCTCTTGTACCGGGCGGCGGCGTTTCTCGCGGAGAGGGCTAAGGTGCCCCTGACAGCGGGAGATCTGCTGGCTGCCGAAGTCGCTCGCCATCAGCTCCAGCTTCGCCACGATCCAATCCTGGGCAGTGTGGTGGTTATCGATGGCGTTGTCAGGGAGGCAGAGCTTATGTCACGTGCCATCTCGGAGGGTGCGTCACAGGTCGCCAAGCACCAAGCTGTCCGAAATCTCTTCCTGGCCGTTCAACGCACGGCGTTCCTGCCGTTGGGGATCGTTGCAGAGGGTCGCGACATGGGCACAGTTGTCTTCCCGGATGCCCCTGTAAAGTTCTTCGTGGACGCGCGGCTTGAAATCCGTGCAGCACGACGGGTCGAGCAGCTCCGGGCAAAAGGCCAGGGGGCAGATATCGAGTCTGTTTCAGCAGAGCTTGCAGCGCGCGATGAGCGCGATGCTACGCGCGCCACGGCGCCGATGAAGCCCGCGAGTGGGGCTGTGATTGTCGATAACTCGGATACTCCACTGGAGCAAACGGTAGAGCTAATGCTGGGGCTTGTGCGAAGCCGGATGTGGGCTGGCTCCCAGCGATAGGCGTGGACCGGCTGTCTGGAGCGGGGTGGTGTGCAGGCTCGTTTGCGGGGCTGCAGCTAGCGGGGGGCCTCGGCGCCTAGGTTGAGGATGAGAGCCACGGTGCCCATCACGATATTCGCCATCCAAGCGGCCAGGGGGGCCGGGAGCAGGTCCGCGCGCCCCATCGAGATGCTGAAAGAGTCTACGGCAAAGTAAGCGAAAGCAATAAAGAGAGCAGCTAGCGAGCTTTGTGCCATGCTCCCGGTCCGTGTCGGGATGAGAGTGAACGGCAGAACGATCATTCCAACGAGGAACACCACCAGCGGAGCCGCGAGCTTGCTGTACATGTCCGGAAGGTACTGGGCAGTCGAGATTCCGTTGCGGCGTTGCTTCTTGATGAAGCGGCGGATCTCGGTGTAGCTCATCGTTGAGGGATCGTCCTTGAATTCATAGAAATCCTCCGGCTGTTCGCCGATTACAAGCGGAACCTGCTCGAAGTGCTCGACGGAAACCGGCTGGGTGTCGAAGTGGTAGCGAGTGACACCCTTCATGCTCCAGCCCAGGTCGTCGGATATCCACTCAACGCTCTCAGCATCGGTGCGCTTTACTGCGTTCCAGTCGCTGTCCAGCTCAAACTGCGAGAAATTGTGAAGGCTCTTCGAGCTTGAGTTAAATAGGTCTACGGCGAAAAAGCTGTTGCCATTACGCCACCAGAAATCCTCTTGGCTGTACCCGCCACGCTTGTCCTTCTTGCGGATCTCCAGATTGTATATCTGCTTCTGCTTTCGCTCTGCATGAGGCACGACGAACTCACCCAGCAGAAACGAAAGGACGGAGAGCAGCAACCCGGAGATGACGAGTGGTCGTGCGAGCCAGAGGAGGGTTAGGCCGCTGGCGCGCATCGCGGTGATCTCGGAGCTTTTCGAGAGAAGCCCAAATGTGAAGAGAGTAGAGAACATCACCGCGATTGGGAGCATGAGCGCCACCATGAGCGGAACCTTGCACAGGAAGTACTGGGCGATGAGCCACACGGACGCATTTTCTGAAAGGACATTGTCGAGCCGGTCAAAGAAATCGACCATGAGGAACAGAAAAACGAACATCGCGAGCCCGATTGCGAAGTTCTTCACAAGGATGCTGAATATGTAGCGATGAAGGATTTTCATGCGTTCCTGCGGAATGGGCGAACAAGGGCGATCAAGCGCTGCAGAGAGCGTTGCACCCCTTCAGACACAGAGTTCCATCGCTCACTGGCGATTTTTCGCACCAAGAGCACAGCGATCGCCGAGGCGATTACGTTGGGTGTCCAAAGAGCGATGCCAACGTGCAGCTTGCCACTGTCAGCGAGAGCGACTCCGACTGAGAAGATCGCGTAGTAGACTATGAAGACTGCGAGGCCCAAAGTTGCCGCAAATCCGGCGCCCCAGGTGCGCTGCGTGCGGGGTGACATGATTCCAAGCGACATCCCGATGAATGCCATGATGACCGATGCCAAGGGCAGGGAGGTTCTCTGCCCAAGCTCGATCTTTGCCCTTCTGAGCTTCTTGTCGACCTCGGCCCGGGTGAGCGTTTCGCCAAACACCTGGAGCTCGGCGGCATCACTGCTTCGCAAGGCATGTCGATACTCCGCAATCGCATCGCGCAGGCGAGCCATCGAGAGCTCGCGGGCAGTAATGCCCTTCTTCGAGTCGTTCTTAATCTCGTTTGGGTCGACCGTTAAGCTATTGGAGTTGAACTCAGTGCGTGAGTACCTTCCGTCTAGAGTCTCGTGAGCGACGCCGTCTGCAAGAATAAGCGAGATAGTCCGTGCAGTTTCGTCCGCAACGATTCGCCCGCGCTTGGCGACAACCACTTTGCGTTGCTCCGAGTCGCGCTTGTCATCTACGAGCACCCGTGAGAGATCGCCAGTTTGGTAGTCAATTGCGTCGGCGTACAGGGTGATCTCGCCTAGCTTGTTAAACACTCCCTCCGCCAGGCCTGAGATGCTCTTCGAACGAGCTACCTCAAACAGCGCACGCGACAGAGCGTCGAATCCCCACGGGCGGAGCACGCACGAGACGAAGAGGCTCGTGGCTCCGACAGCCGCTGCGAAGAGGGCGATCGGCTTTAGAAAACGGGCGAGGCTAATGCCGCTCGCGCGCATGACGACCATCTCAGAATCACCGCACAGTCGTGCGAATGCAAGCATCACGCCGAGCAGCGTGGACATCGGCAAGGCGATCTCGAGAAACGTGGGGATAATCGCAAGAAAAACCTTTGCGATCTGGCCGAACTCGACACCTCGATTGATAATCAGTGAAGTGAGCCGCAGCATGCGTAGTGTGAGGAGCAGGCCAGTGAAGGCGGCTAGGCTGATGCCGAAGAACGACAGGACCTCTCGCAGCACGTACTTGGACAGGATCTTCACAGACCGCGGCTCCTCTATGGATTGCACGAATGATAGCTCGGTTGAGCCGTAAGGGGCACTACCTTCGGCGTAATCTTCCGGGCGAGAAGCAGAGAATCTACGGGGAAGAAGAGGAAGGTGGGCATAAAAAAAGGCCCCCGGAGGGGCCCCTTGAAGCTGCCGGGACTACATCAAGCCCGGACCCTTCTTCAGGCGAGCCTCGTCCTTGCGCTGCTTCTTCCGAGCTTCCTTGACCTTGCGCTTGCGGCGCTCAGACGGCTTCTCAAAGTAGCGACGAGCCTTGAGCTCCTTGAAGAGCCCTTCCTTAATCAGCTTGCGCTTAAGGATCTTCATCGCCTTTTCGATGTTG
The DNA here is from genome assembly GCA_947491545.1 of Deltaproteobacteria bacterium. Taxonomy (GTDB): domain Bacteria; phylum Bdellovibrionota_C; class UBA2361; order UBA2361; family OMII01; genus OMII01. The sequence continues at coordinate 34,866 of CANLJX010000001.1, forward strand.
TGAGAAACGGCGACCTCCATCGGGCCGGTGCGGGCACGATCGTCACCGTGGCTGTGGCGTGGCTCACGTGAGCGCGGGGCATCTGATCCACCTTCGCGGCTCTCTCCTTCTGAACCACGCGTGTTGTTCTCAGCCCTCTGGTTGTTCACTTCTTCGTTCATAACTGCGAATACCATTCCTTTTTCGTACCGTGTGATCTCCGCGTCGCTTGCTGAAGCTCGGCGCAAACCGGCTTCGTGCCCAGGTTATGGGCGCGCAAAGATTTAGATGGCGCCGCGGATAGCTGCCACACACCTCCCTGCCGGAACCGGGTTTGTAGCAAAGGACGGGGGAAGATGTAAAGAGTTCGGGCTGTTGACCCAACAAATGAGTTGTCGTGGAATAGGGCTCAACCGAGCGCTAAGCAATAATTTAAAGCTAATTATAGTAACGAGTTAGGCTGATTTTAGCTCGATCGTAGTGATCTCTGGGGGGCAATTAACTCGAAATGGCAATCCGACCATCCCGAGTCCGCGGGATGTGTACACCCAGCGCCCGTCCACCTGCACTAGCCCAGCCAGGAAGCGCGTGTCGCGTACCGGAGCGGCCATCGAGATAAGCCCTGGCAATCGTACCTGTCCGCCGTGGGTATGCCCGCATAGCGCCAAACTGAAGCGGGCTGCGTCACGCTTAAGAACCTCTGAGACGTAATCCGGATTGTGCGTGACCAATACGCGAGCGGACACTCCTGGGATCGCTGCCGCTGGAGGCACGGCGGGGAGGCCCGTCAGGTAATCATCTGAGCCGAAGATCAGGAGAGATTCCGAACCACGCTGCACCGAGAGCTCCTCGTTCACAAGCACTCGTATCGCTGGGTAGCGCCGGAACGCATCGTGAAACAGCTCGATCGAATTCCAGCGCTCGTGATTGCCAACCACCGCAACGATGCCGTCTGGGGGGGAGTAGCTTGACAGGAGCTTAGCGGCAGTCGAGAAGATGAGCGGCGTGGCATCCTCTGAGTCCATGCCCGCGTACGCTTCGTTTCGTATCAGCCCGAGCATCGGCCAGACCGGGTTGTCGTTCGCTAAGATATAATCCCCGCCTAGCACCAACAGGTCAGGGGAGTGTGCACGCAGCTTCTCAAGACCCCATGCAACCCACTCATCGGGGACCCAGATGCCGAGGTGGATGTCTGTGAAGAAAGCGATTCGATACCCGTCGAAAGCTTTCGGAAGATCGGGCACTGTTACGCGCACAGTCTCGTCGACTATTCGCCCCGACGCTGAATCAATGCCCATGTCAGCGTGCGCAGCCGCAAAAGCCGCGCCACCAGCCAGCAGCGCACTCCCCTGCAGGAAGGCTCTCCGGCTTATCAGCTTCGATCTTGTGGACATACTTTGAGTTACCGAGAGCGCAGGGCGACTGCGGTTGCAGGAGCGGCGCCAGCTTTGCGTGCGCGCCAGAAGTGGCGAGTGCGACTTGAGCGAACAGCCATGGCCCAGCCCCCTGAGGAGATCCAAGCATGCAGAGCGGGGATGTCAGGATGACGGCTCTCAAGCTCCTTAAACTCACGGCCGTGCCACATCCGCCGTCCGTCGCGCGAACAGGAAACCTGGTCATCGATTACAGCGTGGCAAAGCTCGTGGTACAGCACGGGCCCGATCCACCGCACCGCCGACGGCTCGAACAGCTCTCTGGCCACAACAACCTTGCGACGCCGAATGTTGCACGAGGCCAGAACACGCTTCTGGCGACGAGCGCTCCAGACCACTCGATACGAGTCTAGCTCGGACCGGTCTGGAAAGAACTCCTGTCGCAGGCTACGCCAAACCTCGGCGAGGAACGGATCGCTTCCGAGCTCTCGCCGCTGTGGCGCTTCCGGTGGGGATAGCAAGAGTTCAAGCTGTCGCAGGAATCCCATACTCGTAATCACCGGTAATCGTCATCCTTGAGGTCAATCAGAACTATGCCGGCCAGGAAGTCGACAACCTCATCCAGGCAGACTCCGGCGTAAGCCCCCGCGATGAGCAGGTCGCCCCCGAGGCCAACTTCCCCTGGGCAGACTGCGCGGTCAGAAGAGTCAACGTAGGCCGGACCTACTCCGAACTCGCTCGATCTCTCGACCATGGCCGGAAAGCGCCGTCCGAGGTCGCCGACGCGCACTGATGCCGGCAGCATCTGCCGATAGCCGACCTGCCCGTACTCGGTCACGCGCACGACCGCGCCAACCGAAGGTCCTACGCCCACGTCGACGCGAAAGATGTCGACCAGGTCGAGTAGCCTGTTTGGGACATACAGCAGCGCCTCGGACCACCACGGAGAGGTGGGCTTTACCTGGTCCAGCGCGAAATCCACCCAAGGATCCTTAGGGCTGGCGATGACCAGCTCTGCAACTTGGGGCGGAATGGGGAAGGGCTGGGCAAGACACGGTCTGGTGCAGACGAGCACAACGAGGGAGAGAGTGACTATAGACATCCGCCGACAGCGCATGGCCGGACGGTACCACCACTAACAGCCTTTCGGTACACTCTTCTTCAGGCCTTCTCAAGGAGAGCAACGAGTTCGCTGTGGTAAGTTTGGGGGAACATGTCGAGTACTGACACGCTCTTGAGGTAGTACCCACGTTCGGAGAGAGCCTGAACATCACGAGCGAAGGTTGGGGGGTAGCAGCTCACGTACACGACGTATGGCGACACCTCAGACGAGAGCCGCTGACACACCTCAAGTGCGCCACTTCGCGGCGGGTCCAGCACAACGGTTTCAGCTGGCACATAGTTTTGAATCCATTTTTCGCAGCCCGATACGTGGAAGGTGAGGCGGTTGGCGACATCGGCGGCTTCAGCGCGCGTCTGACCGAAAGCAACGAGAGCCGGGTCAAGCTCGACAGCGGTGACGATGTGGGCTCCTTCGGCGAGAGGTATCGAGATATTGCCGGCTCCGGCGAAGAGGTCCGTCACCGATTCCGTCTGCACGTGTTGCAGGATGAACTCGATCATCGCGTCGTTCGCCAGCTTGTTGTTCTGGGAGAAGTGCCCGACTGGAGGGCCGTCACTCGCGACACCCGCAGCTCGGTAGACTGCCTTGTGGCGGAAGTTGACCTGTAGCTGTGGAATTCGCCGCTCAAGCTCGCGGAACGCTTCCTTCGTCAGCAGCGATTCCGCGCCGGTGAGGTTCTTCGGGTGAATCTCAAGTGCGAGGTGGGGGATCCCATCGTGGTCTTCGACAGTAACCGTCTCGACCTCCGGCGCACAGCCTTTAATGAGCGAGATGTTCTGCTCAAGGAATGAGTTGATCGTGTCGGTTGAGATCGGGCAGTGAGTGAGCTCAACGATGCTCCTGCCATGCTTTCGGTACAGACCGAATTCGCCCTTTTTGTTGATGTGGAAGGACATTCGGCGGCGGTAGCTGAGACCCGGAAGATCCGCCGCCAAGAGCGACACGCCGTCCTGCGCCTCTATCCCGCCGTGAATACGGAGCAGGTCCTCGACCATCTGCGCCTTGAGCTTGCGCTGCTCGGGCAGGTTAATGTGCTGCAGGTCGCATCCACCGCAGCTGCCGAAAGCTGGGCACGCCGGAGCGCAGCGATGGGGAGATTGACGAGCGATTGAAACGAGACTGGCCTCGACGTACGAGCGTTTGCTGCGATTAACAGTTGCGGTGACAAGCTCGCCAGGGATCGTAAAAGGGATGAAGGCCTTCTTCCCAGATAGCTCCTCGGGCGCTGTAATAGACCCTACGCAGGAGCCGCCGGCCGCAAGGCTAGCGATTTCAACGGAGATCTCTTCTTGTTTGGAAGGGGGCTGAGACATCCCGGGGAATCTAGCATGGAGCGCCTCCTTATGAAAAATGATGCATCCCCGTCGGCTTACCCGACCTTTTTGGAAAGGGCGCCCGGCTCAGAATGGGGCCTGTCACGTGGGGCTAGAAATATACGTCTGTCTCGCCAGGATTCGCGTCGTTGAGCCGAAAAGCACGCACCACACCGAGTGATGAAAGGAGGTTGTGCACCGCACTGCGTACTCGTCCGGTGCCAAGCCCATGAATAATCTTCGTCTGCTGAGCGCCATTAAGAATGACCCGGTTGAGGTGCTGCTCAACACCCCGTATAGCATTATCCGCTGACATGCCGTGCAGGTCGATGCTCTTTGGGGCAGGGGCGGGGTTCGCAGGGACCATGCGAGAGCTCTCCTTCGGAGAGGCCTTGGGCTTTTCGGGCGAAGGGTCCAGATCTCCAATCGAGCAACGGATGGAGAGATCGCCAATTGCAACTTGCAAGCGATCCTCTGAGAGGACTTTTGTGACTATACCCGTCTTCTTGAGGGGGCGTACGTACACAGAGTCGCCCTCGCTGTGGCGCGTCACGCTACGCTCCTTCCACTCGGACTATGTGGTAGTTCTTCTTGCCGCTGCGGAGCACGATGAAGCCCTTCTCGAGCAGCTTCGTGTCTCGAATCTTAAGCGTGTCGTCTGAGACGCGCTGGCTGTCGAGGTAAATTCCGCCGCCCTGCACCAGGCGACGCGCTTCGCCCTTTGATTTTGCAACGGTCGATGCAAGCAGCGAGAGGAGGTCGAGCTCATCAATCTGTTGGCGCGATATCGTAGTTGCTGGGGCATCAGCGAAGAGCTCCCGGAGCTGCTCTTTGCTTAGCTCCTCGATTGAGCCGCTAAAGAGCGCAGCAGCAGAGCGTTTCGCCTCTGCCGTAGCCTCTGCACCATGCACCAAGTCGCAGAGCGCATCGGCGAGAACCTGCTGGGCAACGCGCTTTTCTGGGTGTGCATTAGCCTCCGCCTCTAGCTGTATAATTCGTTCGCGGCTCTCAAGCGTGAACACCTTGAGAAGCCGGATAACATCCGAGTCTGGAACGTTGAGCCAGAACTGATGGAACTTGTACGGGCTCGTCATCGTTGCATCGAGCCACACTGCGTTACCCTCGCTTTTGCCGAATTTCTTTCCGTCGGAATTTGTGATCAGCGGGGTAGAAAAAGCAAAAGCCTCCTTCTGCAGTTTTCGCCGGATGAGCTCAAGTCCCGCAGTCAAGTTGCCCCACTGATCAGAACCACCGACCTGCAGCTTGCAGCCGTTGTTTAGGAAGAGGTGCATGAAGTCGAATGCTTGGAGCAGCATGTAGCTGAATTCGGTGTAAGAGATTCCGTCTCCCGAGAGCCGGCTCTTCACAGAGTCTTTCGCCAGCATGTAGTTGACGGTGAAGTGCTTCCCGGTATCACGCAGGAACGAAAGGAGCGAAACGTCCTTGGTCCACGTGATGTTGTTCACAAAGGTTGGCGACACGGCACAACCGCTCCGCTCCCAGAGCACACGAGCCTGTGCCTCCTGGAGCTTGGTGTTTGAGGCGACTTGCTCTAGTTCGAGCAGGTTGCGCTCAGCGCTCCTTCCGCCCGGGTCGCCGATCATGCCGGTTGCCCCACCGAAGAGCAGGATCGGCTTCAATTCAGCGCGGGTGAGGTGGATACCAACGATGAGCGGAACGAGGTTGCCGACTTGCAGAGAGGGAGCCGTAGGGTCAAATCCCATGTAAAAGGAATCCCCAGGCTTAACCTTCGAGAGGGCCTCAGGATCGGAGATGTCTTGGATAAGACCGCGCCACTCAAGCTCTTCTAACAGGTTCATACAGGCTCACAGACTCATATTTTTGCGTCGGAGGAGACATTTGATAGCATACGGAGCCCGCCTTTAACACTGCCAACAGCCATGAAGCCACTACTCCCCAACTCCTTTTTGCGCGCGCTCGATGAGCGCAGGGCTGGAGCTGCGCTGCGATCACTGAGCAGCAATCATGGGGGAGTCGACCTATGCTCAAACGATTACCTGGGGGTCGCTCGCATTCTGGGTGCTGAGGCAGCGCAGCTGAGCGCCTCCGGCGGTGCAACCGGTTCTAGGCTGGTGAGTGGCAACACCCCCGAGCACGAGGCGCTTGAGAGCTTCCTCGCGACCTTTCACGGGGCTCCAGCCGCACTCCTCTTCGGCTCTGGGTACGAAGCAAACCTTGGGCTCCTCAGCAACCTCGGCGGTCGTCACGACACCGTGATCCACGACGAGCTCGTGCACGCATCGATGCGGGACGGAGTTCGGCTCGGGCAGGCGCGCTCGTTCTCGTTCCGTCACAACGATCCAGATGACCTGCGCCAGAAGATCAGCGCTGCTCGAGGCGAAGTGTACGTTGCGGTGGAGTCGCTCTACTCAATGGATGGTCACCAGGCGCCCCTTCAGGACCTGGTTGCCGTGTGCCGCGAAAAGGGCGCGTTCCTTGTCGTGGATGAGGCACACGCCACTGGCGTGTTCGGTGAGCGAGGAGAGGGGCTGGTGCAAGCGCTCGGTGTTGCAGACCAGGTCTTCGCTCGGGTCCACACCTTCGGGAAAGCGCTCGGCTTTCGCGGAGGTGTCGTCATCGGGGCCGCAGAGCTTCGGGAATACCTGATAAACTTCTCGCGCCCTTTCATTTACTCAACTGCTCCCGATCTCCGTTCGCTTGACATGATTCGCCTCGCCTACGAGCTGCAGGCTGGGATGGAGGTCGAGCGGGCAAAGCTGCGTGGCCTAGTTGAAGCCTTTAGAGCGTTGACCGAAGAGTTTCCCATGCTGCAATTCCTTGAGTCTGATTCACCGATCCAAGGGATCATTGTGCCGGGAAACCGCGAGGTGCTCGCCGCGGAAGCTGCTCTCGCAGAGCAAGGCTACTTCGCCCGGGCGATTCGCTCGCCCACTGTGCCCGCGGGCACAGAGAGGCTTCGGCTCTGCCTGCACGCCTTTAACACAGAAGTTGAGCTGCGGAGCGCCGTGGCGACCCTTAATCAAGCGAGATCCTCAAGGAGGGTGGCCGCAAATGAATAAGAAGCCGCTCCTGATACGGGGGCTAGCCACCATCTCTCCGCTCGGCGCCTCACGGCCCGAAATCTCTGAATCGCTGCGCCGCGGAACCCCGAATCTGTCCCAACTGGGGGAGAGGGCGATTTTTAGGCTCACCGATTCTGGCGAGGCCTCGATTCTTAACGAGGCTAGCCACAGCAGCAAGCGTTCTCTCGACAGGGCGGTTCTGCTGGCTCTCGCGGCAGCGAAGCACACACTCGGCACACTCTCTGCGGAGGAGCAGGTACAGTGCGTTTCGATCGGGTCAGCTCGAGGTGCCACGACCTCCCTTGAGAGCACTATCCTGCAGCACCAGCTGGGTGTGGTTCCGCTCTCTCCGGAAACATCCCCTAAAACAACCGCGGGCGGGCTTACCTCGTGGGTAGCGCAGGAACTCTGCCGCAACAGAGCCTCAGGCGCTGGGGTGGCGTCGGTCGGTACCTCGATGACATGCACCTCAGCACTTCACTCCCTGCTTGTTGCAAAAGCATTCATCGACGCGGGCATGGCAGAGCTAGCCGTGTTTGGCGGGACAGAGTCGTGTCTCACACCCTATACCCTGGCGCAGCTGGCCGCCCTACGGATCTACTCGCAAGAGCGCACCGATTGGCCCTGCAGACCCTGTTGTTCCTCTGACCAGCGGGTGAACTCTGTGGTTCTCGGAGAGGGTGCCGGCACAGCGTTGCTTTGCCGAGACCATAGCTACAGAGCGGATGACATGGCTCTGCTCGGCATTGGCTGGTCTCTCGAGGCTACGCCATCAGCAACTGGTATCTCAGAGGACGGCGCGGGATTCGAGCTCGCCATGCAGCGCGCCGTAAGTAGTTTGCCAGCAGGCATTACGGTCGATGCAGTCATCTTGCACGCCCCCGGCACGGTCAAGGGCGACGCAGCTGAATTGAGAGCCGTTGACCGGCTTCTCGGGTCTGTTCCGGTATGCACTACCAAGCACCTGACCGGACACACCTACGGCGCCTCCGGAATGGTAAGTCTCGCTATGGCTCAGTGGTTGCTCGAAGGAGGGGGGTGGGAGGGCTTTCCCTACCCCACAACTGCCGGGAATTGCCGTTTTGAGCACCCGCGGACCGTTTTGGTCAACACGGCCGGATTCGGCGGAAACTCCATCAGTGTGATTGTGTCCAAGCCGTCTTAATGGCTTTTGGCTAGGGAATCGCGAGCCGGTATTCATTTCGCTGACTTAGACGGGCCCTCAAGCGACCCCGGGGGGATGTGTAAGGTTGAAAGTTCCCTAGTTTTAGGCTACAACCCACGGTTCTGATTCGGCGCACGTGCTCTTCTCCAGTCGGAGAACATTCAGCTAACAGCGCCAGAGTGGTGAGGGATACCGTATGGCCAAGGCCGCAAAAGAGACATTCTACCTCGTTTCCTCTGAAGGAACTGGATTTTTCTACATCAACCGGAAGAACAAGAAGAAGGGCAAGGGCGAGAATAAGCTCAAGGTTCGCAAGTACGATCCGATCGCCCGGAAGCACGTTCTCTTCGAGGACAAGAAGCTTTCGAAGCTGAAGAAGAAGTACGTGGCTGCAGGTGCCACTGATGCTGCATCGGACAAGCAGTCTGAGTAGTAATCTCAGGTGCTCTGGTGGTAGCGAAGACTCAGACCGAACAGTCGTCAAACGAATCTGAGAGCCACACAGCAGCAGAGTCTTCGGGCTTACCGCCACAAGTCGTTTCAGGCAGCGTTGCATCAAACGGGCGATCCGCGGCGCAGTCACGCGTGATTCCTTCGAGAGCGACACGCACTCTGGTCGGTATCGCCCTGCTGGCGCTCAGCTTCGCTGCATACACACTCACAGAAGGAGGTTTAGAGCCGGAAAGGTTACGGTTCCTCTCCCTCTCACTCTCAGGCGTTGCGCTGGTTGTGGCGCTTTTCGAGGCTACCTCGATCCTCACAGCGCGGGACCGTATCGAGAGCCCGCTCGAGCTCTTCGCGCCAGCCGGAGTGTTGCTGCTCGCCCTAGGTGGACTGGGGGATGGCTACAGCCCTTCTTTTAGCTCTTCAGTTTTGATTGCAACCGGACCGGTCTTTGCGGCGGGTGTCCTGTTGTTGGCTCGCGCTGCGGCATGCAGCACCCCGTTGGCTGCCGACAAGGACCACCTTCTGCTCCCGCCTGGCCTGTCGTTACCCGAAACTTCAAAGGGCCAACGCCTCTCGTTGAGCGAGGGAGTGCTGGTTCCCGCTGACTCTCGCATAGAGAGGGGCTGTTGCAGCGTGCTTGAGCGTTACTTGTCCCCAGAGACACATTTTCGAATCAAGGAGGAGGGGGACGTTGTGTTCGCCGGTTCGGAGGTCGTTGGTGGAGCTGCCGAGGCGACGGCGCTCGCGGGTTCTGAGGATTCTTGCCTTCGCAGCCTTGAAAAGTTGGTTTGTTCGAGTGTCGAGAGGGCCGGTCTATCTCTCCACCGTGAAGACCTGCGTGCCCGCACTGCAACGGGCTACATTTTGGTATTCGTCTCTGTAGCCTGTGCCATCCTTTGGGACGAGCGGGTTGGGCGCCCCTGGGACACGCTCTCCGCTGCCGGACTAGTTCTTTTTGCAGCAATCGTGTGCCAGCTTGCTGAGGGACTGTACGCCCGTCAGCGTTTGATGGTTCGGCGCTGGGCGCGCCAGGGGTTCATCGCCGCATCGGACCGCGCAGTTCGCGAGCTTGCGTCGGGGACAAGAGTGATTTTTGACCCGAGTCGTGTCGATTTGGGCTCTCTTGTGCGAGTTCGCGAGCTAGAGATGCTCGACGACCGAGTTGGTAGACACGAGCTGACAGGTTGTCTTGCGACATTGCTCGGCCGGGCTGAGGATGTTGCGCTTGCCGCTGCTGGCGACTTCTGCCAGGCCGAGTGCAAAAGCGTTACGCCTGAGCGAGTGCTTGAGCTTCAGGAGATCCCTGGTGCTGGGATCTGTGGTCGCGTGAAGGGGGTGACCGTACTCATCGGAACGGAAGAGCTACTGGTTGACCGGGGGGTACTTATCCATCCATCCGAAAGTAACGTTGAAGGTGGTGATGACGAGCGTCCGCTGCTCGTTGCGGTGGGGGGTGAGCTCGTTGCCAGATTCTGGGTGGTGTTCGGTCAACGACTCTTGGTCGAGCCATCTGAGGAGTCGGCCGTTTGGCACAACTTAGTATCTTCGGGCGTGTGTACAGGTGCTCCGGGCGAGGCGGGGGCGACAGCTATTCTGGTTCGTGGACAGGAGTCGGATGTGCTTGGTCGCTCGGCAGAGATTCAGGTTTCCCAATTTGCCGGCGAGCGCTTCGAGCTTCCACGCTCGACAGTGGTTGCACTTACTCGGAACTTGCAGGAGCTCCCCGAATTGTTAGCGGACTCCCACCGTTACTTGCGGCTCGTCGAGAGGGCTCGGATTCTCGTCGCGTTCGGGGCATTTCTATCAGTGGCCACGGTGTTCCTCGGCTTTTTCTCGCCGGTTGTTGCAAGTGTCTCTCTAGCTCTTGTGGCGGCCGTATTGGCCCTTCTTTAATCGTTTTCATTCGCGATTTGTATCGGTAGGAGTGGGTCACCCTCGGGGTCCAATGCCCAGGGGCGGTCCTCAGGGCGTGCCGTACCGGCCATTGGGGTGTTCTCCTGTCATTTTAAGCGCTGACCGATTGCCTTGGTTCGTGTCACAGAGCACCGAACACAACAGAGCGGCATCCGAATTAAGAAGGTCAGCTTCCAGCGGCCGGGGCGAGGGCCCCTAACCCCCTGGAGGCTCAATAGTAGGAGGCAACCATGGCTTGTGAAAACATCGAGGTTCGAAAAGGTTCTGAGTCGGTTTTTGCCACATCGGTTATTGAAGAGCTTCTTGATGGAAATAAGGGGTACGCAAGCGGCCCGGAAAGGGGACTTCTCTCAGCCCTGCTATTCGACGGGGTGCAGGCGTACATCCACTATGCCCTTGCTTCATCGCCCAAGGAGAAGACCCGGTACGCGGAAGCGTTCAGCTGGGTGATGGATACCGGGGTTGAGTACGCCTTCTCGTTCAACAACGTGTGTGAAGCTCTGGGGCTCAATCCGGACTACGTACGGTTTGGCCTGGCTAATGCATCGACCAGCCTACTGGTTGAGGCCGGAAAATCGCGGCGGAATTTTTAACGCGCCGCGGCTGGCTACTCCGCGTCATCCGGCTGGTCCGGCGAAGTCACTGCTGGACCAGCCGCGATGCGGTACCCTTCGCTAAACCACTTTGATAAGTCCTGCATCTTGCAGTTGTGTGAGCAGAACGGGCCGTTCGGTCCCAGCTCAATGGGGATCTGCTTGCCGCAATGACGGCAGCTAGTGGAGCCTTCTGAGCCGTTAAGGGTGCTGTTTTTCTTGGTCACAGATTTCGACATTCTTGCACTCTAGGCCGATCGGCTAGGACTGTCCGGCGAAACTATTTCTCTCGTAAACGCAGCTCGCGAATGCTCGTAGCATCTTGTGCGATCAGCTCAAGGTGCTGAAGCGTGCCGCCTTTTCGGAGGTACGAGTCGTCTTCAACCGTTCCTGGCTCTATGAAGAGGATTCCGGATTCGAAGTGGTACGCCTTGACGCGCCTCATGCGATCCAGGAGGCCTAGCTGGAGCTTTTCGTCCAATTCGGCAAGCAGCTTCTCCCACAGTTCAGGGTTGTTTCCTTTCGCTGCTGCATCAGACATAGCGCACCTTACATTCCGCTAATCGCTAACGACCCGTCGAAAAACGGTGGCGAAATCACCTTATTTACCGGAGGCCCGTTCATACAGCTCCAGGATACCAAACGGACCGGCGACAAAGCCCGGTCCCAGGCAACACCCCTCCGGCTGAGAGGCGCAAGGTTGCGCCCTCATCCTTCAATTATAGAGCCGCGGAAAGTTTCGGGGGAAGCAGGAAAAACTTAAGGGCGCAGAATAACGGCTAAAAACCGATACTCTGCGCCCTTACGAGCAGTACCCAGCTCTACACTGGGTAACTTTCCGGCGTATTTATGCGATAGCGTCGGACGCGGCGTACTCGCGGGCCTGTGCATCAGCCTGGCGCGAAATCGCCTTGCGGAGGCTCTCTGAATCGAGATCGAGTGCCTCGCAGATAAAACGGAACGAAAGAGGGGCATCGGTTGGCTCATCTTCCAAGAGCCATGCGCGCGCACCATCTCGTACCTCGCCTTCGCCCCCGATGAAGTCGTGGATCGCCCTCTGGAGAACCGCTGCAAGTAATCGCAGTTCAGGAATCGAGCTACCCGGGGTCGGAACATCAGAATTTGACCAGAATTTCATATTTGATTGTCCCTTCAATAAGTAAGTAAATAAGTGTCGCTACGTGTGGGCTGGCGAGCCAGCTCAACAGTTCGCAACTTTTGTAACAAAGTGGCTACTTCATCCATGAGCCCAGTCACTTCCTGGAAACCGCATCCACGATACAAGAGTGGAAGACGAAACCAGTACAACGAAACAACTGAGCCTTGCTGGCCAGTAACCAAACGGGCTAACCACCGGGGGAGGACTCTCCGAACCTGGAGAAGCCTCTTATAACGGAGGGTCCTAACTGCATCAGCCGGGCTCCGGTCAATGCTTCAGGTTTTCCTACCGCGCACCCTGGTCTTAATCAAATAAATGTCGCCATTCACTTGAGACCACCGCCACATTCCGAAGAACTGCACGACACCCGAAAAAAAGACGCCCGTCCAGGCGTCCAATCAGCGAGTTCCGAGCAACGTTGACCCTGTAGTAGCGGTTCGACCGAAAAGTCACCTTTAGGGCCGACACCGTAACCACCCATCGGAGACCGATGATTTTACGGGCACTTTCACTCGCTAAGAGCCGCCAAGGACCCTACAGCGAGTAGCTTCGGAGAGGGCGAGCGCGATTCGCTCGCATCGATTTTCAGGGTTACCCCTGCAAACCGGAGGGCGGAGAATAAGGTGCCGCAGATCCGTTTGTCCAGGAAAAAGTGCTTAGCGCTCAAGAAAATAGCGGGAAGAGTTAGTTCCTAGCGCAAACACCGATTCAGCTACGGTAAGTGCATAAAAACCCGCGCATCGGGGGCACGTGACAGAGCCGCACTCCCTCAAACTGGCGATACTTTCTTGGCTATTCGGTCGGGATCTGTCTTTATTTGAGGTGTTCGGATGAGGCCCTGCGCGGGCGACAACGGGGTAAATTTCAAACGGCTCGCTATGTGGCCTTGGGCGCGTTGAATATGAACGGGTAGTTACGTATCATCGAATAAGTTTTGTACTGGAGCGATCTCGTTGACACAGAGAGATGCTAAAAACGCAGTGGGAGTAAGGCTGGTGCCGGGCGAGTCGGTGCGGCCGCTGTTCCCGTTCTTCAGTGAGGGGCCGGGCGGCTCCTACCTAGACTCAGCGGCTACCACTCAGAAGCCCAAGGTGGTGCTGGACGAACTGCTGCGGGTGTTAGTACACCACAATGCCAACGTGCACCGTGGTGCCTATCGCCTCAGTGCTGAAGCCTCCGAGCTGTACGACCAAGCTCGAATGAAGGTGGCGAAAATGATCGGTGCCCCGTCGGAGCGCTCGATCGTGTTCGTGCGCGGAGCGACAGAGGCGATAAATCTCGTGGCGTACGGCTCCGAGCAGCTCTTCAATCCTGGTGATACGATTCTTCTTACTTTGCTCGAGCACCACAGCAATATCGTTCCGTGGCAGCTGCTCGCGAAGCGCCGCGGGCTCAAGATTGCCTTCGCGGATATTACAGACGATGGGCGTCTCGACATGGACGACTTTAGAGAGAAGCTAACCTCGCTGAAGCCGAAGCTTGTTGCGGTAACCCAGCTGGCCAACTCTCTCGGCACCGTTACTCCGATTGCTGAGATCGTTTCTCTCGCGCAGCAGGCTGGCGCTCAAGTGCTGGTCGATGGGGCGCAGGGAGTGACACACCTCGGAGTCGACGTGCAGGCGCTAGGGTGCGACTACTACGTTTTTTCGGGGCACAAGATGTACGGGCCGACCGGCATTGGAGTGCTCTACGGTCGGCCGGAGCGGCTTGAAGCGCTCCAGCCGTTCCAGGGTGGCGGGGACATGATCTCGTACGTCAGCGTTGAGGGATCCGGTTGGGCCGAGGTGCCGCAGCGCTTCGAGGCTGGGACGCCTGCATTTCCCGAGGCGATTGCGCTCGGAGCAGCGGTGGATTTCCTCAGTCGCTTCGAGCGGTCCGAGATTATTTTGCACGAGTCCTCGTTGGTGGCTGAGGCTTGTGAGCTTCTCCGGGGCGAGCAGGGGGTCGTACTGCATGGGCCGGCAAGCCGCGGTGAGAAACAGCTAGCGGTGGTGTCATTCTCGATAGATTCAGTTCACCCGCATGATTTTGCCACGATCGCGGATACCCACAATATTCAGGTGCGTGCCGGAAACCACTGCGCCATGCCGACGCTACGGCGTCTTGGTGTCCAAGCAACTGTCCGGCTGAGCTTTGGCCTTTACTCGTGCCGTCAGGACCTTGTCGCCGTGCGCGAGGCGATCCGCGAAGCGCGCCAGCTCTTTGGTCGTTAGTGGCTGCTTGCTAGCGCAGCCCGACGGCCTTGTGTCGAATCATAAGAATTGCCAGGAAATTGTACGCGCCGTGCGTCACCATAGCCGCGGCAAGAGAGCCAGTAGCGGCGACCACCACCCAAAGGTAGAGGCCGACCCCAGTGTACAGCGGTATCATTCCGCCGAAGCGCCTCAGGTTTCCAATAAAGTGCACGTAGGCAAAGAGCGCACTTGATACAAACGCGGCGAAGGTTGCACCACCAGCTGTCGTCAGCACCTGATTGAGTGCCCCCCGGAATAGAAGCTCTTCGGCGAATCCGGATAGGACCGCGACCACTAGGGCAAGAAGAGGGGGTATCCGCGTGCAGAGCGGCACTATGATTTCCCTGCTGAAGCGCGCGAAGACGGTGTCGGGGTGCTTCAGGCTCCAGAGCCACAGAGCATGGTTGAAGATAAGAAGTGGTATCGCCGCGGCTGCGCCAAAAGCTAGCTGTGCCGCGGAAGCGAAGAGAGTAAAGGAAAGACCTGTTGCCCAGTAGATTGCGCAAGCAAACGCGACAAGTAGCCCCTCTGAGAGAAGGGCGGCGGCGAGAATCGTGGCTCGTGTCGTCATGCGCTTACCGAGCTTGGCGGGGCTTCGGCAAGGCGAGGCACTCGACCAGGGCGACGGCCGCTTGAGTTAGAGCGCTGCGGCGCGCCTCGTTGAGTTGCTCTGAGAACGCAAACTTTGCGGTGTAAGTTACGTCGCCGACGCCCGTGCACTCGCGAACAAGAGCACCGTCGGGAGATCGCAGCGTCGCGTTCAACACGACGTCAGAGTGAGGTCTGCGAACAAGAAGGTAGCAGTAGCCCGAGACAGTAAGATCTTGGACCGTTACCTCAAGGTTGAAGGCCACCTGGTCGGAGGGGGTCGTGGGTTCAACCATTCGATACCCTTTTAGCCCCCCCTGCACCTTGAGCTGGTCGGTGACTTCTTGTGCGAGGTCTGGCGTGTATATCCGTGTGACGGGAATTGCGGTCAGGTACTGGTAGCCACGGTGGCCGGCTACTGGGGTTGTGTTGACGGAGAGGCCGATACTTGCGTCAGCCAGGTCGTGCAGTCGAGAAACCGCTGGGGGGGCCTCGATCTGTGGTAAGTCAGCAGGAAAACAGCCGCTTAGAAGGAGTAGCAGGGCTGAGGTGGGGTACTTTTTGAGCAGTCTTACCATTTGTTCCGCGCGTCAGCACTTCAATCCCGTAGGTGGTAGCGGTACCATAGACAAAGGTGTCAAATGCCGCTAGCTGGTTTGACCGCCTCAAGCCCTTAGCCATACGTATGAGTGAATCATCTTCAAACAGAAATGACCGGCTCGACCTGGGCCTTTCGGACCTGCTCTCGAGTGTGGGCAAGGAACCGGCTCAAGTAATACCTGGACCGGAATCGCCGCGCAGCGCTCCCCCGCTAGACGAAGCTTCGGTCTCGGCGTCCAACGGTTCTCCCTATGCCAAGCTGAAAGACGACGGGCGTTGGCAGGAAATCATAGCGATAGCCGAGCGATCTTTGACGGGGGAGAAGGGTGCAGAGAGCTCGCTCTGGTGGGTCCGCGGGCACCTCGGAGCGCTCTCCATGCCGGTGTCGCTACTCATAGCTCCGTTCGAGAGAGTTGCGCGAGAGCTGTCCACGCAGCCGGCGGGCACCGATAGCGGGCGCCTCCTTGAGGAGACTGCCGGTATTATGTTGGAGCGTTTGCAACAGGTCGGCGAGCGGGAGCAGGTGGTCTCCTTTCAGACTCTCCTCAAAGAGCTACACATAACGGCGGTGTCAGGAGAGTTGGGAAAGCACCGGCACACATGGACGCTCTCTGCCGAGACGCCGCAACCGGACTCGTCACCTCCTTCGCTTCCCGGGCAGGTGCCGCAGGTTGCTCGCCGGCGTGCTCCGAGACTGGCAATTTTGCTGGTGCTGCTCCTGTTCTTCGCAGGAGCATCTCTCGCTCTGTGGGAGATTCGAGCCTCGCTGTTTTCAACCCCGACCGCTCTGGCGTTCGAAGGGTTCGTCCAGGATTCTTCGCTTCCGGAGCAGGAGCAGGCTGCGGTTCTACCCCGTGATCCCGTTGGTGACCTTAATGCGCTTTTTTACTCGATTGAGCCGGCTACCCCAGCCCCGAGTAGTGACACTGGCAGGGAGCTCAATAGCAGTCAGTCATCGCAGCGAGGCACTGAGTCAGGATCGGGGGGAGGACCGCAGGGCGGGGCTTCAACTGCAGGGGCCTCGGCTCCCGCGGCAAAGCCCAAAGACCGGGTCGACACAAATGGTCCAGTCGAAGGCTCAGAATACCGCAGCGGCGTAGATCGTGGTGCGGCGGGTTCGAGCCGTCAGCCGCCCCCGGCGCGGGGCCCTGACCGCCGACAACCGCCTGGCCCATTTGATCGGCCGTCGCAGGGTACGGTGTACCGGATAATCGCTAGGGTGAATGTTGTCGGATCGCCGAGCTACAGGGGAGCGGTTATCGGGCGACTTCAGCCGGGCGATGAGGTTCTTGTCGACGACCGGGTTGGCGCCTGGCTCAAGCTGCGCTCGAGGCGCGGCAACGAGGGCTTCATCCTGGCTCAGGATGCAGAGGTCGTTGAAGGTAAGAGCGCCGACGACCTGCGTTAACCGAATTGCCAGCGTTTCCCGAATTACCCGGATTGATTGCGGTGCGTCGAAGGAGATGAGGATACTCTAAAAAAAAGAGACGCCTCATGGCGTCTCTTCTTCATGTGCAGCCGCCCGCCCGCAAGGCGCACGCCGACACTGTAAACGAGCGGGCCGCGGGACCTACTCGTCGGAGTCAGCCTCTGCCGACTCATTCTCGGAAGCGCTCTCCGTCGCAGAAGCCTCGGAAGCATCACCTTCCTCATCGGCTTTCTTCGTGCGAAGAACTCTTGAGGCTTGCAGCCCCTTGGGACCTTCCTTGAGCTCGTACTCAACGGTCTCGCCGTCCTTCAGGGTCTTGAAACCCTCGCTGGCGATAACCGAATAGTGCACGAAAACATCTCGGCCACTTGTGTGCTCGATGAAACCAAAGCCTTTGGCGTCATTGAACCACTTCACAACCCCCTTAAGGGTACCGGACTCAGACTCAGACATACTTACTGACTCCCCGCTAAAAAACGCACGGTGTTAAAAACCTACCACATTCATTTTTGGTTACAATACTGCAGTGAGGCCGACCTTTCGCCGTCCCTGGAAGTTGAGATTCAGGAAGGCAGGGGAGAGTTCCAGGTTTTTGTGCAATCGGCTGCGTGCTGCTTCGGCGCTCCCCGGTATGGGGCGAGCAGTCGACGAGAACTTCAGAAAAAGAAGTGCAATACTAGCCCGTTACGAGTGGAAGGGGAGACCTGCCCTGAAAGTGCCTAAAAGGCCAGGACCGATTGATAAGGGCATTATCCAAAAGGTATAGTTAGCCGTCGCTGAGGGCTGTTCTATGCCCCTAAACGACAGGAAAAGACGCCCCCAAAAGAGGGACTGCCCCTGCAGCCTGCCCTCCGTTTGAGTTCCCGCGCTGGCCGCTCAAGGTGGCAGACTCCCTGACACTGCTGAAAAGAGGCACCCCGACTTCTCATGGAATCGACCACTTCAGTCTCCGTAATAGACTTCCTGCCTGAGCCGCTCTGCCTTCTCGGGCGGGATATGCGCTGCCTCGCTGCGAACTCGGCTTTCGCCGCGCTGCTCGGGCGCTCGGTGCAGGAGCTAGTCGGCCAGCCGGCGTCGCTCTTCATCCGCGACTCGGGGGGGCTACGCTGGGAGACGCGTGAATTCCGTGCCGAGTTCCTCGCCGCCAGTGGCGCGGCGAGGGTGGTGAAGCTTGCCTCATACGCCGGCGACGCGATGGCGTTGCGGGTGATCGCTTCTCTGTCAGAGGAGCGTTCACCTCAGGTGTTCCACAATCAGCGCCTTGAGACGCTTGGGCTCCTGGCCGGAGGGGTCGCGCACGACTTCAACAACATCCTGACGGGAATGCTCGGGCACGTTGCGTACTTGCGCCACGTCCTTCCGCAGAAGGGCGAGCATTCCGAGTCGCTGGTCGCAATCGAGGAGGGTGCGCTACGCGGCTCTTCGCTGACGCAGCAGATCTTGAAGTTCTCAAAGCTCGACTCCCAAGAAGCTACCGCGCGCGTCGACGTTGGCGACCTCGTGACGCGTGTGCTGGCGCTGCTGAAGAGCGCTATCCCAGCTTCGATCTCAGTGCGCGTGACGATTCCCAAAGTTCCCACGGTTGTGATTGCCTCCGAGGCTCAACTGACTCAGGTTGTGATCAACCTGATCGTGAACGCTAGAGATGCGATTAAGGGAGCGGGCGAGATCTCAATCGTGGTCGTCGGGCGAGACAGTCCGGAGCGTGTTCGCGCCCTGTTTGGCGCGGAGCCGCCGGCTCCGGCATACGGCGCGGTAATCGTCAAAGACTCTGGCGAGGGCATGGACGAGTCCGTGCGAGCTAGGCTCTTTGAGCCATACTTCACGACTAAGAAGGAGCGAGGAACAGGTCTTGGCCTCTACACCGTGAGCTCGATAGTGAAGCAGCTCGGCGGAGCGGTCGAGGTCGAGTCAGAGAGAGGGAAGGGCACTGAGTTTCGGATTGTGCTCCCGGTTGTGCCTGAAGAGCCGCAGTCGGTTGAAGCGCAGCCAAGCGAAGTTGGCAGCCCGGCTCGCGGCAACGGCGAGCGGATCCTCGTGGTCGATGACGAGTACGCAGTGCGCAACGTGCTGGGGCTTAGCCTCTCGCACCTCGGATACACGGTAGAGACAGCCGAGTCTGGGCTTGAGGCGATTGAGAAGTTCTCCTCCGGCGAGGCGCCATTTCAGCTCGTGATCCTTGATCTCCTGATGCCGGGCCTCTCGGGCGAAGAGGTGTTCCTACGCTTGAAGGAGATGCGCGGCGATGTGCGCGTTCTGATCGTGAGCGGCTTTAGCTCGGAAGGTACTGTTGAGCGGATCCTTTCAGTTGGCGGCAGAGATTTTATCCAGAAACCGTTCTCGATAGATGTATTGGCAAGAAAGGTGCGTGGGTGTTTGTGTGATTAAGCCGTACAAGATCCGCAATGTTGCTGTCTCTCCAGGCCTGGTGCTTTCTCCGATGAGCGGAGTTACTACGCGCCCGTTCAGGCGGCTGGTAAAGGAGCTTAACCCAGGAGCTGTCGGGCTGCTCGTGAGCGAATTCGTGTCTGTAGAGGGGATGACGCGCGGCTCCCAGCGCACGCTAGAGATGATGCGCTTTGCAGAAGAGGAGCGCCCATACTGCGTGCAGATCTTCGGCTACGACGTTGACCGAATGCGCGATGCGGCCCTGATGGTACAGGACCTCGGAGCAGATGTCGTTGACATCAACTGCGGGTGCCCGGCTCCAAAGGTCGTAAAGCGCGGCGGTGGCTGCGAGTTGATGCGCCAGCCGGAACACCTACAGAAGGTCGTCTCAGCAGTGAGGAAAGCCGTCACTATCCCCCTCACGCTCAAGATGCGCTCGGGCTGGGACGAAAGCTCAAGGAACGCCGTGGATCTCGCCAAGATGGTAGTGAGTGAGGGAGTCGAAGCTCTCGCCGTGCACGGGCGCACTAGGGCGCAGCTTTACCGCGGGTTGGCCGATTGGTCGCTGGTTGAGGCGGTCGCCGAAGCGGTCGATGTTCCAGTGCTGGGTAGCGGCGATGTGGTCGATCGGGCGAGTGCGGATGAGCGGCTACGCGGCAAGGTGGCTGGGCTCTTCATCGGCCGAGCAAGCATCTGGAACCCGCTCGTGTTCGGCGAGATCGTGTCGGGAGCCCAGAGCGCCTTAAAAGGGAACCAGGAGCTGATGCTCAAAGTCCTGATGCGCTACATCGAGCTTCTGCGAGAGGACTTTCAGGAGAGCTCCTGCCCAGGAAAAGTGAAGCAGCTAGCGTCGCAGATGTGCCGCGGGGCGCCCTGGCGCAAGCAGCTACTGACTCTCAATACGCTTCCGGAGCAGATCCGGCTTCTTGAGATGGTGCGGGACGGGGCTTTCCGCAATACTGTGGCCGCAGCCAGCGAAGAGGCAGAGCTCGGAACAGAAGGCGAGGAGAGCTGCGACCAGTATGCGGCTGCATAGGGAAGTCTACACGGTTCAGGGACCAGAGTGCTCAGGGTAAACAACGTCTACCGCAGCTTCGGCGAGAAAGAGGTGCTCAAAGGCGTCACGGTGACCCTGAAGCCCGCCACGATTACGGGGCTGATCGGGCCGAGCGGAGGTGGCAAGAGCATCTTGCTCAAGATTATAGCGAACACTGCGCGTGCAACCTCTGGCAGCGTTGAATTCGACCAAGGCCTTGGGCCTAATGACGTAGGGCTCATGTTTCAGGAGGGTGCTCTCTTTGACTCGCTCTCAGTGTACGACAACGTCGCGTTTCCGCTGGTCGGAGGAAAAGTTCCAACTACGGCGCTGCCAGCGGAGCAGCGCGAAATGGTGTGCGACAAGGTGAGCGAGATCCTAGCGAGAGTTGGCCTAACTCGGGCAGCGTACAAGATGCCGGGCCAGATAAGCGGCGGAATGCGCCGGCGGGTGTCACTTGCCCGCGCGCTCGTCGGGCGGCCAAGGATCCTGTTGCTCGACGATCCTACGAGTGGCCTCGACCCCGTGGCGAGCAGCGTCATAATGGACCTCATTGTCGGTCTGCACAGCGAGTATAAGCCCATTACCCTGATCGTGAGCCACGACTTGCGCCGCCTCTTGCCAGCGTCGGAGCGGATACTTGCGCTCTTTGACGGCGGTATCGTGTTCGACGGCACACTTGAGGATCTGCGTCAGGGAGCATCCGCATCGGTTCGTAGCTTTGTGTCGTGTCGATTTGAGCTTGGTAATCCGGCAGCGGCGCTGGAGCCTGTGCAGCCAACTCTTTAGCTAGGAATTGGCAGTAGTATGATGAAGAAGAAAGTATGATGAAGAAGAAGGCCATAGACGAGTCGCGGGAGCGGTTCCTCTCAGGAATCGGTGTCCCAGCGAAGGCGGCCTTCGTTGCCGATGAGTTTCAGCAGGCGGCCATTTCAAACCTGGCGGCTGGCATCGACACGCTGGTGGTCGCTCCTACCGGCTCAGGGAAGACCTTTATCGCGATCCAGGCGATGCGGGAGCTGCTCGCCAAGGGACAGAGCGCCATCTACACAACGCCACTCAAGGCGCTCTCCAACACGAAGTATTCTGAGTTTCAGCAGACCTTCGGGCCGGACCATTCAGTTGGTCTTCTGACTGGCGACCGCAAGATTGAGGGCGACTCTGATGTCGTCATCGCCACAACTGAGATCTACCGCAACGAGCTTTACCGCGGGTACGGTCGCTACTCGCTCGTCATACTTGATGAGGTTCACTACATCGCCGATCCGCAGCGCGGAGCGGTGTGGGAGGAGAGCATCATTCTTACGCCGAGCAGCGCGACGCTTTTGATGCTCTCCGCCTCGATATCAAACGCCGAGGAGATCGCTTCGTGGATCGAGGAGACTCGCAACAAAGAGTGCCGAATTGTGCAGAAGAAGGAGCGCCCGGTGGAGCTTCGCTACGGCTTCCTGCACCCGAAATGGGGAGTTATCCCTCTGAGCGATGAAAAGGGGCACCTATCACCTGAAGTGGCGCATTACTACAGCGGTGTTGAGCTTGACATGACTGGGACACGCGTTGCTGCGCCGAGAGGCGGGCGCGGACCGGGGGGCAGGCGCGACCGCGAGAGATCAGACCGTGGCGGGCGATCGAGACGAGGACACCACGGTTCGCGCGGGGGGAGCAGATAGCCATGATGCAGGGCGACTTTCCAGTTTCAATCATCCTCCGTGAGCTTGAGCACGACGACCTTCTCCCGGCGATCCTGTTTCGTACGGCGCGCAAGCAGTGTGATGCCGATATCGAGGCTCTCGCCAGGAACCAGCACGCGATCTTGCCGCTGGATCGGCAGGAGCGACTGATCCAGGAGGTTCAAACGATCATCCAGAAGTACTCCTTCGAGCCGGAGTTCATCACGGCCTACCCGCAGTACCAGGCGCTGATCGCAACTGGGGTTGGGGCGCACCATGCCGGGCAGCTTCTAATCTGGCGACTGCTGCTCGAAGAGCTCATGTCGCGCGGAATGCTGCGGATGATGGTTGCAACCGGAACGGTTGCGGCGGGAGTAGACTTCCCGGCGCGCACAGCCGTCGTTACAGCCCACAGCAAGCGTGGCTCAGAAGGTTTTAGCGTGCTCTCAGCTTCCGAGTTCCAGCAGATGGCTGGCCGCGCTGGGCGTCGTGGAAAGGACGCTGTCGGAGTGTGTCTCATAACACCGAGCAAGTTTTCTGACGCGCGGGTCCTCTTGGAGGTTTCGAAGCGTCCCCCGGAGCCTCTTAAGTCGGCGTACTTCGCAGCTCCGTCTACGGTGCTTAACCTGCTTAAGTACCGAAACGTAGACGACCTTGAGTTTACTGTAGAACGGAGCTTGGGGGCCTTCCTCAATCGCCGCGATGCAAGCCGGCTACGCGAGGAAGCCCTGATTGAGCAGGGTGAGATAGAGGCGGATGGCGACCTGCGCGGAGAGAAGCGCAAGAAAGCCGAGAAGCGAGTTAGGCGCAAGCTGCGCGACGCAGATGAGATTGAAAAGAAGCAAGAGACGGCCCTCGCCCTGTCGCTCGATGGGTTGCGAAAGCTTGGCTACGTTGAGGGCGGAAGCCTTACGGAGAAGGGGTACTGGTCGGCAGAGCTTTGCACCAGCCTCGTGCTCCAGTTAGCCGAGAGCCTTTCTGATGGTCTCTTCGACGAGTGCGCGCTCTTTGAGCTTGTTGGGCTCGTTGCGAGCATCGCTGGCGATCCGCACCGGCCATACTTCAAGCTAAAGGCGAATCCCGTCAAGCCCGAGCTCTTTAAGCGGCTTGAGGCGATCGTTGAGAGGGTAAAGGAGAGCTACCAAGGGCCGGGTGCGTCCGAGATCGCCGTGCTTCCAGACGCTGCACTTACGGTTATAACCTGGATGGACTCAGAGAGCTGGGCTGAATTCTCAGGACTGCTGAGGCTCTCTGGAGTTGCCGACGGAGATGTCGCTCGGCTCGTGAGCCAGACGGCTGATCACCTGAACCAGATAACCCGTCTTGAGAAGACTCATCCGGTTCTGGCGCAGTCCGCGAAGGTTGGGAGAGCGAGGCTGCTCCGGCCGCCTTTCTCAGAGTCGCTCATTACGACAGGGTAGACGCAGCGACGAACGCCGACATCAGGAACATCAGGAAAGCAGGGACGGCCTTCTTGACTGGGTCAGAGACCTTGAAGTGCATCAGCACGGCAGCGAGCATCACCCAGGTCATCCCGACAGCGCCGATGAAGGCGGCCGGCGAGTACCAGATACCGACTAGAAGCAGCGAGGCTAGGAGCACTTTTACTGTTCCTATCGAGATCATGAACTGCTTTGAGAATCCGTAGACGCGAAACTCCTCTTCCATGGTCTTGGCGTCTCCGCCCCGGTAGTTCGTTGGCTTGTTGAGCCGCAGGAACCAGACGTTAAAGATGCCCAGGGCGACAACGACCTGAATCAACTTGCAAGCGGTGTCTAGCGTCAGCATGAGAAGTTCCTCCAGGACCCATAGTTAGTCCGAGGGCTATATTCTGCAAGAGCTTTATTTGCAGGCATGATTCCGGCAGGGCAGCCACGATTAGGCCTGCCACAAACAGGTGTCGCAACATTCCGAACGCCTGTTGCTTGACGATTAGAGGCTGCGAGGTGTTCGAGCGGCGTTGATTGATACGGGTGGGCTATCCTGAAAGTGACTAGAGGTCTCTAGCAGAGCCGGTGCTAAACGCTCCTAGGCGCGCTTTCTGGGCTGGACGGCCCTGCGATTCGCTCTGGCATCGGCTTGCTAGGATGCGGTAAAACAGGGTCATGAAGATACTCGTCCCAGTAAAACGCGTCCCGGACTGGCAGATCAAGCTTAAGCTTCTTCCAGACGGAACCGGGATTCAAACCGATGGCATTAAGTGGATTATCAACACCTTCGATGAGATCGCGGTTGAGGAAGCGATTCGCCTGAAAGAGAAGGGGATAGCGACCGAAATTGTGCTCGTCAGCATCGGGCCAGCAGACGTCCGGCAGCGGCTTGAGTACGCGCTCGCCATGGGAGCTGACTCCGCAGTGCTGGTCAAGCACGAGGGGCCCTCGGATTCCGATCTTGCTGCCCGGGCCATTGCGGAGGTGTTCAAGCGCGGTTCGTACTCGATGATCCTGATGGGGAAGCAGGCGATCGACTCTGACAGCAGCCAAACGGCGCAGCTTCTAGCCGCTCGACTCAACCTGCCCCAGGCCTGCTTCGCCTCGAAGGTCGAAGTTGATGGCACCAACGCTATTGTCACGCGCGAGGTTGACGGTGGCCTTGAAAAGCTGCGCGTTCCGCTCCCGTGCGTTGTCTCCACGGACCTTCGGCTCAACGAGCCGCGTTATGCGGCCCTTCCGAACCTGATGAAAGCGAAGAAGAAGCCCTTCGAGGAGCTGTCGCTCGAAGCTTTGGGAGTTTCGCCTGAGGTGAAGGTCAAGGTTCGCGCTCTCTCCACCCCGGCAGCGCGCAAGGCGGGCCGCAAGGTGGGTAGTGTGGCTGAGCTAATGTCCGCACTGCAGGGTGAGGCGAAGGTTCTGTAAAAGGGGGTTTCATGGGCAACGTTCTAGTTTTCATTCAGCACGATCAGGGGAAGGTTCAAAAGGGGGCCCTTGTCGCCGCCACGGCGGCCAAGCAGCTCGCTTCCGCGTGGGGCGCATCGGGGGTCGTAGGTATCGCTCTTGGCACGGGGGCGAAGGCTGCAGCCACCGAAGCTGCTGCGCACGGCCTTAGCGAAGTTCGTTTCTCTGAGGATCAACTCTTCGAGAAGTATCGTGCCGAGCCCTATAGCCGAGCGGTAGCCCTGGCTGCGCGCGAGGCTGGAGCGTCCGCTGTTGTGGCGCTCGCGAGCAGCAGCGGCAAAGACTTTATGCCACGAGTCGCTGTTCTTATGGACGCAGCACAGGCGTCAGACATCGTCGGCGTGAACAGCGATGGCTCGCTCCGGCGCCCGATGTACGCTGGAAATATCCTGGCTGAGGTCGAGCTGGCGCCCGGCAATCGTGTTGTGACGGTTCGCGGCACAGCGTTCCCAGCCGCCGCGAAGGAGGGGGCGGTTGGAGAAGTTTCTGAGCTTTCGATCTCTGGAGACCCTGAGCTTCATGAGCAGCCGCGCTTCGGTGAGATCCTTGGGTATGAGCTCTCGAAAGCCGAGCGACCCGAGCTAGCAGACGCCGAAGTGGTAGTGAGCGGTGGTCGTGCTTTGGCCTCGGCAGAGAACTTCGAGAAGGTGATCTTTCCGCTGGCCGATGCACTACGCGCGGCTGTAGGTGCTTCTCGTGCTGCGGTCGATTCTGGCTACGCGCCAAACGACTGGCAGGTTGGACAGACAGGAAAAGTAGTCGCGCCGAATCTCTACATCGCGGTCGGCATCTCCGGAGCGATCCAGCATCTGGCGGGGATGAAGGACTCTAAAGTAATCGTTGCAATCAACAAGGACCCCGACGCGCCTATTTTTGAGGTCGCGGACTACGGCCTGGTCGCGGACCTCTTCCAGGCTGCCCCCGAGCTTACTCAGGCCGTAAAGAGCGCTCGTGGCTAGGAGGTCCCTTCTGGGCAAGCTGAGCTTGTTGCTGCGACTTCTTGCAGTCGGGACGCTCTTCGCGATTCTCTCCTCGTCCGCGGCTTGCTCTCAGCAGCCTGAACCCGGAAGGGTTTTGCTGTGGTTTGTTTCCCCGCAGGGTGTGGAGTCGCCGAAATTCTCGATGGAGGTTGCAAGCACAGAGCCGCAGCGGCGGAAGGGTCTGATGTACAGGAACTCAATCGGAGCACGTGAGGGGATGATCTTTCTCTTTCCGGAGAACGGCATGAGGTCGTTTTGGATGAAAAACACCTACATCCCGCTTGATATGGTGTTTGTGTCCCCAGAGTGGATGGTTGCGGGGCTTCTTGGAGATGTTCCGCCGCTGACCGAAGACTCGCGAAGTATTGGGAAACCGAGCCAGTACGTGCTTGAGTTTGCTGCCGGGACCATGGTCGAGCTAGGGGTCGGTCCGGACTGGTCTGTGAAAACCGAAGGCGCACTGCCGAAGGCAACGTAGTAGTTCGGGCATGATCGCGCTCAGGATACGCGCCACCAACCACCCGTAAGCGGGCATTGCTGACCACTTTTTGTCGTGTGAGTGCGGTCCCACTCCTGTATCCTGCCAACATGACTCGCTCTGAAACAAACGACGCCGGGGTGCTACGTGAGCTGCACCACCGGGTTAAGAACAACCTACAGGTGATCTGTAGCCTTCTTCGGCTGCAGTCGAATTACGTTGCTGATGAGACAGCCCGCTCGATGTTCAAAAGCAGTGAGGAGCGAGTGCGGACACTGGCTCTCATCCATGAGGAGCTTGTCGGCGACGACGGGTTATCGTTTGTGCAGTTTGATCTCTACATCGTTAAGCTCGTTGGCCAGCTCGTTCGGTCGTACCGTGTTGGAGTCTCACTTGAGCAGGTTGAGTTCGAACTCGAGAGTGTGCGCTTGCCTGTTGAACAGGCTATCCCGTGTGGGCTTCTTGTAAACGAGCTCGTCTCAAACGGGCTTAAGTACGGGCGCCGTGTGGATGGCTCTCAGCACCTGGCTGTGCGCCTCCGTAGGCAAGCCGGCAGCGTGCTGCTCGAAGTCGCCGACCGGGGTAACGGATTCGCGCCGGATGTGGACTTTTTAAAGCCAAAGACTCTGGGGCTGAAGCTCGTGCAATCCCTTGCTGTCCAGCTTGGAGGTGCTGTCTCCCTGGAGAGCCGGGATGGCTCGATTGTGCGGCTCGCGTTCAAGGAGCAGCCTCAGGCGATTGAGGGGCGGGCTGCCAGCTCCGACCAAGATTCAGCCCTCACTGCAGCCGCTTGAGCTGAGGGCTTTCCGCCGGGAACCTTCCTGTGAGAGAACGGGGGAGTGAATCCCTCCAGCAGGCTGGTCGATGTGGAAGAAGCGCGAGCTACTGTTCCTGAAAAAACTTAAGTCGCCGGAGCTAGTCCAAGACATGCTCGACGCTCTGCCGTACCGGTGTGCGGACGGGCACCTCTCGGCGCGGGCAGCGGTTCGAGACGGGATGGCTCATTGCTTCGATGGCTCGCTGCTGGCGGCTGCTGCCCTGCGTCGTTCGGGGCATGCGCCTGCCTTAGTTGACCTCTGCGCCATCCGAGACGACGACCATATGATCTGCGCGTATCGCTGGCGCGGAAGGTGGGGCGCGGTTGCGAAGTCTAATTTTCCCGGGCTTAGGTTTAGGGAGCCAATCTACCGCTCCGTGCGAGAGCTGGCGCTCTCGTACTTCGAATTCTACTTCAACATGGAGGGCGAGAAGAGCTTGCGCTCTTTTTCGAGGCCCTTCGAGTTGCCCGAGCCTAGTGTGCTCAACTGGGAAACGGATGATTCAACTGGAGACCAGGTTGTGCAGCTCCTGTCTCGCGCGGCGCACTACTCAATCCTCGCTCCGCGCCAGGAGAAGCTTTTGCGACCGATCGACCGGCGCTTCTTCAAGTCGCAGCTCGTTGGGGTTAACCTGAAAGGCGTTTGCTGAGGTTCAATGTCAGCTCCGAAGGATGATTACCGGGAGGTGTACTCGACAGATCGGGGTGCGATCTGCCCCAAGTGCCAGAGAGCAACAGCGAGCTGTTCGTGTGCGAGCGACAAAAAGATGGCCGTTCTAGGAAGCGGCGCGGTTCGGGTGCGCCGGGAGACGAAAGGCAGGGGTGGCAAGACGGTCACGACCATCTCTGGGCTCGCCATGAATCAGGAGCAGCTTGCGGTGATGCTCAAGGAGCTCAAGCGGCTGTGCGGGTCCGGCGGCGCCATTAAAGAAGGGGTTGTCGAGGTCCAGGGCGACCACTGCGATGCAGTTCTGCGCGAGCTTGTCGCTCGCGGTATCCAGGCCAAGCGTGCCGGGGGGTAGTTGGGCAGCTCTAACATATCGGTTTGAGCCGCTTTTTTTGGCTTGTCCGGGGGCGCAGGCACTTCTGGTACGAGTGCTCTTGGTATATAGTGCCGTAGTTCACGGCTTACGGGAGAACTACGCATGTTTGGTAGCGGAAACAAGGTAAAGCTCAGCGATACCGTCCTGCAGAAGGCCAAGGTGGCTGCAGGAATTCTTGGGTGTACCCTGGAAGAGTTTGTCGAGCGGGCGGTTGAGACGGAGGCTGACAAGGCGATCTCCCAGACCGGCAGCAAGGAGCCGACCAAAGAAGAGGTCGACGAGATAGCGAAGCAGCTTCAGGGGCTAGGGTATCTTGAGTAGCTGTATTGCTGCTGTTCAGTCGGCGCTCGCCGTTGTGATGGGCTTCCTCTGGGAGCCTCTCTCGCTGTTGTCGCCAGGCTGGCAGCTCGTTGTGGTCTCAGTTGTGTTCGGGATCATCATGGTCTTGGCGTACGGGCGCGTCTCAAACCAGGCTGCCATAAAGCGGGTTAAGGAGCAGATCGGTGCATCGCTGCTTGAGGTTGTCCTGTTCCGAAGGGACGTTAGAATCTCGCTGGCTGCCCAGTTTTCTCTGCTCCTCGCAGGTGTTCGCTACTTTCTTCTCGCCATGGCGCCGGTGCTGATACTCGCAGTGCCATTTGCGCTTATTCTTGGGCACGTCAATCTTCGTCTTGGGGCGCGGCCTCTCACACCAGGTGAAGAAGCTATTCTGGCTGTTTCGGTCAAGAAAGGTAGCGACCTGCGGCAGATTCAGCTCTCCGCTCCCGAAGAGATCTCGGTTGTGGGTCCGGTGAGGGTTCCCAAGACGAGCTCGCTCTACTGGCGCATTCAGCCGAGGCAAGATGGAGCTTTTCCGCTCAAGCTAAGCAGTGGCGCTCAGGCCGAAGTCGATGAGTCCGTCGTCTCTGGGTCGGCTCATGAGACCCCCGCGGCCGGAATCTTCCTCTCAACTTCTGATTGGCCGAGCCAGATCCTATTTCCGAACGGCGGCGGCGGGCAGGCGCTCACCGCGGCCCCTTTTGAAATGATTGAGCTTTCGTACCCGCAGCGTGAGTACGCGTTCGCGGGGGTTTCGATGTCTTGGATCACCGCGTTTCTCGTGGTGTCAATCTTGGCTGGATACGCCGGTAGCAGGGTGTTCGGCATTTCGGTGTAACAACGATGAAGAACAACCTCCTCCTCATTACCTTTGACAGCTGCCGTTTCGACTCGTTCGCTCAGGCGAAGACCCCGAACATAAGCCGCCTCGGTTCGGCTGAGCGCCGCTACTCATACGCAAGCTGGACAGTGCCCTCTCACGCCGTGTACCTCCTTGGCGCGAGCCCGCACACGAGCCCCAAGGGTGTTTTCGCCTCCGAGGTTTACAAGAACGACTTCAAGAAGTGGGGCGGCCGGCTCAATATCCCAGACATCTCGTTTAAGGGGTTCGTGCCGCGCCTCTCGCTCCCGGCCTTCCTGAAAGAGCATGGATACAAGACCAATGCCCTGGTAAGCATGCCGGTTCTCAATCAGACCACCATCCTTAACAATCACTTCGATCGCTACCAGTTGATGAAGTGCCACCACGATTTTAATGCGATTATCGACAACTTGATCTTTGAAAAGGATAAGCCCTCCTTCTACCTGCTCAACGTAGGCGAGACTCACTACCCGTACATCATTCCAGGCGAGTCGGCTGATGACCTGCCACGCATCAGCGGCGTGCATGGAGTGTTTAAGCACATGGACGACCTAGTGGTTGGTGGCGGTGAAGAGAAGGAGGACCGCTTCTTCGACATGGACCAGATGCGCGCCCTGCACGACAAGCAGCGCAAGAACGTGGAGTACCTCGATGGTCTCTTTGAGAAGCTGTACGAGGTTGTTCCTCCGAACACCCACATTATGGTGATGTCTGACCACGGAGAGCTGTTCGGGGAGGAGGGCTACTTCGGTCACGGCCCAATTGTCCACGAGAAGGTGCTCGAGGTATTCTTCGTTGAGGGGCGAATTAAGTGAGTCGGGTAACCCGCCGGTCGTTTCTGCAAGGCACCGCTGCCAGCGTCGCTGGGGCGATGGTGCCAGGGGTGTTCTCTCCCGGAAAAGCGCCGTGGCTCAAGAGCTCGGCTAACGGACGGAAGACGATGGTGCTCGGTATCGACGGCATGGACCCGGTGCTGCTCAAGCGCTTCGTTGATGAAGGCGCTATGCCGACCTTCAAGGCCTTTATGGAGAGGAACGCATCGGGAATGCTCTCGACCACGATGCCCCCGCAGAGCCCGGTTGCTTGGTCGAGTTTCATCACAGGCACGAATCCCGGTGGGCACGGCATCTTCGACTTCGTTCACCGCGATCCGAAGCTCCTTCACCCGTACCTCTCGACGTCGCGTTCATTCGGTTCGGATTCCGGGATCGCTCTCGGAAGTTGGAACCTTCCGCTTGAGAGCGGCCGGGTTGAGCTGATGCGCAAGGGGCGCCCGTTCTGGTCGATCCTTGAGGAGAAGGGGATCCCTTCGACTATCTTCGCTCTTCCCGCAAACTTCCCAGTGGTGGAGGACGGCGGGGTTCAAGCCCTTTCGGGCATGGGGACGCCAGACCTGCTCGGCACATACGGCACCTTCACCCTCTTCTCAGAGGTCGATGTGCCAGATGCCAAGAACTGGAACGGCGGACGGCTCGTTCGCGTGCGGCCAGTCAACAACGTGTTTAACGGCGAGCTGGACGGGCCTGCGAACTCCTTCAGAAAGGGAAGCCCAGAGTCGAAGCTACCAGTCACGATCTCCCGAGATCCGTGGGATCCGATCGTGAAGATCGATGTCAGTGGGAAGCAGATTGTCCTCAAGCAAGGTGAGTGGTCTGAGTGGGTGCCCCTCACGTTTGAGTTTGTGCCGCTCTTCGCGTCGGTTGGCGGCATGGTACGCTTCTTCGTCAAGCAGGTGCACCCGACGCTCAAGGTGTACGCCTCGCCGGTCAATATCGACCCGATGGATCCGACGCTCCCGATTGCCTCCCCATCGAGCTACGCCAACGAAGTTGCTCAGGCTGCTGGCCGGTTCTACACACAGGGCTTCCCAGCCGACCAGAAGGCGCTTGCAATGGGTGCGCTCTCTGATGAGGAGTACTTCCAGCAGGCGAACATCGTCATCGACGAAAACTTCCGTATCCTCGACTACCAGCTTTCGCGCTTCAACGACGGGTTCTTCTTCTACTACTTCTCGTGCATCGACCAGAACTGCCACATGCTGTGGCGGCTGTGCGACCCCTCGCATCCGCTCTACAAGCCGGATGCGAGCCCGGAGCTCAAGAACTCTGTAAAGCTGCTCTACAAGCGCATGGACGATGCGCTTAAGATGGTGCTTGCGAAAGTGGACGCGAACACGACCTTCTTCATCCTCTCTGACCACGGCTTCGGTACCTTTGAAAGGGAGTTCCACCTGAGCCGCTGGCTAGTTCAGGAGGGCTTCACGGTTCTTAAGGACCCTAGCTCCAAGGAGCCGGGAGACCTTTTCGACCAGGTCGATTGGTCAAAATCTAAGGCCTACGCCCTTGGAATAAACGGCGTCTACCTCAACATGAAGGATCGCGAGCCGAACGGAATCGTGACCCCAGATCAGGCGCAGTCGGTGAAGGACCAGATTATTGCGAGGCTCCCGACAGCTTTTGATCCTGTTCGAAAACAGCAGATCGTGCGCACAGCGTACGATTCTGGGAAGATCTACTCAGGACCCTTTATGGCGCTCGCGCCAGACGTGCTGGTTGGGTACAACCGGGGCTTCCGCATCTCGGATGAGGCGGTTCTCGGGAAGTTTCCGATGGAGGTGATCGGAGATCGCTCGAACCTCTGGTCGGCGGACCACTGCTTTGAGCCGGGGCTAGTACCGGGGGTTCTTCTCTCGAACAAAACCGACTGGAAGCCTGGTTCGCACGGGATCTGGGACCTCGCACCGAGCATCCTGCAAAGCTTCGGTCTTGAGGTTCCGGGCGAGATGGACGGCAAGCCCATCCAGAAGGCCTAACCCGGGCTGAGCACGAATCCTCAGGGAACTCGTTGTTTCCGGTAAGGGTGACAGGTTCGGGCGGTCTTCGGCTTCTTGTTTAGGGGGTAGGGCGGAAAGTGGCGGCAGCACAGGCAAGAACGAAGTCGGGGCGCCGGTTAGCTCGAAAGGCTGCGCTGGTGTTCTTCGTCTTGCTGGTGGTCGCTGCGGTCTTTCGAGGAAGGCTCATTTCAGCGCTTCAGCCGCTCATTGAGCGAGAGCTCTCCAGGGCGACCGGGTTCTCCGTATCGTTCGATTCAGCCAATCTCAAGATCGTTCCCTACCTGGGGGTTCGCTTCACAGGGGGGCGCGCCGTTTCAGCCGACGGCTGCAGCGCATGGAGCATCGGCAGCGTCTCGGCGCGGGTTCAGCTTCGGCCGCTGCTCGATAGGAACGTTGAGGTTCGCAAGCTTGAGGTCGATCAGCTGGTCGGCAGTTTCGGAGTCGAGGAAGGGAAGCTTATCCTCGTGAATGACACCGGAGCACCGTGCAGAGCGCCGGCAGCCGCTGCTCAACCCACGCCGAGCAAGTCAGCGCATCCGCTTGAGGATGAGCTTGATCTCTCGCTTGAGCTCGATGTAGTTCAGGTAAGCGGAGCGCGGGTGACTGTGAACTACTACGGGGAGCAGCATTCGGTTCAGCTTGATGACCTGCAGGCGACACTCACTGCTGCGGCAGGAAATCTCGACATAGCGAAGCTTTTCCTCGCCGGGCAATTGGATGGGATTCCGGTCTCTTTGGATGCAAGCGACGTTGCTCTTGGCGCCAGTGGAAAGTCTATCCGTATCCCAAGAGCGAGGCTCGCTTTCGGCGCACAGTCACTAGCTGTATCTGGGCAGTACGATGCAGTGGCAGGAACCGGAAACGCTCTCGCGCAAGCTGACCATGTCGCGCTAGAGGATCTGCACCTTGTTCTTGGCGAAGGAGCTCCAAGGATAACGGGTGAGGCGTCAGCGAAGGTAGAGGCGACCCTCTCTGGAAGCGAAGTAACAGTTGCTGGAGATGCTGTGTTCTCTGGTGTGCGTTCTGGGGAAGGGGGAGGAGCTTCTCTGGGGCACCTCTCCCTGACCGGGATTAAAGCTCTCCTGTCGAGGGGTGAGCTTACGAAGGCTTCCGCCTCCGTCGCTCTTAGCGAATTCCACTGTGCCAGCGAGGGGGACCGTTATTCATTGGGGGCGGCGAATGGGGGGATCCAGTTTTTGACCGGGGAACAACAAGCGATTGATGCCAGCCTTGAGGTTCGCGACTTTGGCTTTGCCGATAGCGACACGAGGATCGAGCGAGTTGGGGCAACGCTGCGGGATATCGTTGTAGTCATTACACCAAGAGGGGGCGCTGATGTAAGGCTCAAGCTTGATGCAAAGAGCATCCACCTCACTAATCCAAATATTGAGATCTTCTCCGTTGACTCGGTCCGCAGTCCGATACGGGTAGCTGTGCCTATTGCAGGCGGCTACGAGGTATCGGGGCCGGTTACTGTCTCCGGTGGGCGGATGAAGATCCTTGGGCGAGAGTTCGATGAAACTGGCGGAACAATACAGATGTCGGTTGCATCCGCGATCAAGACCTTTGTGACTCAGAATCTTTCCACGCGGATTAACGGCGAAGCTGCTGTTGCCCTAGCAAACTTCGCAATGACCAGGTCGGCCTACACGGTGAAAGACACAAAGGTGACGCTCGGGGGCGGTTCAATAGACGTTGACCTGACCTTAGGCCGACACAAGAAGGGACCGATGGCGGCAGCTATCTCGGTGAAGCAGGTTTCTGTCCCCCCGGTCTATAGGGCACTCATGCCGGGAGAGGAGTCTCCGATGCACGGGAAAGTGGCCTCGCTATTGCTGAATGCAAAGGCTGACAGCTCGAATATTCAGCAAACTGCAACCGGTGATGGCTCGGTGCTTCTCTCGGGGGCCGTGTTCAAGACGATCGATCTCCAGAGGCTTGTGCAGGGAGCTATCGCCGCCATACCCGGCGTCGGGCGAGAGATCACGCCGGGGAAAGATCCCGAGCAGATAAGCGACGGGAGCATCGCGTCGCTGCTTAAGCTCGGAGGAGGAAAAGTTGACCTCTCTGACCTACAAGTGCAGTACAGCAACTTCACGGTCAAGGGAGCGATTCAAGCCGGCTTTGACGGAGCCCTAGGCGGTCGAGTGAGTGTCGTCTACCTTGAGGACACATTCCGCATGCTCGGGTTCGGGATTAAGCCGCTCGGCGATTTCCTGGCGCGTGAGGGGCGAGTTGCGATACCGCTTGCGGTGTCGGGTACCCTCTCGGATCCGAGCGTTGCGCTAGACACTGACGCAGTCGAGCGCTTCGCTACTGGGCAGGACTTAGCCGATGGTGTCCGGTCAGCGTTCGGACGAGAACCTACGCCAGCGCCGACTCCGGCGAAGAGATAATCGTGGCTTACATCGGGAGCGGCGGTAGCAAGTCTTCTGCTGGTCCGGGCGGCCGCCCTCATTATGCAAGCCAGAAAACCAAGGGAGAGAAAAGAGAAGGTTCCTACGGCGCAGCACAGTGTGTACGCCGTAGGAGACCCTTCACTTTACCCCCGTCTCACCAAGGCCAAAAAGGCATCCGCAGCGCCGCATTTTGGCGTCGCGACAACTTCACCTGTTTGGTGGCATTGGTTGATGATAATTCCGGAACCGACGTCGATCAGGATGCGGCTCTCTTTGAACTGCTCATCCATCAATGACTTCGCTTCCTCCACCCGGATAGGGAAGAATCGCTTCTCCCCATCTCGATAGGTAACGTCGAGGCAAGCCAAGCTGCCTTCGATACGAGCCTGAATCGCTGCTGCGTCGCGCAAGCAGGCTCCTGAAAGCTCTTCGGCTTTTTTGAGGCTACTGTCGGGAACGTTCCCGACTACTACCTCTAGCCGAGTGCCTTGGAGCGCCTGCTCAAGGTGGTCCGCAACTCTCTGCGGCAAGGGGACCTTCTGCATGTAGGATTCCTTCCATGCTAAAACCAAGAATGAGACAACCACGGCGGCGTCTCGCCCTCATTCTCTTGTCGAGAGAACGCGAGCGAGACCCCGCCAACCTTTGATTTCCTTCTCTTTTCTCAGCAGAACAGACTACTCAAATTAAGCTAAAATCTCCAGGAACTGGCGGAAACGACTGAAAAGATGGGCTTTTTCTCTCGACAGGAGTTGCAATTTTTCGACATGAAAGGGCGGCTGGGGGCGCCGCACATCACGGACCCGCCTACTCGAAAGAGACTCTTCCCGGAGTTGTTTGGCTACCCCTCGGTATTCCCATTTGTGGCTACAACGCCGACCGGCTCAACGCCAACGCGACGACCTCCTCAACACTGCGCTCAAGCGAAGCGGTCGAGGTGTCGATCCGTAGCGCCGGGTCTTCAGGGACTTCGTACGGGTCGCTTACGCCGGTAAAGTTCTTGATCTCGCCCTTGCGCGCCTTCGCGTAGAGGCCGTGTGGGTCGCGCTTCTCGCACACCTCAATCGGTGCGCTTACGTGTACCTCAAGGAAGCGCTCTTCACCGACTATCTGTCGGCAGCGTTTGCGCTCCTCTGCGTACGGCGAGATAAATGCGCAGATGACGGTCACGCCAGCTTGGTTCATGAGCTTTGCAACCTCAGCTGCACGGCGAAGGTTCTCTGAACGATCCTCGCGCGTGAAGCCTAGGCCCTTGTTGAGCCCTGTGCGGAGGTTGTCGCCGTCCAGGAAGAAGACCGGGAGCTGGTCGTTAAACAGGGTGCGCTCGACTGCCTTAGCAAGAGTTGACTTCCCGGAACCAGAGAGGCCGGTCATCCAGATCGTAACAGCTTTCCGCCCGATCCTCGCTTCGCGTTCAGCGGTTGTAACGAGAGCAGCCTCGTGGTGGAGGTTGTGGTCTGTCTCTTCGCCCTGGTCAACTCCGGGGGCATCCGAGCGTCCGCGGTCGATTACCATTCCAGCACTCACAGTGAGGAAAGTTACCGGATCGATCAGAATGAAGTTCCCGGTAGCGCGGTTCTTCTGGTACGGGTCGAGGAACAGGGGGGTGGTTGTTGACATCGAAACGCGGCCTATCTCGTTCGGAACGAGCGGGGCAGCCTCTATACGACCGAGGGTGTGGATGTCGATCCGGTAGTCGATATTCGATATCAGCGCTTTCGCTTCGCGGGTTGAGTGGCGGATTATATAACGGGTGGCGGTGTCCATCGGGGTATCCCCGAGCCAGACCATCATCGCATCGAACTGCGTTGTTGCCCGAGGAACGTTCTTCGGACGCACAATCATGTCGCCGCGAGAGATATCGAGCTGGTCTGAGAGCTGAATCACGATTGCGTCGCGGCTGGAAGCCTCTTGGCGCTTCTCGCCGCGCATCTCGCGGCCTGGTACGACGATGGCCTTGACCGTTGAGCGCTTCATCGAGGGGAGTACTACTACCTCCTCACCGGCGCGAATCACTCCAGAGCTGACCGTTCCGGCGTAGCCGCGAAAGTCTTGAGTGGGATTCAGGACGTACTGAACGGGGAAGCGGAAGTCGACAAGGTTTTGGTCGCCTGCGATGTAGACACTCTCTAGGTGCTCAAGGACGGTTTCGCCGCCGTACCACGGCATCTTTCCGCTGCGCTCGACGACGTTGTCGCCTTCGAGGGCGGATACGGGAATAAACTTGATTTCGCGCACTCCGAGCTTGGCGGAGAACTCGGTAAAGTCTGCGACGATCTCATCGAAGCGATCCTGCGAGTAGTCGGCCAGGTCCATCTTGTTGACGGCGAGCACGATGCGGGGCACCCCGAGCAGGGCGGCGATAAAGGCATGACGCTTCGTCTGTTCAATTACTCCGGTTCGTGCGTCTACCAGGATGATAGTGAGGTCGACAGTCGAGGCGCCGGTTGCCATGTTGCGCGTGTACTGAACGTGCCCGGGAGAGTCTGCCAGGATAAAGCGGCGCCTTGGCGTGGCGAAGTACCTGTAGGCGACGTCGATCGTGATCCCCTGTTCGCGCTCAGCCTTGAGGCCGTCGGTCAGAAGCGCCAGCGACACACGCGTCGAGCCTGCCTTCTTGGCATTTGCCTCAAGCGCGGCGAGGTGGTCTTCGTACACATTTCCTGAGTCGTGAAGGAGGCGCCCGATCAGGGTGGATTTCCCGTCATCGACGCTGCCCGCTGTCGAGAAGCGCAAGATTGAGAGGTGGGCGTTGCTTGAAGTCGGGTGAGGAGCTGCAGCTGACATTAGAAGTAGCCCTCCCGCTTCTTTAGCTCCATTGAGCCGTCGGTGTCGAAGTCGATGATGCGCGTTGCTCGCTCTGAGGTCTTTACCTGAGTCATCTCAGCAACGATCTTTTCAAGCGTGTCTGCATCGGAGCGAACCGCGCCTGTGCAGTGGTAGCAGCCAAGGCTACGGAATCGGCACAGCACTTCGTCAACGTTCTGCCCCTCGTAGGTGCGCCGATCAGACCCCATCACCGGAACCAGCATATTCCCGCGCACGACAACCTTTCGCTTCTGCGCGTAGTACAGAGGAACGATCGGTATCTGTTCAACCAGGATGTAGTTCCAGATATCCTGCTCAGTCCAGTTGGAGAGGGGAAAAACGCGCATAGACTCGCCTTTGGCGAGCTTGCCGTTGTACAGGTTCCAGAGCTCCGGGCGCTGGCTACGAGGGTCCCACTGTCCGTGCTTGTCCCGGAATGAGAAGACACGCTCTTTAGCTCGGCTGCGCTCCTCCTCACGGCGAGCACCACCGATCGCTGCATCGAACTCGTGCTTGGCGAGGGCCTCGAGGAGCGCTCCGGTCTTAAGAAGCGCGCAGCAGCGCTGCGTGCCGAGAGAGTATGGGTTCGCGTCATCCCGGAGCGCCGCTTCGTTGCGATGAACGATGAGATTGAGACCAAGCTCAGTGGCCATGCGGTCACGGAACTCGTACATCTCCGGAAACTTGTATGCCGTGTCGACGTGCAGGGCTGTAAAAGGGATCTTGCCTGGATAGAACGCCTTCTGCGCGAGCCGCAGCAGCACGGAGGAGTCTTTTCCAACGGAGTACATGAGCACCGGGCGCTCAAACTGAGCGGCCACTTCGCGCATGATGAAGATACTCTCGGCTTCAAGCTGCTCTAAGTTTGTCGGGAGGTGCATACCAATCGGTTCTTAGCATGGAATTCAGTGCCGCAACAGTCGGGGCGGGCGACATAGCAGTGTTGTTTTGGGGGGTTATACTCGACTGTGCGTTTTTTTGTCTGGTATTGTGGCATTCCTCTGGGGCATTATGCGGCGCACTATGAAAATCACAGTTATATCGGGAAGTCACCGCGACGGGTCGCAGTCAGACCGCGTAGCCCAATACATTGCTAATGACCTGACGAAGCTTGGTGTCGAGGCCTCCGTTATCTCGCTAGCTAAGAATCCGTTACCTCTCTGGGATGAGGGGGTTTGGAGCGACGACCCGAAGTGGACGAGCATCTGGGGGCCGATATCGGCCCGTCTCAAAGAGAGCGACGGTTTCGTTGTTGTTAGCCCCGAGTGGTCAGGAATGGTGCCTGCCGGACTAAAGAATTTCTTTCTCTTGTGCGGATCGCGCGAGGTTGGCCACAAGCCAGCGATGATCGTGTCGGTTTCAAGCGGCATCGGCGGGAGCTATCCTGTGGTCGAGCTGCGGCAGTCGTCGTACAAGAACACTCGCCTCGTCTACATTCCAGACCACGTTATCGTGCGGAACGTAGAGTCGATGCTAAACGGCAGCTCTCCGGCTGATTCACACGACGAAGAGCTTCGAAAGAGGATGCACTACTCGTTAGAGATCCTGATTGAGTATGCGAAAGCCCTGTGTGCGGTGCGAGAGAGCGGAAAGATTAACCTGAAAGAGTTCCCATACGGAATGTAAAGGGGGCAGGCTTCGGCTGAAGCCTGTCATATGAAGCCTGTCATACCCGTGCTCCGTGCCCCTGTGGCAACGTTCCTCCGCATATATTTTCTGCAGAGCGGACAGAGCCGTGGCCCCCCTCCCAACCCTTAGACTCATAGCAATTTTCTCGTCGCTCCTCCTGGTGACGCAGGTAGCATGGGCGCAGTCAGTATTCGCTCCTGGCGAGAGATTTACGGAAGAGGTGGTGTTCCGTGGCCTACCGGTCTCCACCGCAGTTGCGTTTGCTCCTGGAGAACGTGTCTATCTGGCGGTAAAGACCGGGCTCGTGATGGTCGCCGTGAGCGGAGCAGTCCGAACTCAGCCATTCCTTGATATTTCGGCCGAAGTCAACAAGAGCACAGACCGAGGTCTTCTCGGCATAGCAGTCGATCCAGACTTCCCAGAGAAGCCCTACATTTATTTAGCGTACGTCTACGATCCGCCTGGCAGCACCCCAGACTCGCAGGACCCGCGAGTCGTCAGAGTCGTGCGCGTTCGGGCGGATTCTTCGAAGGGCTACAACGAAGCCGTACCCGGCAGCATGGAGGTCATTTTGGGGAAGAACTCGCGTGCGGAATTTATGGCGCCACCGGTGCCTGCCGGGGATCCGAATACCCCGGAGCGGTCCTCGTGTATGACTGGGCTAACGATGGCAGGCGAAGCAGTTCCTGACTGTATTCCGTGCGACGCGCTCTCACATACAGCCGGAACGCTTCAGTTCGGCCCGAACCGGACCCTTATAGCCTCTTTCGGAGACGGCTCTGACTACGATCGCCCGTCGACGCTGTCGTTCAGGAGCCAGGACCTCGATAGCATGGCGGGGAGGGTGGTTCGAGTTGACCCGGACACTGGTGTGGGGGTTCCGGGAAACCCTTATTACGACGCAGAGCGTCCGGACTCAAATCGCTCGAAGGTCTGGTCTCTAGGCTTTCGAAACCCGTTCAGGGTAACGCTCAACCAAGCGAATGGCCAAATCTACGCTGGAGACGTCGGAACCTCTTATTACGAGGAGATTAATGTTGGCAAGGGAGCCCTCTTTGGGTGGCCGTGCTACGAGGGCGGCTTCTTGAATCGTGCAACGCTTGAGGGCATGGCGGATGAGAGCATCCCGCAGGTTGGATTTAAGCAAGCTCCTGAAACGATTTATGCCTGCAACGCGCTGTACGCGCGCGGGCAGGGCGCCGTCACGAAACCGCTCTTTACGTACCGCCATCCGTACGACAGCACCGGCAAAGATCTCGGCTCGTCGATCACTGGAATTGCCTTCTATGAGGGCTCTTCGTACCCAGCGAGCTACCGCGGGGCGCTCTTCTATGCAGACTACGCGCAGCGTTTTATTCGTTACCTAACATTCGACTCTTTTGGGCGCCCGACTCGACACGATTTTGCGCAGGAAAGCTCGCCGCTCGGCGCCGTCCAGCTCATCACGGGACCCGACACGAATATTTATGCGGTGTACATCGACCTTAAGACCCGCACGAGCGAGATTCGGAGATTTAAGTATCTGGAGGGCCAGAACACTCCACCAACAGTTCGCCTTAAGGCGCTGCCAGCTGCTGGGGATATTCCATTAACGGTGAGCTTCTCAAGCACGGGCACGTACGACGCCGACGGCCAGGCGCTTTCGTACACCTGGGATTTCGGTGATGGTTCGGTGCGCTCGACTGAGGAGAATCCGACTCACGTATACACCCGAGTCGGTGCGTTTGCGGCAACCCTTACGGTAACCGAAAAGACTGCCCCGTTTACTGAGAGCTCAGAGGAAATCATGGTGCGAACGGGTGTTTCGCCACCGGTTGCGATAATCGACTACCCGCTGCCGGGAGTGCGCTACCAGATCGGTCGACCTATTACGTTTTCCGGTCACGCAACGGTCTCTGCCGGCGATGCGCCGTCACTGACGTGGCTCGTGCTTCAGAGACACAACCAGCACGAGCATCTGGTGACTGAGATATCTGGGGCGTCGGGCTCGTTCGTCCCCGAGGAGCACTCCGACAATACATCGTACGAACTTTGTTTGAGCGCGTCGGCGGGGGAGGGGCTAGTCGACAACCGCTGCCTTCCGATACTGCCTGAAACGGCCCAGTACAAAGTTTCAAGCATCCCCGGAGGCGCAATCATCACGTACATTGATGATGAACGAGAGTTGATTGCACCAGCGCTCTTTGGTCCGATTGTAGGCTCCGAGCAGACCATTGTGGCCTCGGGCGTCCACGCCGGGAGGAGCTTTGAGCGCTGGAGCGATGGCCTGCGTAGTCCTGCGCGGACCTTCGTCGTTGACAGCCAGCCCCGAACCTTTCAGGCGATCTACGTCAACCGACCGCCGAAGGCTGTGGCGCGCGCCCAGCGCCTGAACAAACGCGGCTCGTTCAGGTTTGACGCTTCCGCGTCGAGCGACCCCGAGGGTGAGCCGCTACGCTATGTCTGGAGCTTTCCCGATGGCTCGTCACGTGCCGCAGCGAGGCTCTCGAAGCGTTTTGCGCGCCCAGGGGTGTACCGAGTGGTTTTGACGGTGCGAGACCGCTTGGGGACCGTAGGCACCCGGGTACTCCGTGTTGTCGTGCCCGCAGCCCCCAAGGCTGGTTAGCAGCGGGGGTCGCCCTGCAGTCCAATGCGGGGTCGCCCCTTATTGACCGATAACTTTACTTATCGGTCGATAGTGAGGATTGCCGAAAGCCGCCCATTTGGCCCTCTTTTGCGCTTTGACCGCTATTTTGTGGCCCAGAGAAGAAACTCCCTGTTCCCGTCTCCGCCCTGGATCGGTGACTCTTCGACCCCTTTGAAGGTTAGCCCGCAGGCTGGCAAGGCGTCCCGTACCTGCGCCACACAACGGGCGTGCACTGCCGGGTCTCGCACGATGCCGCCCTCCTCGATCTCGTGGCGCTCAGCCTCGAACTGAGGCTTAACCAGGGCCACAAGCGTTGCACCCGGCGCGAGCCACCCTGAAACAACTGGGAGCACCTTCGTGAGGGAAACAAACGAGAGATCCATGGTGGCAAACGCGATCGGCTCAGGAAGCGCGGCTATTGACCTGGCATTGGTCCGTTCCATCACGACGACGCGTGGGTCTGAGCGAAGCTTCCAGTCGAGGTTGCCGTAGCCAACGTCGATTGCGTACACCCGTGCTGCTCCCCTCTTTAAGAGCACTTCCGTGAACCCGCCGGTGCAGGCGCCTACATCGGCGCACGCCATTCCATCGCAGCTTAGCCCGAAAGCTGTGAAGGCGCCCTCAAGCTTAAGTGCACCTCGGCCCACGTACGCCTTTCGGCCTTCGATACTGACTGTTGAGCTGTCTGACACGGGCGTGCCCGGCTTGTCGACACGCGCGTCGTCCACCTTGACGAGCCCTGCCAAGATCTCGCGCTGCGCAGCCTCAGGGCTCTCACAGAGCCCCTCTAACACGAGCCGTTGATCGAGGCGCCTCCTGGAGGGTTTCTTGCCGGCCATAACTACTTGCCGACCGTTAGCCTGCTCGCTCAAGCGCTACTATCGCCGGTCCCGCTTCGAGTCCGACTTCACGCCGCACGAGCGGCTGTGAGAGAGCTGGTGCGACCTCGGTGCAGAGTGTCTCTGACTTGATGTACCCTTCGTGCGCAGCCATGAGCGCGTTTGCACCGCTAATCGAGAGCCGAATCCTGTCGGCCATGTGAAGATCTGCCTCTTTGCGCATGTCCTGTATCTCGCGAACCAAGTCGCGAGCCTGCCCCTCGAGCGCGAGCTCTGGAGTGACTGCAGTATCTAAAGCGACGACGAATCCGGCTCCAGACTCAACTGCCAGTCCGGGCTTCCCTGAGAATCCAACCTCAACCTCGCCTGGTCCAAGGTCGATATCGCCGACGCGGATAGAGCCCTCTCCTGTCACTTCGAAAGCTCCCTCTCTCACCTTCTGGATCACCTCTTGA
Organism: Deltaproteobacteria bacterium; assembly: GCA_947491545.1. Lineage (GTDB taxonomy): Bacteria > Bdellovibrionota_C > UBA2361 > UBA2361 > OMII01 > OMII01. Next base: position 77,902 of record CANLJX010000001.1, read on the forward strand.
ACGCGCCCACCTAGCCGCGGACCGAGAACGCGTGCGTTGACCTTGGCTGAGAGCGTGGCGATAGACGAAGCGTCCGTCAGGAACTCCACCCGTTTGACGTTAAGTTCGCCGCACAGCACTGAAACATAAGCTTCTAGCAACTCGGGATTTTTGACGGCGATCTTCGCCGTGGCGAGTGGCAGCCGAACCCGCAGCTTCTCCTTGGCGCGAACTGAGAGGCCAGCCGACACCATCCCGCGCACCAGGTTCACCTGCCGGGAGAGCGTCTCCTTTACGAGCGACGGGCGGGCTTCTGGCCACTCTGATAAGTGCACGCTCTCAGTCTTCCCTAGCCGCTCCCAAACGAGTTCGGCGATGAACGGGCAGAGCGGAGCAATAAGCTGAGCGCAGGTCGTGAGCACGTCGTACAGGGTGGCGTAGAAAGCAAGCTTCTCTTTTGAGCGCGGATCATCCGACCACACCCGCGATCGGCTACGCCGGATGTACCAGTTGTTTAGGGTGTCGTAAAACGGCGCGAATAGCCGCATCGCGTCGTTCACGCGGTAGGTGTCTAGCCCGTCCGTGACTGACGCCTTGAGTATCTCAAGTTCTGACAGAATGAAGTGATCTAGCTCGCCGAGCTCCTGTTCCGCGAGCGGAATATCCGCTGCTGAGAGCTTGTCGACCTCTGTGTAGGACGTGAAGAACGACAGCGCATTCCAGAACGGCAGGAGAATCGACTTAATCTGCCCCTCTACCCCGTCGTCGCGGAACGCTAAATCCTCGATTCCAACTGCGGCTGAAGAGAATAGGTACGCGCGCAGCGCATCTGCCCCGTAGGTGTCCATGAGCTGGAGTGGATCGGTGTAGTTCTTGAGGCTCTTCGACATCTTTCGCCCATCGGCAGAGAGCAGCGTTCCGTGCACCATGCAGTGCTTGAACGCCGGCCGGTCGAAGAGAACGGTTGAGAGCACGTGCAGGTAGTAGAACCAGGTCCGGATCTGGCCGGTGTACTCTACGATAAAGTCAGCCGGGAAGTGCGATCGGAAGTGCTCGGCGTTCTCAAACGGATAGTGAAACTGCCCGTACGGCATCGAGCCAGACTCAAACCAGCAGTCTAGGACCTCAGGCACCCGCTGCATCTTCTCTCCGCACTTGCACGGAACCTTGACCGCGTCGAGGAACTCCTTGTGGATGTCTGGCAGGGAGGCCTTCCCTTCCCGCTCGATCTCTTCAACTGAGGAGAACACCTTTCTCTCCCCGCAACCTGCGCACTCCCATACAGGGATCGGAGTCGCCCAGTACCGGTTGCGGGAGATGTTCCAGTCGCGAGCATTCTCGAGCCAATTCGCAAAGCGTCCGTACTTCACGGTCTCCGGGTGCCAATCGATCTCTTCGTTTGTTTGCACCATGCGTGCGCGTATCGGCTCAACACTCAGGTACCACGCGTCTAGCGCTCGGTAGATGAGCGGAGTTCGGCAGCGCCAGCAGTGTGGGTAGTTGTGCTCAATCGTCTCGTCACGCAGCACAACACCGCGCTCCTTGAGCAGCTTGATGATCGCCGGGTTTGCGTCGTGCACGTTCTGGCCGGTGAAATCCGCCACTTCTGGGGTGAAGCACCCGCTGGCGTTGACCGGATTCTGCACCTCGATGCCGTGCTTGCGGCAAGCCCAGTAGTCGTCCTCGCCAAAGGCTGGTGCCATGTGCACAATCCCCGTTCCGTCTTCGGTCGAAACGAAGTCGGCGGCGATGACGCGGAAGGCGTCAGCGGCTGCGAAGTACGGGAAGAGAGGCCCGTACGTGAGCTTCTTCTCAACGAGCTGCTCGCCAGTGAAGGCCGCCAGAACCTGTGGCCCCTTTCCAAGCTCGCGCTCGTAACGTTTTAGGGCAGCCTTCGCTAAAAGCACCTTCCCTAGCGGCGAATCGACAACTACGTACTCAACGTCGCGGCCGACAGCTAGTGCCAAGTTCGACGGCAGCGTCCAGGGAGTTGTCGTCCAGGCAAGGGCCGATACCCCGTCCATGCCATTGAGGGCGAACTTGACTGTGATCGTCCTGTCTTGCTTCGGCCGAGTGCTGTCGTCAACGCGGGTTTCAGAGAGCGAGAGCGATGTTTCGCAGCGGTAGCAGTACGGAGCGACTCTGTAGTCTTTGTAGATAAAGCCCTTGTTGTACGCCTCCCCGAACGCCCAGATCACCGACTCCATAAAGGAGCGGTCGAGGGTGCGATACGGAGTCTCCATGTCGACCCAGCGGCCGATACGGTCGATGTAGTTGCGCCAGTTGCCGTCGTACTCAGAGACTATTCTGCGGCACTCACTGTTAAATGCCGCGACTCCGACAGAACGCTCGATCTCGCTCTTGTCCTTCAAGCCCAGCTGCTTCTCTGCAATCGTCTCAATCGGCAAGCCGTGACAGTCCCAGCCCCAGGTACGGGGCACGTAGTAGCCGCGCATGGTCTTGTATCGCCCGACTACGTCCTTAAGCGCGGAGACGAAGATTGTGCCGTGGTGGGGGCTGCCTGTCGCAAACGGCGGGCCGTCGTAGAAGATAAACTCAGGCTTGTTGCGGGTCTTCTCTAGAGAACGCTTGAAGGTGGAGCGCTTCTTCCACTGCTCGACGATCCCTTTCTCAAGGGATGGAAAATGAGGCCGGGCCTCAACTTTGCGGAAGCTGTTCTGCTCTGTCATACGAAATTCCGAACGTCTACGGGGCGCCCCATGCTTGTGCGGGAGCCGGTGGATGGCGCCGCCACCGGGCGAGAAATTCCAAGAAATCGCAGGTATACTGCCTAATTCTGGGTTTTGAGTAAACCCTAGTCTGGCTGCCTAGACGGCACCTGCTTGGGCACCATCTGGGCTTGTAGTCGCGGTTTTTTCCTTCTTCCTAGCGCGAAAATCCCCCTGCTGTACCCTGCCCTCGGCTGCTACAGTGAGGCGCTGATGACCCAGCAATTTCAAGCCAGCCCCCGCCCGACACAACAGGCGAACTCCCTGTACCTGCCCCGGCCCAGCGTAGACCTAGGGCAGGTCGACCTCTTAATCTTCGCGCCACACGGCGGACCGCTGCAGAGGCTCGCCCCGGACGTCCTTGGGCTCGCCGCGCTGTACCGCGCTGTGCTGCTTCAGAGGGGTCTTGAGCCAGCGCTCGTTGTCGAAAGCCCGGAGAGCCTCACCAGTTGGGCGGTTGAGAAGCGCCAGAACAAAGAGCTAGATCAGGCTCGGCCTGGCGCCACTGCCCTGCTGCTATCCTCTGCTCCGTTCTCTCGCGATGGCATGCGGCAGATTCTCGGTGCATTCGAGCTCGCGGGACACATCCTTGCCGAGCGTCCCCCAACGCCCGCCAAAGGCTCTGTGCACGACAGTGTTGCGTCAACCGGTCCGTTGGCGGCCATCGCTGCCGAGCGCTTGATCCGAAATTGTGGCGATTCGATCGTGCAGGAGCTTCTTGCTCTCTCACGTGGTGTTCATGAGCCGCTTGATTCATTCGACCTTCGGCAAAGCCTTGAGCTTGCCTTGCGTGCGCTAGAAATTCGCGGCCGTAGGTTCATTTCAAGTGATTCCGCAACGGTTGAGGGCGCCTTCGAGCAGCTAAAGGTCCTGGTCGAGGAGCTTGCTACTGGAAGCAAGTCTCCGGCTGTGTGCGCGGAAAGAGCTCAGGAGTACTGTGACGCGGAGGCCACTGCGATCTCAATTTGGGAGGGGGCAGAAGAGGTTTCTCAAGGGGTTTTCCGGCTTCCCTTGCTGCCGATCAGAGAGCAAGATCCACTGGTCCGACACTGCTTAATGCTTCAGTACACGGCGGATCAGTCAGCCTATTACGTGCTTGAGCATCGCCATGAATCTGAGCAGCAGCCACTAACTCTTGAGGAAGCGAATAACTTTCATGCCCGGCTTGGGGCTGGTGAAGAGGCAGACAAGCTTCTGTGCGAGGTAACAGCGCTGCTGCTCTCGCGCGGCGAGGATTCCCGTGTTTCTTGGATTCAGCGCGCTGAGATGCGAGGCGAGCAGTCGACTGATGTCCTGTCAGGGCTTCTGGATTCAGCGCGGCAGCCCGAGGGCCCGCAAGGGCGAATCTGGGTGGTCAAGTGGCCACAGCACGTGAGCGTTGTGGGCCTTCTCCAGAAAAACGACGTGGATGTGTGCGCCGTGCGGCCTCGTTGGAGTATCGACCCTGAGTCAGGCAACTCACAGCCCCCAGGAGTCTCCTTCCCGGCTGGGCAGCTTTTTGATGCCCTTCATTGCCTGCGCTGAGCGCGGGCAGATACTTACATGAGGGCAGGCTTGTGAGTCCCAGCTTCGCTCGACAGCGTCATGACTGAGGTGCACGCGAGCTCAAGACAGAGAAGGTCACGGGGCCCAAGCTTAATTCGGCGCCGCTCCTCTTCGGTGCGGCCGGTGACGATACGGAGCCAACATGTCTCCTCGCCGCTTAGCTTCCCTTGCTGTCCACGGGGCTTGTCGCGGTAGAGCTTGATGAGGGTATCTGAGTCGCTCTCACTCTCGCCGCTCTGAAGGATTACGTTTTCGTCGAGAGACTCAACGCCGTAGAGAAACGCGCGAGTTGTGGCCCACAGGCCTCCGATAGCGTCAATTGGAAGGAGCATGTCGAGGCTGCCAGGAGCGCCAGGGGCTTCAGCGCCTTCAACAATTGGCGTGTAAAAAAGCCGAAGACCTTGTGGCTCGGGGACGAGTTGTAGCCGACCGAAGGATTTGTTGATCGAGAACGTGACGCCACCGCGGTACATAAATAACCTTCACCTTTCGTAAAACCTGTGAGCGACTCGCGTCGGTAACTTCGCTACGTGTCCGACTTATTTGAGCTGCTTCACAGTCGGCCCCACTCACGGACCGTGCCGTTAACGCGTTTTGGAGGGTGAGGAGCCGCCACGTGTCCGGCCTCTCCGGTCTCCCTCCCCATTCCTGAAATCTATCGACGGGACCGCCGCGTCACTCAAGAACCTGGAGGCAAGTTTCCCTCGAAATCTCTGTGGAAACACTACTGCGGGAAACAGCCGAAAGCAAATGTTTCATACAGTTGGCGGAGTTCCCACCTGAACCTAAGATTGTGTGGGCGCCTCACCGGCACTGTTATTTTCGTAGCTTAAGGGGTCCCGTTTTTGGTCCGCTCGGCTTCGGGGGCTCACCTTTCCCTTTCTGATTGGGCGGTGGCTGAGGGGGTGCCTGAGGCGCGGCGGGTGCGCTCTCTGGCGCCGGAGGAGCCGGAGGGGGCGGCGACTTTAGCAGAGACGTCACGGAGCCTCTCGGACGGCCACCAGCTCGTAGCAGTGGACCAAGCTTAAAGGATCCAGGAGGAGAGGCCTCGGCTCCGCCTCCGCTCGCAGTATTCGCCGGAGGAGTGCTCGGGCTGCGCTTCTCTGGAATCGGCGCCGGGTCCTGGGCACTGCGTGGCTTCGGGGCAAACTTCTGCGATGTCTCTTCCTGCTCCTGCGAAAGAATCTGCTCATCCACCCAGTCTGCAAGTCCGATCTCGTCTACCTCGAGCTTCTCAGGATGGACGATAAACTCTCGCCCCTCCCACGTATCCGGAAGATTGGCATTAAACCAAAACGAGCGGCCCTTTACGATTTTTCCGTTTCCAAGGTCGAACCAGGCGAGACCCTTCTCTGCAGACATCTCATGCTTTAGCTCTTCAGCGCTTACCAAGTCCTCTTCAGCTTCCTGGTAGCTGACACTCTGCGACTCTCCACCGCTTCGTCGCGCGCTGAGGTCGAGCGAGCCCTTTAGTAGGGTGCTTGAGAGTCCAGTAGTAATTCCGGTGCCAACGGACTTCTTCGTGGAAGCGATCTTTCCGAACCACTCTGTCATGTCGGAAGCCGTGCGGTTGTCTCCAATGCGCATCATCACTTTCAGGTTTACGTTGGCCATCACGCGCTCGTAAAACGCTTCAGAGAGGCCCATTGCGGCATCGGTTAACCCACCAGTGGACTGCGCGCCGAAGAGCAGCGCAAACCGGCCGCGACGCGCAAGCTCAAAAAGGTTCGCCCAAGTAGGTCCGAAGGTCGAGGACCCCTCGTCGATGATGACTAGGTGCGGGTCCTCGAGGTTATGGATGCGTGATGATGTGATTTCACCGATTGAAACTTCCAGGTCTTCTCGGAACACCTTTACCATACGCGCGGCGCTCTCGGCCTCTTCGAGCCGAGGCAGCATGAAGTAAATAATCTTTCCGCGAAGAATTGCGTCGGTGAGAACGAGGTCTGTGTAGCGGGTGCAGAAGATCTCGCCCGCCTCGCTCCCAGAGATAGCGTGCAGCTCGGACGCGATGCCACGCAGGTTGTCGGTGATGCGTGCGGTATCAAGAACGCCCTTAACGCTTCGGTAACTCGAGGCAAGGTGCCCAAGCTCGACCATCGCTTGGCGTGCGCCGATCTTGTTGAGCATATTTCGTAGGTGTGGGTACGCGAGCTGGAAGGCAGAGAGCGATACGGCGATATCACGAATTGACCAGGCCAACCCAAAGCTCTCCATAGCGCGTACCATGCGATAGATGGAGTCCGCCGCCAATCGGTCGTAGTGCTTCGTCGTGCTCTGGTCCGATGTAGGCGGCAAGCCCGCACGGAGCACCTTTCTTGCCTTTACGTCCGCTCGCTGGCCGGTAAGCACGAAGTTGTATGCATGGACGCTTTCAAATGGATCGATGATGATAAGGTCCTCTATTCGGCCAGTGACCATCGCCATCAAGATAATATGGGCAAGTGTCGCTGAGTCACGCTTAGCATCAATAAAGGTGCAGCCACTCGCGCGACCACGGGCCATCTGTTGAAAGATGAGCGACTCAAGCCAGAGCGTTTTTCCCACTCCGGTTTTTGCGAAGACGGCCCCGTGAGTGCAGATTTCATCATCATCCACCCATAGAGGATCTCCAGACTCAAGCTCGAAGCCCACCAGGTAGCGGTCGATCATCTTCTTGTTTTTCGCACGAGCATTTTCGACTGCTCTGCCGATCGACTCGCGGTCGGGCGGCATGCCGAGCACTTCCTTCCCTCCGCGAAATTCCGATTCCCGCGCCCGTTCCAATTCAAGTGAGTGTTGCTTGCCCCATTCGAAAGCGTTCCTGCCTAGAGCCGCTGCAGGAATGAGCCCGAGGCCGAAGAGAGCCATCGGATCGAGCGCGCTAGCGAATGGCGAAAGTGCCACTCCGAGAGAACCCAGCGCGGTGAGTCCTGATGCGAGCATCGCCTGACGTATCCGCTCGTCCCGCAGAGCTCCGTAGTCCGTTTTTTTGTAGCTACGTGCCATCTCTTAAGGTCCCTTACGCACTCACCGGCGAGAGCGAACTCGACGCCTCGTCTTCCAGCTTTTCTTCGAGCCCCTGCATTAGTTTCTCAAAGTCCTCTTGAGTTTCAGACATCGTCGCCTTGTCAGCGAACAGGAAGCGGGAGTGCCACGATGCACCCCGACGGCTCTCAAGCCTCGCTCCACGGAATGGCACGAGGCCGGACTTGCCGAGAAGCCCAAGATCATTTGCTCCTGGTAGGGGATCGCGCGCCTTGAACACGGCGAATATCAGGGAGCTCTCAGGGACTGTGTAGTCGCCGACGCGTCGCGCGAGCCAGGCGTACGAGGTGAGAACGATGCGCATCGCTGACCAGTCCCGAATGTCGCGCTCCGAGTAGCCGTGCAGCTTCGTAAGGGTCTCAACTTCAGAATCGGTCAGCGGCGGAAAAATTCGGTCAAACGAAAGCTGGTCTGGAAGCTCTCCGTCGCGCTTCGCCAGTTCGGCCGAGCGCAGACGCTGCTTGGTGCTGACGGCGGTCAGGAGCTCCTCCAGTCTTTTGATGCTGGTTGATGGCACAGCTCGCTTCAGGATCGCCAATACATCTTTGAGCGGAACGAAGAGTAGCCCTGCTGCCGTTGCAACGTACCCTGCATCTCCTGGTGCGGCAGAGTCGAGGGATGCCAGGAACTCGTCATTCCAAGCCTGGTGTGCTGCGCGCACCACGCCGACGAGCTCAACATCATCCGCCGCAGCTGGTAGCTCGTGAGGGTTTGCAAGCAGCACCTCAACCCACTGTCGGAGTGCCCAAATATCATTAGGCATCCCAATCGGCATCCGAACGGGGGCAAACGAGCTTGAACGAGAAGCGTAAATGAGCGCCTGTCGAATTCGAGTGCGCTGGTAAAAGTCGTACTCTTCGGGGTACGCCAGCACCGAGTGGAGCACCGCACGAGCGTTGAGTTGGGGAAACTGAGACCGCAGGATCCATCGTCCCCCCTCGAAAGAGTGCGCGAGAACCTTACCGCATTGCAGGGAGAGGATCGTTGTCGCAACTTCCGCCGCCGAAAGCGCTCCAAGTTCGCGCTTGAGCTCGGGTGACACAACGCGATCTAGGGCCGATCTGACGGCGGATGCGTACTCCCCTGAGGTGAAGGGCTTACCTGTAGTCGCTTCGGGTCCAGCCGGCAAAGCCTCTGAGAACTCGCCTGCAGCGAAGCGAGCGTGCAACGAAAGAGCTGCTTCAAGAAGGTCGGGCGCGTGCTCTCCGAGGGTCGTCCCCGCGCATGCCTTATTGAGAGCGCCATCATCTTCGGGTGCCGCCACGTACGCGGATACTGATCGGTTTTTAGTGATCACCGCTACCAGGCCTTCGTTGGTGCTGTTTTGTGCGCCGTACTCCCCAAGAACGCTCCAGATGCGAGAGGCTCGAGTCTCAACCTGCGTTGCTAGCTGCGGGCAGGCCAGTCCACGCACCTGCACGTCAGGGGCACCCTGTGCCGTGAGCTTGTCGAGCCCCGCCCTGACACCGGAGTAGAACATCCGTCCGTTACCCAGTTGGCCCAGAACATCGTCGCCTGAATACGGTCGGAAGGACCTGAGGCCGAGGACGATTGCTGCTGCCATCACGACAATCAGAGCCCGCAAAGAGGCGATAACGAGGAACAGTACTCGCATCAGTCCCATGTGCAGAGAGAGATAGACCTGTCGGAAGAGCCCCATCTCGGATTCATCGGTATCATCGCCGGCGGTAGCGACCATGCTGTGCGCAAGTAAGCTTGCTGAATCCGCAAAGAGCGAGGCCTCCAGCGCTGTGCCGTGCAGATAGAGCCACTCTTGGTAGCTAGCGATCTGTCCAGAAACATCTTCGCTCCACTGGATGCCGCTTGAGTCGATCGTTCGACGTGCGTCAGCCAACCGGAACTCAACAGGCTCGTTGCGACGAACGAAGTGAACGGTTAGGAGCACACCAAGCAGGGCGCCGATGATTGCAAAGACTGACCTGGCTAAGAGGCGCGAGTAGTTACGGCGGCGGACCGAGCGAAGAAGCTCGAGGTCCTTCTCATCTGGCGTGGGCAACCCCTCTACCACCGTTACATGTTCCCTTAGAAAAAACCTGCCGTTAGAAGACCAATGGCCTCGAGCAGGGAGTGTACGGCTGACCTACGAGTTCAAGCAAGGAAAGCCCATTAGGTCGGCTTTCTTTCCTAAAAACGACAAGAGCAACCAGCTTCCAACTGTTTTCGCCGTTAAGCAACAAACGAGTCGAAAAGCGCCATACCCCCACACAGGAGGCGACTTCCGCCTCCCGGGTACGAGGTATCCCCTCCCCCCTATCAGAGTATTTCGGATGATTTTCCGAATTACAGAATAGCCAGCTTTCCTCTAGTGAATGGGGGCTTTGTGGCGATAGGGAGTTGGGGGAGAGATAGACCCTCAAAAACGTAGATTTGGCCAAGGGGTTCAAATGGTTAGGCAAGCAATCACTACCGCGTCGCTTTTTATGGCCTTGCTCGGGCTCGGTGTTTTACCCACTTACGCAGAGGGTCGGACCGTGGCTCTCGGAGCGGCTGACCAGGAGACAGCGGTGGAAGCGGTGGCTCACTATGCGCGCGCCCGTGCTCTGCTCATCGCGGCCCTCAACGAGTTCGACACCGCACGAAAAATAGCCCGTCCCGACGAACTGTTAGACCCAGTTAAGTGGCGTAACACCCTGATAGATCGAGCGGAGGACCTTGAGCGGGTACTGGACCCGCAGCCTAAGGCCACCCGCGGAGGCATTAAGTTTTCAGCCGATCCCCGTCTTTTGCCTGAAGCAAAGCGGTAAGCGGCGTTGATTACTAAAAGAGGCTCGAAAGACCTATGGATAGCGGCGACGTAATACCCTGCCTAAATGAAGATTGGACCTTTGCGGGATGCAAGCTCATGGAGTGGATGGCCGGTCTGACGATGGCGCTGATGGTTGGTGCCTCGTTACATAAGCCAGCAAATGCCATGCCCTTCCTTGTATTGATCATGATCGGAACGACGCTCGTTATCGCAATGATGCGCAAACGCTTTCCAGATGAAGAACGCGGAGTTCGCAACCTGTGCATGGTGAATCTGGGATTCGAGCCGATCGGAATTCCGGCACCGTCGAAGTTGCAGCCTGTGTGGAGTGGCGCGCCGGTGCGAGAACTCAGCGGCAAGTCTCTGTTTCGGCAGCTTGAGTTAGAGAAGGTTATCAACAAGGGGTTCGGTGACCCTGCGAATCGGTAGTTTGAGCGGTTAAAGAAGAGGTTTCCATGGGTAAGATAAAGGAGGCGGCACAAGGCGTGAGGGAGAAGGTGGCAGACACCCAGCTCACTGCTGCTCGCAGCCAGAACGATACCATCCGTCTCTGGGAGAACTACAAAGACCAGGCGATGATGTGGCGAGCACTCTCCCTGATTCAGCTCCCGACCACTTTCATCGCAATAATCTTCGCCCTCGTCATGTGGTCCACACGAGAGATCACCCTCTCAGTTCCATCGAAGCCAATGCCGGGCATGTACGCTGCTCAGGATATTCCAGACACAGAATTCGTTAATGTGGCTAACGACTACGTTAACCTCGTTGCGACCTACCAGCCGAATACGGCGAGGAAGCAATTTGAGGTCGCTCGCTCAATGCTTAAGGAGCCGCTGCTCACGAAGTTTAACGACGAGAACATGAACTCGGAGCTGCCGGCTATTGAGACTACCTTGAGAACCCAGGTGTTCTTCGTAGACCCGCTAAAGACCAAAGTGGAGCGCGAGGGCAACAAGGTCTACGTATCGATCAGTGGTGAGCGTTGGAAGGTGATCGCTGGAGCCCCTATTCCGAGCGTTACTAGCCGCTACAGGCTTGAGTTGACCACTATACCGAGAAACCCAGTAAATCCCTACGGGATTGTGATTACTAACATCGTCTTCAACCCCAATACGCGCGGCGAGCGTCCGGGAGAGGGAGAGTAGTAGATGAGAAGCTTTAGAGGTGTGACGACTATGGCCCGAAGAACAGCGAAACTCTCAGCGGCGGTGGCCCTGGTGGCTCTCAGCTACTCGGCGCCGGTATTCGCCCGCGACGTACAGTACCAGCAAGGAGACGGCGAAATCGAGGTATACGTCAATATCGGTGAGCCGACTGAGATCATGTTCGAAGGCGGACAGATAAAAGATGGCTTCCACAACTCCAACGCTCCGATCGCAATCCAAAATAAGGGCTCCGCTCTCATTCTGTTCGGCAAGCAAAACATGTCGGCGGAGGGTGCTGCCCTGATCGTGCGGCTTAATGATGGCCGCTCTTACCCGATCCGAGTCTTGGTGGCGAGCAAAGAGAACCCGCGCGATGCGCAGCTCTTAATCGAAGACGGAAAGGGCGCCTTCGGAGCTGAAGAGGAGTCCGCGCCGGAGGGGTACACCGAGCGCAGCTACGAGTACGCCCCAGCGAGCAAAGTTTCCGGCCTCATGCGTGAGATGGTCCTGGTTGCAGAGTTCGGCAAGAAGACGATCCCAGGCTACACCTCGAGCGAAAAGTACAAGGGGCAAACGGTCGTAAGCGATGGGTCGATTCTTGCAAAGATTGACCGCATGTTCATCGGACCGAACCTCTGGGGCTACGTGCTAGACACCACAAACCTCCTCGACCAATCCCAGAAGCTGAATCCAGCAACCTTCCGCATCGATGGCACTCGCGCTGTTTCAGCCTCTGCTTGGGAGCTCGCCGCCCGGCCACTGAACGTAGAAGAGCAGATTTCGAACAAGCACAACGCGAAGGTCTACATTGTGACAAGGTCTCGCTAGCAAGGTAGGTGAAGTATGTCACAGATGATGAAAGATTTAGCACTGCGCCTCAAAAGTGACCGAAAGACCCAGGTAGTTGCTGGTCTTGTGGGCGTCGCACTCCTCTTCCTCATATTTTCCGAGAACAGCCCACGCCGCGGTCGCGCTCCAAGAAAGGAGCAGCAGACCACGGCCGGTGCAGGAGACCACGATGAGCGTTGGACGGACCTTGTAGCTCGATTTGATGGACAGCTTAAGACGCAGGGCCAGCAGCTGGCTTCGCTGCAAGCTGATCAAGCCGCACAGCTCAAGAAGATGGAGGAGTTCGAAAACACCACAGCCGAGATCTTCCAGAAGATCCTCGAACGCATATCGAGCATGGAGCAGAATCCAACTACTCAGCAGGTCAATACTGCTCCAAGGGACGTTTCTGACGTCGCTGGAGAAGATATTGTTCCCGCCGACCCCGAGGAGCTCACGAGCTTCGCAAGCGATTCGGTCGCGGTCCAGCCCCCGCCGCCGCCAATTAAGCCTAAACTGGCAGCGGTCATGCCTGGCGACTCGGTACGAGTGAAGCTGCTCGCCGGTGTAAACGCTCCAACAGATGGCACTCCGTATCCGGTTGTACTCAAGCTGCTTGGAAACGTGATGGGACCAGACGGAAACACGATTCCTCTCGGAGAGGCTCGAGTGATCGCCGCCGCGCAAGGTTCGCTCACCGACTCCAGGGTCCTCTTCAGACTAACTAGACTGAGCATTAGGCTGGCGAACGGACGGCGCAAGGAGTTTGCCATCGACGGTTGGGTTGTTGGCGAGGATGGAATCCGTGGAATGGCGGGTGTGCTGATTGATCCACTGGGCCAAGCGATTGGCGGAGCTGCCATGGCAGGAGGTCTCGCGGGACTTGGCCAGGCGGTCGCTGCTGCCAACACCAACAACATCATTTACGGCAACGGCACAAACTCAGTCAGCGTCAGCGATGCAAGTCGTTACGCGGGTGGTGTGGCTCTTTCCTCGGCCGCCGAGCAGTGGCAGCTCCTAATCCGCGACCGAGTGTCTCAGCTTGTTCCTGTAGTGCAGGTTCTCTCGAATCGCGAAGCAACGGCTGTGTTCTCGCAGTCACTTGCGATACCGGACCTACTCGAATCTCTTGAGGATGAGAATCCTTCAGTTGTGTACGCATCCCTGGATTAGCGCTTGAGGTTATTATGAAAGTACTTTTCCGTCCCCTTCAGGTCCTAGCTCTCGCAGCGCTGCTATCGGGTTGCACCACACTGAGTCGGGTCTTTAACCCTTTCTACGAAACCCCGCCTCCAGAGGCGTATCTCGGAGAGAAGAACGATGATGCCCTACGCGCTGATGGTAGTGGTGGCGAGAGTGCTCGACAAGCACTTGAGGCGATGGGGACCTACCAGCGTGCGCTCGCGCCGCAGCCCGTGAATCCAGTTATCCAGCCGGCCGTGGTTCGTTTGATGTGGGTGCCAGACCACCTAAACACCCATGGAGACCTCGTGCCAGCGCACTTCTACTACCTCAAAGTGAAGAAGGACCAGTGGGCCGTCACCGATGCGTTTGAGCTTGAGTCCCAGCTCGGAGGGACGCAGGGAGGCTCAGCAGTTGGGTACGTTACCCCAGAGGATATTCGGTAATGAAACCTTGCTCCGGTATCATAGCAGCGCTGGTTGTCTCGCTCGCGGCTTGCGGTGGTGGCGTTAAGCCGTACGACCCAAGTGCAAGCAAGGCCCGTACGTTGTTCTTGCCCTCAATGAGGACAGTTGGGCCGGAGCCCGTGTATTCACGCACACGCTGGACGCAGCCGCCCGAGGCTCTGCCTCAGCGCGAGCGACCGGGAACCTCAGATTCCGATCTTGCCAAGGCTGGGCCTCCTCTCCGGCCTGTGTTTCAGCTCAATCTCAAGAACGTATCGATGGAAGAAGCTGCACGGGTTCTAGCAGCTACCTCGCGCTACCAAAGCTACACCGACCCTTCTATCGCGAAACAGAAGATCACGATCGAGAACCTAGGAACGATCGATGAGCTGGCCCGTCTGATTGAACGTAAGGCGCAGGTGCAGGTTGTGGTGGATCATGCTGGGAGAGAAGTTCGCTTCCTTCCGGCAACTGGCGAACCACCAAAGCTTTTTAGCGAGTAGGTACAATGAGCATTAATAGGTTGACCCGACAAAGGTTGTTTCAGGACGAGCAGGTTTTCAACAAGCTGCTCCCCTTCGCGCAGTGGGACCAGGAGAATGAGATCTTCGTTCACTCTGATGCGTCCCTGTGGTCCATGTGGGAGCTTCAGCCGAAATGGATTACTAAGGTTTCGGACGCGGACGCATTTCAGCTAACCGAGCGCATGCAGGAGCTTCTTGACGCGCTCGACCACACCATCTCAGCGCAGATGAATTGGATTACGACCTTCGATGTAGAGGACCTGCTCCGAGATTGTATTTCGAAGTACCCGCTGAGCGGTCCAGCTGGCTGGATGACTCGGCGTTGGATTCGCTCGATACGCCTCGCGAGCCAAAGCCGGTCGCTGCAGCGCCGACCGCGCCGTCTCAGGCTCTTCATCTCGTTCCGTTTCGATCCCCCCTGGCAAGGTAAGGGCCTGTTGAACCAGATTGCTCGCACCCTAAAGATGTTGATGCACGGCGCGGTTGGAATGAGCGCGGAGCAGCGTCACGCTGAGTACATGGGCTTCGCGAATAAGTTTAAGGGTCTCATCGACGGCTCTGCGGCAAAGCTAGCTGACTTGGGCTTCGTGCCGCGCCGCGTCGATGGACAGGACCTAATCAACCTGCTCTACCCGATTCTCAACCGGCGTAGCGTTAAGCCAGGAAAGCATAAGCGCGGTCGCACGACTGCTATTCCGGTTCCGGAGTACGATTCTGAAGACCTGCTCGCGAATCAGGTGTCAGAGACGCACGTTGACCACCCAAAAGACGGCATTATCCGTAAAGACGGACGGGTGTTCCGCTCAGTGTCGATGGTTAAGCCGCCGAAGGCCTGCCTGCCGCTCATGATTGCACCGCTTCAATCCGCCCCGTACGAAAACATCATAAGCGTCACCTTCTCCAAGGATCCTAGGGAGAAGCAGCTCGAGCGACTCGACCGACTCGACAGCACCCTCGGCATGCGAGAGCGTGCGTGGGGAGGTCGCTCAAACCAGAAAGTTATTCACCAGATCCAGGCTATTCGACAAGCTCGACAGGAGCTCTACGACTCTCGAGAGCAGATTGTGCGACTCGGTGTTCATCAGACCTTTGTGTGCCAGACGGACGACGAGGCTGTTAGGGCGACCTCGGAGGCGGTTGCTACCTTTCCGCAGCTTAACGGCGCGCGCGGAATGGTTCACGAGATCTCGGATATGGCGGTGTTAATTAACAGCCTGCCAGGCTGCTACGACCCCGCGACTGACGGGGCCGGCTGGACTACCGTGTTGCAGTCGTCGCGAGCAACCAGGATGTTCCCGCTGTGGGGCAACTGGCGTGGAAGCGCTGGTGCGCAGATTCTACTTCCAAGTCTCTGGAACCGAGAGCTGATAGGGTTTGACCTCTACGACTCGAACATCGCTCCAAACGTCCTCATAAGCGGTGTATCCGGCGCCGGTAAGAGCTACCTGATGTGCTTTTTGATTACGATGCTCAACCGTGGCCACTACGCAACGCTCTCGGATGGTCGGATTATCGAGCGCAACCCGATCACGTTCATTTTCGACAAGGGAATGACCGGACAGCCGTGCGGATTTGACAAGATTGCTCGTCTGTTCGGCGGTCGAGTTTACGAGGCGACGCCATCAAAGGCTCCTGCAATGAACTTCCTCGCTCGACTCGGGGAAATTACGCCGGATTCCCGCAACGACGATTACAAAGACCTGATAGACATGTGCGCAGACGTTGTCTGTGACATGGCAACAGACGGCAGCAACGCTCCAGATCGACTTGAGCGCGGCAGTGTTGCTGACTCTCTGATCGAAGCCCATCGAATCTACCGCAGTGGCCCAATGCGGCGCGAATTCATCCTGAGCGATGTTGTTTCAGTGCTTCGAGCTCCACGCAGAGTCGACGAAACCGAGGATACTGCTCGTCGTAGGCAGCGCATAGCGCTTCTGATAGCCGATTACTACGGTGAGGGCACCTACGCGAGGTTCTTCGATCGACCCGGCTCGTTGAAGCTCAAGGAGCGTTTTATCGTATTCGACCTCAAAGCCCTGAGCCGCAATCCGGACCTTCAGCGCGTTTTCCTTAAAATTGCGATGGTATGGGCGGACACGGTCATGAATGACCCGCGCGAGCTCGATACCCGTAAGGTGCTTGTTTTCGATGAGGCGCATGAGCTAATTGGCAAGACGCAAGCGGGAACTATTGAGACCGCCTTCCGTCTCTACCGCAAGCGCAAAGGAATCGTTATAGCTGCCTCCCAGTCCGGCGAGGACTTCTACGTAGGTTCTGGCGGACAAGCCATCGTGCAAAACAGCGCGCACAAGATCTTTCTGCGACAGGACCCGAACAAGTTCCATCTCACGGCGCAGGCGTTCAACCTCACTCCCCAACAGGCAGATGTAATCATGCGGCTTCGCACTGTGAAGGGAGTCGAGTCGCAGTTCTACCTGCTTTCGGATATCGGTGAGGGCGCTCTCGTTCTGCCTGTCGAGCCAGCTTTCTACTGGGTGAGCACTAACAACGGTGACGACAATCAGCTTTTCAGCGATTCGCTGGTGCGTCACAACAACGACTTCAGCAAGGCCCTTGAGGAAGTAGTCTTGATTGCCCCGTATGGCGCCAAGGACCTCCAGGAGCGGATGCTAGGAGGTGCGGGCTTCCAACCCGACGATGCATCGGGGGTATCCGGTGCTATCAATTCCATGATGGAGTCAGGCTTCAGGGACTCGGGAGTTTAGAGGAGAGCAGTATGAAAGCTAATCTTAGTACGAAGGTCGCCATTGCGTGTCTCGCGTTCGCGCCATTTGCCGTCGGGTGCAGCAGCCCCCCACCACCCCCTCCTGTGCCGCCAGTAGTGGAGTATCAGGTCCGCAACGTTCCGGGCGTGGTGGAGTACGTCTGGGAGGAGCCCATGGTAGATGTAGTTGATGTTCCACCTGGCTTGGATCCGGAGGGTCATTACTACCGCCCAGGACATGAAGAGGTAGTTGAGATCCGGCAAGGTAGGTGGCAATACTATAAGCGTCAGAAGGACCAGGAATAGTCCAAGCATATGAGCCTCATCAGTTTCCGCAACTTCATCGCTCCGCTCGGAAGCAAGGTTCAGATAGGAGCCCTGCTCGTCCTCGCGTTCCTCGCATTCGTTGTTCGCTACCAGTCTGGCGGCTCATCCGACGCTGCTAGCTCGGCAAATCGAGCTGCTCGCCGCGTAATTACTCAAGAAGAGGTCGATCTCCTGGCTGCCATGGAAGATGACTCGCAGTTGGCGGGTCAGAGGCGGAAACAGGTCCCCGACCAAGACCCTTTCCTAGAGAGTGCAATCGCCGGTAACGGAGCCTCGGGCCAGCCTGCAGTTGCACAGCCTGGACCGGCAGATCGGCGACCAGGGGGTAGCTCCCTAAATGAAATACGCAGAACTATGGGCCTCGAATAGGCAATCTGCTGATCTTCCTACGAAAACGCATTACCCCGGCCCTTTTCTAAGAAAGGGCTGAAGCACTATCTACCGCCGGGTGGATAAGGGGATGGTTGGAAATGAAGGTTCCTATGTTTTTTAGCTATCTACAGGCTCGAATTGCAGTGCCTAACGGCTTTTGTACAGGCCGCAGATTTCTCATGTATCTCGTTCTCTCTTCAGTCATTCCCCTCTCAGCTAGCCACGCCCAATCGGGGCCTCAAAGCTCAGATGAGCTCCGTGAGACGCTCCTAAATGCAGAGCGAGCCATTATGGAGGGGTTATCAGCACAGGCGATTGGTGCGGCACCAGCTGTTCCGGTAAAGGCATCGCTGGCGAGCACAGCACCGCAAGCAGAAAAAGTCGTCCGGGTAGAGCCGCCGCCGAAGCAATCACCGAAAGTGGCACCGGCAGCAAAGAAGGCAACTGCTCCGGTGACACCACCTAAGCCACAGAAGGCTGCCGAGGCGCCAAAAGCTCCGTCAGAGCTTGAGGCCAGGGCAGCCGCTCTCAGCCGAGAGAACGAGGCGCTGCGTAAGCAGGTTGAAGAGCTAACGGAGCAGATGAGCAAACTCGATGCAGACCTGCACGAGAC
>CANLJX010000002.1 GCA_947491545.1 Deltaproteobacteria bacterium
GGACGGGGCTGAGCTTGTGCAGTACGCCGGCTTGAAGGTTCTCGATGCGTCGGGGAGGACGATACCAAGTTGGCTGTCGTATTCAGTAAAGAGCCGCGCGCAGCGGCTTCTCATTCATATCGATGATTCAGCAGCAGTGTATCCTTTAATGGTCGATCCGCTTGCAACCTCGCCTGCTTGGGTCGGGGAGTCGAATCAGGTGGACGCACAGTATGGCTACAGCGTTGCTTCAGCAGGTGACGTGAATGGCGACGGTTTCTCTGACGTATTGGTGGGAGCCTGGGCATATTCAAATGGCGAGAACGAGGAGGGGAGGGCCTATCTCTACCATGGTTCTGTGGCTGGCCTTGAGACGTCTGCCTCTTGGGAGAGGGAATCAGATTCTGGAGGGGCTCGTTTCGGTTGGAGCGTTAGCGGCGCCGGGGATGTGAACGGAGATGGCTTCTCCGATGTGCTAGTTGGAGAGCCCGGGGGGGCTTTTAGGGGGAGAGCCTATCTTTTCCTGGGATCTGGCTCGGGTCTTTCAACATGGGCCTGGATGACGGAGGCAGACCAGAGTGGTTCAAATTATGGATTCAGCGTGAGTTCTGCCGGCGATGTGAATGGCGATGGTTTCTCGGACGTAGTAGTTGGTGCTTGGACCTACGACGAGCCCGAGGATAACGAGGGAAAGGCTTTTCTCTTCCTCGGCTCGATTAGCGGCCCCTCCACGAATCCTGATTGGACTGCGCAGTCCGATCAAATGTTTGGCTATTTCGGTGGTTCCGTTAGTTCCGCGGGAGACATTGACGGCGATGGGTACTCAGATGTTTTGGTCGGAGCTTGGGGGATGTCCAACGGTGAGTCGATGGAGGGGCAAGCATACCTATACAGAGGCTCTGCTTCCGGGCTCGCCACCGTAGCTGTTTGGATTGGAGAGTCGGATCAGGCGAACGCGTACTATGGAGAAAAAGTCAGTTCGGCGGGAGACGTAAATGGCGATGGCTTCTCGGATGTGCTGATTGGCGCTTATAACTTCGCAAATGGGGAGAGTTCTGAGGGAATAGCGCTTCTGTATTACGGCTCCGCCGGAGGACTTTCAACTCAGGCCGGCTGGAGCAAGGAGGGCGACCAGTCTACTGCTTATTTTGGTGCGTCGGTGGCTGCGGCGGGAGATGTCGATGGGGACGCGTACGACGATGTCCTGGTTGGAGCAAGTCATTTTGATAATGGAGAGGGCATCGGCGAGGGGCAGGCTTTTCTCTTCCGAGGGGGAGCCTCCGGGCTTGCGACAACGGCTGCTTGGACTGGTGAGTCGAATCAAGTCGGTGCCGAATATGGGGTGGTCGTAAGCTCCGCCGGCGACGTTAATGCTGATGGCGCTTCGGACATCATTATTGGCTCTCGCTATTTCGACAACGGCGAAAATAACGAAGGAAACGCTTTTCTCTACTTAGGCATACTCAGTGCCACGCCGACACCATCGCCCGCCACGCCCACGCCGGTCGCTATCTACCCGGGCTCCGGCGGCCTCCCAGCACCTGCGGTGAGTGTCTCTGGCCGCAGCGCCACAATCACAGCGCCGCAAGTTACCCCGCAACTCTCAACCCGCGCCCGCAATGCCGCGATCAAGAAGCTCATGAAGAGCGGACTGACGCGCCCCCAGGCGATACGGGCGCTGACGAAGCTTAAGCTGACCTACATTTTCACGGTGAAGCAAAGCGGCAAGGCGTCTGCCCAGAGCGGCGACGGCGTCGAGACACAGGCATCGTCCATTACCCGCCGCAGCAAGCGTAACCAGATTACTCTCAACAACCTGTCTCAGGGAGCGAAGTCAGCCTCGTACCGAATCGAAATCGCCGCTGGAAATCCGCCGGTGGTGCTCGGCGTGACGAAGCCAAGCTCGCGGGCAGCATTCACCATACCGCCGGGGTAACGAAAAAGGGGACGGACATGCTCCGCAGAAAACATGCGTAGCCTCAACTTTTCCCCAAACCCCGCCCTTGACCCGCCGCTATTTCTAGTATATTTCCATACTGCTATGAAAACAGAATCCACTCCCTTCGATACCGCATCGTATCCAGTCATGAACTGCTCTGAGATGTCGCCTTATTTCAAGGCCTTGGAGTTCTTTCCGGGCTGCTACGGTGAGCCCTCTACACTGCTAGAAAAGGGCGCCTCGCGGGCACCTTTTGCTGCCCCTAAGGGTGCTATCTCAGAGGGAACGCCCCCTGGGAAGAGAGCGCCGCAGCTGGCGATGGCGCTGGCTAGGCGGGTCGGTGAGGTGCTGCGGCGGTTGCCGTCGACGGAGGAGCTTGAGCCGCTCTTTAGCCGGCTGCGTGGGGTAGACCTGATCCTGGCGACCCTCGCGTACGGTCTTAAGGTTCGCGTCTCAGAGCTTAAGGCAGTTCGGGTGCGAGATATTAACTTCGCAGCCAGGTGCATCCTTATTGCCGGCACTCCGTACGCGCTGCCGACGGTGCTGCTCGACGACCTGCGCGACTACATCCACGAGCGGCTGTGTGGGTCAGAAGCCTCAGTGACTGTTTCTCGCCGTGAGCAGCGGCTCTTCTCGGAGGATGACTTCGCCTTGTTCTTTGAGCGCGTGTCGGTGTACCAGCGTGAGCTCTCTGCGGGGGAGGAGCGCGGCGGCATCTTGACCGAGCGCTGCATTAACCGGGTCTTCCGGTTGCTTGGACGTTTCCACGCTAAGCGGGCGCTCAAGCGCGGAGCGAAGCTCGCCTCGCCGCTTGACCTCTTCGACAAAGGGCCGAGGATCGTTCGTCGCGGCCGCAGAGGGGTGATTGACGCGTACTACGTTTGGCGCACGGCGTATCTGCCTGCGCTTTAACTCTTCAGGACCTAGGTACTTAACGCCCTGTTTGGTAACTATGCCTCGTTCAGTAAGCACCCAAGTTCTTTGGTGCTCGAATATTTCGGTTATGTAACGCGGAGGCGCGGAAAACGCGGAGATGGGAGAATGGCTGTTGCTCCCGGTGCTCAAAAAGCTAAGGCACCAGGGCAGCCGAATTGAGGAGGCGAGCCGGATGTTCGTACTACCCGGCTGCGCCCTCCGCATTTTCCGCCCATCCGCGTTAATTAACCAGCAAGCCTAGGCTGTCGGTCGGCGTTTGTGGATGAGGAAAACCGGCTGCTTAACGGATCCGGTCCGGGAAGTCGGTAAAGACCCCATCAACCCCGGCGTTCTTAACGAAAGCTAAGTCGTCGTTTGAGTTGACGGTGTAGACGAAAACCTTAAGCCCAGCCTCTTTAAGCTCTCTCACGCGAGCTGGAGTTACAGCATCGAGATTCAGGTGAAAGGATACGGCCGAGAGCGAAGCCGCAAACTCTGCTGCTCTCCGCGGGTATCCGTACGTAAGGCAGGCAGTCGGCACCTCCGGCAGCAGGCGCTTACAGAGGGTCGTCTGCTGGGAATCAAACGAGGAGATAAGGAACGAGTCGGGCGCGCTCCCTTCAGCGATAGCCCGCCCGAGGAGCTGCGCCACCGCTGACGCGCAGCCCGGACCTTTTAGCTCTACCTGCGTGCGGGCCCTGCCGCGCACGAGATCAAGCACTTCAGCCAACGTCGGAATCTTCTCGCCCAGGCCCGCGTCAAGCGAGCGAATGAAGCTTAGCGACTGCCGCTCGACAACTCCACGCGTCTTGGTGCGCCGCGACAGCGTACGGTCGTGAAAGACAACCGGAGTTCCCTCAACCATGCGCACGTCGAGCTCGATCCACTCAAGGCCCAGCTCAAGCGCACGGCGAAAGCTGCGCAACGTGTTCTCCGGCTCAAGGCCCGAAGCGCCGCGGTGCGCAAAGATCGTGAAAGGCGAGAATGGGGGTGTGCTCATACAGCGACCTCCATGGTGCGGCATTCCCCAGGTGAAGCGCAACATAACTTTGTTTCTGTGGTTGAGCTTCCTTTTATGACTCATCTGCTGTCGACAACGGTGCCGGCCACGGGAACGGCACCGGTCCCAGCTCCGGTACCATCCTGCCCCTGGGGAACATGCTTATTCTCAAAGAGGCTGGCGGTCGAGGTTCCTAATCTTAATCTTTCTCCTGCACCTGCACCTGCACCTGCACCTGCACCTGCACCTGCACCTGCACCTGCACCTGCACCGATTTCCTCCTCATAATCAAGAAATGCTGAGGGCTCTGCACGATATGCATCTTGAGATACCCGAATGAGAGCGAGGAGTCCGGTGCAGGTGCAGGAGGATGAGAAGGAGGAAGACCAGGAGAAGGATCACCATCAAGAAAAGAACAGCCTGCTACGAACTCCTCCGTCCCCTTTTCCGAACCCGGGTGGTATACTAGAAAGCGTACCCGCAGTCTCACTCTGCGGCTATCCTCGGCGGTTCATGACATCACTCGGCTTCACAAAAGATATCTTCCCTGGCGGGCGCTGGCTCGTCTGTCGTCCGAAGGACTACGACGTCCGGTACTCAATTAACCCGTGGATGAACACGGCAGTCGTTCCAGAGAAAGCCCTCGCGAGAGAGCAGTGGGGCAACCTGCACCACCACCTACTGCGGCTCGGCGCCTGGCTTGAGTACGTCGAGCACGCGGACGGGCAGCCTGACATGGTGTTCACCGCCAATGCCGGACTGGTGCGTGGCACAGATGTTGTGCTGTCGCGCTTCCGGCACGCCGAGCGGCGAGGGGAGGAGCGTCAATTCCGCGCCTGGTTCGAGAGCAACGGCTTCAAAGTGCACGAGGTGAAGGGTGGCAGCTTCGAGGGGGAGGGGGACGCGCTCTTCTCTGGCTCGCGGCTCTTCTGCGGATACGGCTTCCGCTCAGATGCCGAGGCGCACCGGGAGGCTGGGAAGCTGCTCGGAGCAGAGGAGCTCGTCGTCGTGCAGCTCCAGGACCCTCGCTTCTACCACCTGGACACCTGCTTCTGTCCGCTCTCGGAGCGTCTGGCACTGATTTACCCGGGGGCGTTCTCGGCCCAAGACCTGGCGCTCCTTGAGCGGCACCTGGAGCTGATCCGGGTGCCGGAGCACGACGCCCTGCATTTCGTCTGTAATGCTGTGGTTTTGGGCTCGAACGTGGTGCTGCCGGCTGGTTGCCCGGAGACCTACGGCATGCTTGCGCAGCGCGGATTCACGGCGTACCCGGTGCCCTTGGGGGAGTTTATTAAAGCCGGAGGAGCTGCTAAATGTCTCTCGCTTAAGCTTGAGCAGGGGTAGCCACCCTTACGGAAAGCTCTAAACAGGCAGGGAGATGGCCAAAACTCGAATCATCGCCGTGGCAGGCGGAACTGCGAGCGGGAAGACTACGCTGGCTCGTGACCTCGTGCGGGTCGGCGGTGCACAGCGGGTGCAGATTATTCCGCTCGATGCCTACTACCGGTGCAACGCGCACCTCTCCCCAGATGAGCGCGCGCGTTGCAACTACGACCATCCAGACGCATTTGAGATCAATCTGCTTGAGCGCCAACTCGGGTCGCTCATGTCGGGCGAGACCGTAGACGTTCCGCAGTACGATTTCTCGACGCACTCGCGCTCCAAGATAACTCATCGCATGACCCCCTCCGAGATCCTCCTCGTGGAAGGAATCCTCGCGCTGCACTTCACGGGCCTTCGTCAGCTCTACTCAGCGTCGGTCTTCGTGCACACATCAGACGAGCTGCGCTTCTCACGCCGCATGTCGCGTGACATCCGCGAGCGCGGCCGCACAGAAGACTCTGTCCGCACACAGTGGAACGACACCGTTCACCCGATGCACACCGAATTCTGCGAGCCCACCAAGGCTCACGCCACTGAAGTTTTCAGCGGCGAGGCTTGGGGTGACGGGCATGTAGTTGAGCTGCTTGAGCGGCTAGTGCGCAGGTAGCTTTAAGCAGGATTCTTCTGTCTTTTCCCCTTCAAGCCCCCGCCGAAAAAACCACCGCGCGGTTAGCATGAACCATCACCCGGTGCTCAAGGTGCGCCTTTACAGCCCGCGCCAGGACGATGCTCTCTATGTCCCGCCCCGTTCGTTGTAGTGCCTCGACTCCGTCTTCGTGCGTCACGCGCTCCACGTCCTGTTCGATGATGGGGCCTCCATCTAGCTGTGGAGTGACGTAGTGGGCGGTCGCGCCGATCATCTTGACGCCGCGCTCCCATGCCCGTCGGTACGGTCCCGCGCCCTCAAAGGCTGGCAGGAAGCCGTGGTGGATGTTGATAACTGGAATTGTGATTTCATTAAGCATCTCGCCTGAGAGCACCTGCATGTAGCGCGCCAGGACCGCAAGCTGGACGTGGTGCTGGCGCAGCAGCCCGATGACTTCCGTCTCCTGCAGCCTACGGTCGTTGCGGTCGATTCGGCAGCAGAAGAAGGGCACACTGAAACGGGCCGCTACGGACTCAAGCTCCGGGTGGTTAGAGATAACTAGGGAGACCTTCACGTTCGGCAGGTCCCCAGTGTCGGCTCGTGAGAGGAGGTCATGGAGGCAGTGCGGCTCTCGGGTAGCGAGGATGCCGATGCGCTGCGGGTCGGCGCAGAAGTGGGCAGACCACTGAATTGAGAAGGGCTTTGCGACACCGCTAAACCCGTCGAGGAGCTCCCGACGAGAGCACGGTGCCGAATCAAGGTCGATTATGATCCGCATGAAGAACCGCGATTCAAGCCGGTCGGTGTGCTGCTGGCAGTGCACGATATTGAACCCGCGCTCGAAAAAGAACGCACTCACGGTCGCCACGATCCCTTTTCGGTCAGGGCAGGTGATGAGAAAAACGGCGAGGTTTCGGGCTTCTTGCATCGAGGCGGGAGCGTAGCGCTTCATGCCATCGGAGCGGTATGAGCTGGATGGGCTCGCTGTGGGAGGGAATTAGAGGCGATTAAAAAGAGCTCATTGAGGAATCGAGTGGGTGATAACGGGCACAGAGGTAGGGGGACGTGCACGTTTACCTGGCGGGAGATTATGATTCACAAAGAGAGCGGTGAGAGCAGCGAGGGTGAGTAAGCTTCTTGATGATTTCCCCTCTCTGCTCTCGCTGGTCTCTTTGTATACAATTATCGTTCCCGCATTTCTTTGGGAACCGCGCGGAGTCATGCCCCCTCGATTTCCCGAAGAGCCAGAACACGACCCGTGGCAGCAGCTACGCGCGCCTCATCCGCTCTAGGTCAATAATCCACACCTTCGGCTTTCCTTCCTCCATCGTGAAGAGGAAGTTGCGGTCAGCGACGTCGAGGTGCACGTACCCAAGCGATCGTATCTGCTTGAGGATATCTTGCTGTTGCTCAGTCGTGTCATCTGGAAAGTTCACGGGAATTTCGCTGTCTGAGTCGACCCTTTTCCAGAGGAAGTAGGTGTTGCCGCGGTCGTGGATGAAGCCGACAGGTTGCGGGGTTGGAACGCCCTTCGCGAAGAGCTCCTTGCTGCGCTCGAACTCTAGCTCAGCGGTCGCGGACTTCATCGGACCGAGGCGTTTCGAAACGACCTGAAGCTCCGAGCCACGCGCGTTTAAAAGGGTGAACTCCTTTACGCGGCTTGTGTCGTAGGCGGTAAATTCGAGGTTTAAGATGCTCTGGTTGGGGACAAGAGAGCAGCCGTACGATCTGCTTACGTCTGGTTGGCTCTCTATCCAGGCAGTGATGTTTTTCTCTCGCGAGAGGGGGCGCAGGAAGCTCCGAAACTGAGGCTCAGCTTCGACGATGGTAGGGGCGCCTTCAACTGAGCGGTGGAACACCGGCGCTTGGAACGTGCGAGCTGCGTGGGTTGAGAAGCTCTCTATGAACTGCTTGCCAAGCTGCGTGGCATCAAGCCCGAGCAGGCGGCACGAGCGGACGATCGCTGTTCGCGCGTATACGTCAAGGTAGCGCAGGTCAGCGTCGAGGCGCTCTTGGCGCTCGGGGTGCCCCACATTGTAGAAGGAGCGGTGAAGGAGCCCCGCAAAATCACGGTTCTCCCGGATCCCGCGCAGCATAAGGGTTCTAAGGTCGTTAACGGGCAGCACTTCGTTGAGCGCACATCGGATGGCGAAGCGCTCCGGAAATCCGAGCTGCCCGCGGGCGCGGTTTGGCTCAGACGAAAGGTAGGCGCCAGGAGAGTTGCGCCGGTGGCGGTAGCCCAGCCGCATCGTGAGCACAGAGAGGTCGTGTGCACTCCAGTCGGGACCCTCCCGAAGAAACGGCTCAGCCTCAAGACGCTCCTGGGCACGCTTGGAGAGCCCGGGGTGCTTCTCAAGCAGCTCCAGGCGCAAGGCGCGCAGCTGAGTCAACGCGTCTTGGCTCGGAGCGGCAGGAGAGTCTTTGGCAGCCGTCTTCGTGTCCTGATTCTTATGCTTAACGTCCATGGGGTATCTGGCTAGGGCGGGGAGCTTACACTAAATCGCTTTAGTATGCTCGTTTCGGGGCTGAATGTGCGCTAACGGGTTGTGGGGTATGACGGGGGAGGGTGCGCCGGGCGTCCCCGTTTTAAGAAGTGGCTCTTCGTGAAACCGAGTGGGTAGGATTCGGTGTTATGCGACGTGAACGTGATTGCAAACGTGAACGAGCACGTTCACGTGGGGGATGGGACAAAGAGGCAGCGAGGACGGAGAGAGGGGCAAGGTTGCTCCGGACATGGCACATCTCGCTGTTCTCGCTGCTCTCTTTGTGAACTAATTGGTTACTGGCGCGATTGAAGGCTTGTTCGGGTACGTTTACGTGCAGGAGCAAGTTCAAATGGGAGAGCGTGATTGTTTGGTCAAAACGTGGGCTTATCTTATCTCTGGGCTCACTAGAACCACTCGATTCCAGAATGATCCTAAGAAGCGAATCCCCGCAAGGTTTCCGCCTGACCCCTACAACCCGCAAACCGTCAATTATCTACGGTTGCGCCGTCCAGCAGCGCTGCTACGACTAGACCTCTTCTCCGCCCGCACCTTCTCAAGCGCCGCAGCCACCTCCTCGTCGGTGCGCTCGGTGTAGCGCATTGTGACTCGCACGTCGCTGTGCCCGAGGGCCTGCGCCACGAGGCGAATGTCGCGCGAGCTCTCGAGCAGCTCGGTGGCGAAGGTGTGGCGGAGCAGGTGCGGGTGAAGCCGCGTGTCGACCGAGCACTCACGAATAGCGCGCCAGACGCTCTTCGGGCTCATCTCAAATGACGAGAGGTCAGAGGCAGAGGCGCCGTAGCTGCTGATGAATAGCGGGAGCTTCTGGTCGGTGCCGGGGCCAAGCTCAGGGAAGAAACGCTTCAGCTCTGTTCGTCGGCGCTCAAGGTACTCGCGCAGGGCGGGGCGCATCGTTGAGGTGATGTAGATCGTGCGGAAGCGCCGGCCCTTGGTTCGAACCTTCTCGATCTGCTCAAGCTTCGGGTCGAGCTGGCTCATCTTGATTGAGCGCACCTCGTCGGCGCGCAGCCCGGTGTCGAGCAGCAGGTTGAGCAGGGTTTCGTTGCGCGCCTGCTTGAAGGTTGGCTTGTCGGCGCGCAGCCGCTTGGCGCGCTCGCGGATCTCGTCGACCTCTGAGGCCCGGATCGACTTGGGGCGAGCCGACTGCATCTTTGGTGACTTCACGTCGCGCGCCGGATTGACGAACCCGGGGATCTTTTCGGCGAGCATCCGTCCCATGTGCTTGAGAGTGGCGAGCCGGCGACAGACCGTGGCAGGGGCCTCGCCGATGCGCAAGCACTCGTCTACGAAGCGCTGCGTTGCAGAGAAGTCCCAGTGCTTGACCTGCAGGTTGTCGACTTCGCGGTTACCCTTCCAGCGCGCCAGGAAGTCGAGAAACTTGTCTGCGTCGAGCTGCTTGGCGCGCGCCGTGTGGCTCACCCCTTCGGCGTAGAAGCGCAGGTACTCACGGAACACCTCGCCTAGCCGCATCGAGGCGACCTGCTTTGAGGGCTCAGCTTCGCCAAAGAGCGAGTGGGAGATCTGCCGCATCCGCTTAGTGTAGGTCACACAAGGCGCAAACGGTACCCCTTTTGGGGCTCCAGCGTCGCTTCCCTCGTAGGGCGGTGTCAGGCTAGACTCCCCGCCATGACTGCACATTTTCCCTTCAGTGGTGCGCTAGCGCCCGTCATGACACAGCTTGAGGCTGCGGTGCTCGACGCGGCTGGCTACCTCGTTTCAAGCCTTGAGTCGGGCGAAGCGATCAACGTCACCCTCAAGGCCGACCACACCCAGGTGCTAAACCTAGACCTTGAGAGCCAGCGCCGGATTCTGGCGAAGCTCGCCGGCACGTATCCGATACTGGCTGAGGAAGATGAGAGCTCCCATTCGCTGATCGATGCTGGCGGAACGTACCTCTTGGTCGACCCGCTCGATGGCACGACCTCGTGCAAGCGCTTCCGCGGCATGCTCGGCGGACAGGTTGGCTACGGGCCACTCGTTGGTTTCGTGCAGAACAATCGCCTCTCGGCGGCAAGCTTCTACAACATCCCGCAGCGTCGGCTCTTCTCAGCGGTAGCGGGGCAGGGCACCTGGTGTGTCGAGACGAAGGGCGGGGCGCTCCCTGACGGGCTACCGCGAACGAGGCTTCAGCCTGCTTCGTGTTCCAAGCTCAATGAAGCCGGCGTGCTGTTCTTTATCGGGAAGCAGGGCGAGTCCGAGGTGGTCCAGCACCTGCGCAACGAGAATGCGCTTGAGAACCTGTACCGCTTCGGGGGCTTCGCAAACGACTGCTCAAGGCTGGCTCAGGGGCTAGAGCAGCTCTCGGTCCAGTTTACCGTAAAGCCTTGGGATCTCTCGGCTGCGCTGCTGGCTGAGGAGGCTGGGCTCGAGGTTATCCTGGACCCGCTCAAGAGAAAGATCCCCTTGCACTCCTGGCGCATCGAAAGAGAGAACCCTCTTATCGCGGTTACCAAGCCTCTCAGAGACGAGCTCTTCACTGTGCTCAGCCGCTTTAAACGGCACGAGAGTGTTCGATGACTAACGTTCGCTTCGACCCGCACGCGCACCTGTACGAGAGCTACTCGCTCAAGAAGTGGGTCGACGCGGCGATCGGAAACCTTACCAAAGACCTAAAAGAGATCCTCCCGGTTGTCTTCATCGTTGACCGCGAGGGGCAAGACTCCTTTGCGCGGCTGCGCAAGGAGGTCCCGCTCTTTGGCGACTGGGAGGAGAACCCGGACGGGCGCTCGGGGTTGATTACGGTCTTTGCGGGGAAGCTGCTGGTAGTTCGCGGTGTGCAGTACGTCGCTAAAGAGAAGATCGAGGTGCTCGGGCTCGGTGTTTCGCGCCGCGTTGCAGACGGCGCTCCCGCGTCGGACCTCATCGAGCTGATCAGCGAGGAGGGCGGTGTGCCGTGCCTGCCGTGGTCGCCAGGAAAGTGGCTCGGCCGCCGCGGTCGGCTCGTGCGGCAGCTCCTTGAGTCGCATACCCCGAAGACGCTCACCGTTGGAGACATCTCGATGCGCACCTTCTTCGGGCCGCCATCGCCGCTGCTGCGCTTCGCGCGCGGGCAGGGATACTCGATGCTGTACGGCACCGACCCGCTGCCGCGCAAAGGAGACGAGCAGCTCGTCGGAAGCTTCGGCCGCGCAATCAAGAAGCTGCCCGAAGGCGACCTCGTTTCCGCGATCCTTGAGAGCCTGTACGGCGGAGCTGAAACGCTCAAGACCTGCGGGCGGCGCAACTCGGCGCTGCGCGCGGCGCTGCGGTATTTCTGGAAGTAGCGCGGAGAAGGGGACGCTACGATATTCGTGCCGAGCCACCTGGATGAGGACTAGGAATCCAGTGCAAGTGCAGGAGAAGGAGGAAGAGTAGGAGGATTTGTTTCGCGGGGGAGAAGAGTGAGGGTGTGAATACCAGTGTCGTAACGACGCTGACCACGAACGACCCTCAGACGTTCGCGGAGCGTTGAACCTATTCCTCCGGGGGAAGGCCAAACATCACCTCCATGGACAGGAAAAAGGAGTCGAGATCGACCATTGGACCAAGATCTCCACCTTTCTCTGGCCCTTCTCTGTAGGTGGCCATGGCGAAGAACACGTTATTAGTTCCCGAGAGCGAGATGCGAGCGAATCCACACGCACCCTCCCCAGGGATCTCGATAAACAGGTGCACAACGGGCATCTCGTAGCCTGGCACGATGACGTCATCAAGATCAGGCGCGGGCTTCCCGCCCATGAGTCCCGAAAATCCGCGGTGCTCCGCCAGACGCCGCGCCGGGGTACGCATTACTCCGGTGGCCACTCCGATCCGGTACTGCTCGAAAGAGCACACCGCTCGCTTTGGCGACTCCTTTAGGACATCCCCTCGGGCGAGCGTTTGGTGCTCGTTTCCGAGCCTCCAAACCCCCGTCTTTGGGTGCATAAAGAAAGCCAGGTCGAGCTCGGCTTCTTTCGTTAGGTAACACAGTTCAAATCGACGCATTGCAAAACCTCCTTGTGGAACCAACATGGGTCCCTCGTGCGCGCTGCAGCGTGCGTACGAGGGACCCACATGGCGTCCAGGAGGCAGGACAATGCCCAAAAAACCTTGCAGGTATTCACACCCTATAAAAGGGCACCTAGACAGTCTACGAGGTGGCGGGGATTAAGCAAATTTTGGCCGCTGGGAGAAGGTAGAGTAGCCCGGCTACTGGCAAAAAAAGAGGAGGCTAGCCCCCCTACAGAGAAACAAACTGTAAAGTTTAGAGCATGAGCTGCCGTAAGCTATAAGCAATTCGCGGGGGTAAAGTTATGGGGCTAAAGAGAACTTTAAGCAAATTTTGGCCGCTGGGAGAAGGTAGAGTAGCCCGGCTACTGGCAAAAAAAGAGGAGGCTAGCCCCCCTACAGAGAGACAAACTGTAAAGTTTAGAGCATGAGCTGCCGTAAGCTGTAAGTAATTTGCGGGGGGAAAGTTATGGGGCTAAAGAGAACTTTAATTGCGCTGCTTGCCTTGAGTGTAGCCTTTCAGGGTGCTCAGCCGTGGAGCGTCGCTACGCGGGAGGTGTCCGCCGAGAGCAAAGCGGCTGCTCCGAAGCGCAAAGCGCCGCCACGGAGGGTTTTCTCCACCCGGGCATCGGTTGACCCGCTGACACCCGAGGCGGTGGCATTTTCTGGAGCTCTGGCGAAGTCTATCCCAAGTCGGTTGACGAGGGAGTCTCTTCGTAAGTTTACGTTTAAGCGAGCGAAGTCCAACTCGTTCGTCTCGGCGGAGACTAAATTCTCGCTTAGTGCATTGGCATCAGACCGCCGATCTTGGGCACGTGGAGTTGCGACCGTTACAGCGGGCGATATGTTCGTGGCGTTCATTCCATCGGGAAATGGATTGGTTGGCATCGTTGAGGCGGTCCAGCGACGTGTCGGCAATAAAAAGGTTGATCTTAAGAGAGAGGCGCAGCTTCGAGCGGCTTGATTTAAGGTTCATCTACTAGTCGATCGGTTCCAGGTAGTCTTGTGGGATTCGCTCGACCCCAAAGGTATTGAGCTAACGGTAGCTAAGGCGCCGACCCTGATCACGAGGCCTCTCTCACCACAAGAATTTGCGAGTGTCTTGATCCCCCCAAAGGGTTCGGCTTCGAGCATGAGGGTTGCTGGTATGGTGCCTCCTGCGATGCTCGCCGTAATGTCGGCTTCCACCGTTTGTTACGAAGAAAAGGAGCCCGCACTAAAGAGGTATCTAAGGCCGGAAAGGAAGTCTATCTGCATTTTTGGCCCGTCAGTTAACGTGCCAGATGACAAGAAGGCGTGCCCGAAACCTCGCGATGACATAAAATGCGACTACAGCAAAACGAAAAGGGAATTGACTCTCAAAAGCGAAAACGTCTTTGCTAAATCGCAGGAGGACTGCAGGAAAGCTGCCGTAGAATTAGAGGAACAAAATTGTGCTGGGCAAACTTTTGACCCCTTAGTGCTGAACTGTCCGGTGGTTCCCACCTACTCTCCAGGGGGTGCACCTTCTTTTAAACCTTGGGTTTGCCCTATAGAACTGCAGGAGGTGGGAGTTTCCGGGGCCACGTGTATCCCAATTACCGGGCTTGACTGTAAAGACAGGAAGCCTGATCGCGTCACCGCTACCCTCGACTATGACAAAAAATTGGTGACCTGCCAGTGCTTTTGGGCGGCCAAGGACGATCCAACTTGCCCGGGGAATCCAGACAGGGCGTGTCACTATGACGAGAAATCTTTAGAGACGACTATGCCGATCATACGAGGTGAGACCAACAAAACGCGGGTCGAGAAATGCCATGCGTCATGTGAGACGCAAGAAGCGGAGACCTCCCGGATCGAATGTGCCGGGGTAGAGGCGTAGATTGGTAGCGCAGAGAAGGTGTTCGTCCGGCTCTCAAAAAAAACATTCGGAGGCTCAAAGCAGAATCTAGCGAGGCATAGCATTCCTCATCTTCATCCTAATCCTGCTCTTACGCCTGCACCTGCACCGGAATCCTCTTCAAGTTCAAGAAATTGCAGATGGTTGCCCACGCCATGCCGATCGAGATGCCCGGATGAGAATGAGAAATCCGATGCAAGTCTAGGATTCGGAGACGGAGGAAGTTCAGGGGCAGCATAGCCACCTTTCCCCGCCCCAAAGCCAGGCTAGAGAAGCCTCTAACAGCCAGCTTTAGACAGCATGTGCCGGCCCCTCCTGCCGAATCAGAACCGCCAATCGTTGCTTTCCACCCCTCGCTGAATGACACTCCCGGGCTGGGTTTAAAAGGTTTTTTCTCTAACGGGAGTTCTACTCCCAAGGAGTCGGATATGTTGTACGAGCACTTTTCTGAGTGCCCGAAAGTTGAGGGCTACAGCCGGACGGTTGCAGTCTTCGGTATTATTGGCAAAGAGAGCGATCTCTCGGCAAACGTTGGCCAGCCAGTCCTGCTGCTAAAGCAGCGTGACGGGATTGGCGGCTTTCCATGGTGTTGGGATCTTCCGGGAGGCTCTGCCGAGCCGGGGGATGCCATCTCGGATGATGACCCCTTGATACGAGGGTCGCACGACAGGTCTGTTCGAAGGACGCTGCAGCGCGAGCTTCTCGAGGAAGTTAACATCCGTTCGGATTACCACGTCAGAATCGGCAACCCGCTCTACGAAGTGCGTGGGGTCGAGAAGAGGATCGTGGAGCATCACCTCTTCCTTGTTGTGTCCCACGGCCCTCCGAAGGAGAGCGACGAGGCGATCAACTTGGCGTGGGTCAACCCGCAATCGGCCCTCGGGCTGAAAATTGCAAGGTTTGAGCCAGCGCAGCGCTCGATGGGGCCTGTGGCTATCCTGATGCACGATGGCTTCTCGGTGCTCAGCAAGCCGCTGTACGAGGGGCCCCTGACGGAAGAGATCAAGTCTGTCGCTGGTTCAGAGCTCTGCTCTAACCGATTCAGCTTGATCGATCGAGATTGCTACTTTGCAAGGCTGTCCCCGGATGGCTCTGTGAAGGTATACCGACGGCTCAATCCTTTTACTCCGAGCGGCCACTTTGTTGGCAGCCTAGAGCACTTCGCGTAAGCCTCTGAGTTTTATCAACCCGTCCCGCACCGAGAGGGAACACAATATCTCGGCAACTTTTTCGTTCTCCTGAAACTCGTGTCAGTCATGACTTTCCGAGTGTTCTCAACCGCAATACTTGCGAGCCTCTCTTTGGAATAATTCGATTCTGGCGATGATCGGTGCATAACTCGACGGAATCGGTGCGCCCCATGCGAAAACAGGAAAGGGAGCTGCGCCGTGCAAACAACGCGACGCCGAGAAAGGAAGAAAGTCATGACTGACAGGAGTTTGCCAGCGGGTGCGGCTGCCGTCCAAATTTCAGGCGCAAGCGACCGGCGTCTATACATTGCAATGTCAATATGTTAGCGCCTCATCCGCCGCCCCTTCGGCCTTCTTGCCGTCTGGCGGCACGCGCACGAATGCGGTTCGGCGCGCCATGCGTTCGATAACGGTCACAAACACAAACTGGGGGCGCTCCCGCTCAACCAGCCCAACCAAGTTGCGGGGACTGGCAAGAGCCTTATCCCAGTGAAGAATCGCGAGATCCGCAAACGTACGCTCCATGAACGGCTTTAGCGAATCACCGAAAGAATCGGTGAGCCACAGTACCTTTGCGGCGTTGAGCGCTCCAGGGGTGTGGCGTCGCAACAGTCTCGCTGGCTCGCCTTGCTCCAAGATGTCCGGCAGCTCTTCTGCCCGTCCGACCGTAGAGAGCTCATCGGCGGGGGCTGGCTTCAACACCGGCACCTCCTCCCGATCCCATGCTTGGAGCCGAAGGAACAGCGACATGTCTCCGCCCCGCCGTTCTGTAGTGCCATCCACCGTAAAAAATTCGGCAGGAAGCCAGGCAACCTCAGGCGCATGCTCCCTGACAGATTCCGCAAATGCTCGGTACCCAAGCCATGCCCCAAGCTCGTTCCAGTGCGAGTCGTGCATGTAGTACAGCCGCTCGGTCCGTGAGCGCGCAGCCGAGAGGAGCGCCGGCGCGAGAAAGACGTGGACTCCTTTCTCTGGCAGGGACTTGAGCCGCTCTATCGGCGCATCTGGCGAAGTCTTCGCCCAGTTCGGCGCATACTCCCCATACACAGACTGCTTGTCTGGGACCACCATGATTCGAAAAACCCGCACGCCTTTCTCGCGCAACCAAAGATCCCATGCTATTCCGGCGCTGATAATCCTGCTGTTTCGCTCTTCGTCAGCCGGTGTGGCGGAACGCCTGTGGGAAGAGATCGAATCTTGGTGCGTGTCCCCAAGAAAGTCCCACCCCCCGTAGCCAATCACGACGTCTCCGGGGCTCACGCTCACGCCATACGCCGCAAGCGGCCGAGACACCCAGCTAAAGAACCGGTCGAAGTTGAACATCTCTCGGCTAATCCAGGGCGGCCGCTGCTCCTTGGATGCTGCAAAGCGCTCCGCCACAGGTATGGCGCACAAGCACGCAGCGACGCAGCTGAGAAAAATGTGAACTTTGCTTTTTGCTCTCATCACCTAGAAATTAAAGTACAGAAACACCCGGCTCATCGACGCAACCGCAAAGAGAATGCCGATCCCCAGGAGGGGGATTGCGCCGACGACTCGCCGAACTGTCATCTCGCTCCGCGCCATCTCTATCGTGTTCGGCGCGGTGAGCACCATCGCCGATGCAGCTATCACTCCAAGAATTGGCAGGTTGATCGCCACGCCTGCTGGCAAGCTCGAAAGCAGCCCGTCCATGGCAAAACCTCCCCACGCAAGCTGCGCTGTAGGGATTGCCTGTGTCGGCAGTGACAGGGCGCTCTCAAGATCGAGCATCCCGGAAAACACTTTCTGCGCATCCCCCCACGACTTGGCACGAAAGAGCACCCACCCCGCATTCACGAAGAGGAAGGTAGCTCCCCACGCCCAGGGCTTCGGCAACCGACACCCAACGCCAGACCAAACACGGTGCGTCACCATACCAACGCCGTGCAACGCTCCCCACGCCACAAAGAGCCAACTCGCTCCGTGCCACAGCCCACCGAGAGTAAATGTGACCAACACGTTGGCGGCGGCTTGCGCCACGCCGACACGGTTTCCGCCCAGCGGGATGTAGACGTATTCTCTCAGAAAGCGGCTTAGTGTCATGTGCCATCGCCGCCAGAAGTCCTGAATGTCGAGCGCCTTGTAGGGCGAATTGAAGTTCATCGGCAGCCAGATGTTAAACAGCAACGCGCAGCCAATCGCCATGTCGCTGTAGCCGCTAAAGTCGAAGTAAAGCTGAAACGTGTAGGCAAGGCTCGTTCCCCACGCACTGAAGAAATCAAGCGACTGCGCTTGGTCGAATCCCCAGTTAGCCCAAAGCGCAAGCGTGTCAGCGATCACTACTTTCTTGAACAATCCAAGGCTAAAGGCGAACAGCCCTCGCATCACGTATGAGTACCGAACGGTCCAGCGCCACCGGGAGGTGAGCTGCCCCATAACATCATCGTGATGAACTATCGGTCCTGCGATGAGGTGGGGGAAGAATGTCACGAAGAGGGCGTAGTTCAGGAGCCGGTACTCGTGCGTCTTCCCACGGTAGCTGTCGACCAGGTAGTCAATCTGCTGGAACGTGAAGAAGCTAATTCCCAACGGGAGCGCTACTCGCAGGAGCGCGAGGTCGGTGCCAAGCCGGGAGTTAACGTTGCTAATAAAAAAGTCCGCGTACTTAAAGTAGCCAAGAAGGAGGAGATTTGCCGTCACGCCAACCGCAAGCCGCGCCCGGCGAGATGCGCCCCAACGGCTTCCAGCCTCCGGCCCTAACTCCCTTCCGATTCCAAAGTTAAAGAGGATAGACCCAGCGATAAGCGGAAGGTAGCGCCAGTCCCAGTAGCCGTAGAAGAAAAGATTCGCTGCAACGAGCCACACCTTCGCCGAGACAACACGGCGGAAGCGATTGAGCAGGAAGTACCCTGAAAAAACCGCCGGCAAGAAAAGAAGGATGAACTGCCAGGATGAAAAAAGCATGCTCTCTTACCAGCGGACCGCCGGGAACAGCCGTTAGTGCATCGTCTCATGTGTTCAGTGGCTCGCAACCACCAGCCGCCGCACTGAAGCCATTCGTTTCCGGCGCATATTGCCCCTAAAACACTATAGGAACCGCTAGCGTCCGTCGCAACCAAGATTCAGCGGCGGGTGTCGAAATTTTGTGGACGGAGAACTAGCAGCCCATTCCCGGCTGATCGCCGCAAGAGCTTGTGCTCGCTTGGGGAACTCGTGTCAGTCATGACTTTCCGAGTTTTTTCAACCGCAATACTTGCGAGCGTCTCTTTGGAATAATTCGATTCTGGCGACGAGCGGTGCATAACTCGACAGAATCGGTGCGCCCCATGCGAAAACAGGAAAGGGAGCTGCGCCGTGCAAACAACGCGACGCCGAGAAAGGAAGAAAGTCATGACTGACAGGAGCTTAGCCAATGCCAAGTCACGAAGACGCTCTCCCTCGGAATAACCCTTAAGACGCAGTCTTTGGCCAGACATATGAGTAGAAGGAATTCGTGCGTATCCGACCGTCCCTGAAACTCTGGGAGGCTCGGAGGCGCAGAAAGTGAGGAGAGGTTTCTACCGCTTTGGTGTTCACTCTATAGGAACTCAAGCGATAGCTCACCCTCGAAACAGTGACTACAGACATCCGGCGCTCCCTAAGCTCACAAGGCATCGCAGAGGCGGTCCCTTGTGAGTTTAGGTGAGATGGCACGCGCTGTCTCTAAGCTCGGTTTCGATTAGAAGGGAGTCTACTGTGTACGCAGCACTTAAGTTGACTGGAGAGTTGTTGGCTTTTATTGCTCAGGCAATCGCTATCTTATTCTCCGTAGGATTCATGGCACTCATTGCCTGGATCGTGACATAGAGCGGCAGGGCACAGATTTTGATGGTTACAACCCTCACTTTCTTGCCCTCCACCTCTCTAGGAGAGCGATGCGAAAAAGGGGGCGGACATGCTCTGTAGAAAAGCTGTGCAGTCTCAATTCCAGTCGTAGCGGGGCATCTCATTCCTCGTCCTGATCTTAATCCTCCTCCTGCACCTGCACCGGCTCCTGCTCATAATCAAGAAATGTCCGGGAATTGCCCAGTATATGCCCGCAATAAGGGGACGGACGAGAACGAGGAATCTGGTGCAGGTGCAGGAGAATGAGAAAGAGGAAGACTGGGACAAGGAGGAGGAGGAGAACGGCCGGCTAGTAACTCCTTCGCGAGCCAGCGCTTTTTCTACAGAGCATCTCCGACCCCTTTTTCGTGCAGTGAAATGCTGAAGTCTTACCCCCAGCACGGCTCCTGCTGCGTCGAGCAGTGCAGCGTGCCGCCTCCGAGAATCCAGTCGGTGCAGTTTATCCCGACTACCTTGCGGCCTGGCATCAGCTCTGCCAGGAGGCCTAGCACGTGCCTATCACGTTCGTCGTTCCAGGTCGGGACGAGGCACAGCCCGTTGGCGAAGTAAAAATTAGCGTAGCCGGCCGGCCAGCGCACACCGTCGCAGAAGCGCGGGGTAGGGAACGGGATCTCGACCACTGTGAGCTTCTCGCCCTGTGGGGTGCGGAAGCTCTGCAGCACATCGACGTTCTGTTGCAGCCGCTCGTACTGCTCGCTGTCGCTCTTCTCAGCGCTCGCAACGACCACGGTGCGTGAGTCAACAAAGCGCGCCACGTTGTCGATGTGGCCGTGGGTGTCGTCGCCCGACACGCCGTTGGGAAGCCAGATCGTGCTGGAGCACCCGAACTGCGAGCGGAAGATCTCCTCGTAGTCGGCCTTCGAGAAGCCGGCGTTACGCTGTTGGTCTTCCGAGAGCAGGCACTCCTCGGTGACGAGTATCAGGCCGTCGCCGCTTACGTCGAGCATGCCGCCCTCGAGCACGGGCTGCTTGCCGCCCTTTAAGCCCTTCTGGAGGGGGACCTTGGTCGTGGCCGAGAAGAACTCTGGCACTGTGCGGTCTAGCTCGACCTCTGGCAGGGCGCCCCAGCCGGTAAAGAGGAACGAGAGCCATGTTGGGCTGTCACCAACAATCCCGATCGGCCCAGAGTCGCGCAGCCAGGCGCGGTTGTACTGCGCACGGTGGAAGACGATGTCGCCGCGAATCTCCTGGCGTGAGAGCCGATCGCGCGCGTCGTGCTCGGTCTCCTCGTCGAGGCACAGCAGCTCAATGCGCTCGTTCTGGGAGACGTGTCGGATAAACTCACAGTACGCCCAGCGCACGGCGTCGACCTTGCCCGGGTAGTCTGACTCAAGGTAGGGCCACGCGATCCACGTTGCGCGGTGCTCTTCCCACTCTGCTGGCATTCGATTCATCTGCATACGCTACTCCTGTGGTGCCTTTTCGCCGTCACGGGTCCAGGAGCGCTGCCCCTTGATGCCGAGACGGGTGGCGAACTTCTCCTGAATCAAAAAGTCAGATGGCAAGAGCTTCTGCTCTTCGAGCCAGAGGTAGATCTCTTCGGCTGCCATGCGGTGCGCGATCTCGTTTGGGTGGCGGTCAACTCCAGGGATCACTTGCAGCCGCTCAAGCGGAATCCCCTTGTAGGCATCGGAGACGTCGAGCACTGGCACTCCGAGCCCCTGCATGACCTTCGCCACCTTCTCGTGCAGCGGGTAGAACGGGTAGCGCTCGTCCATCGGGAGGCCGAAGAGCGGGAAAACGACTGCCACCACAGGCGTCTTCGACTCGCGCGCCAGCGAGACAATTGTCTTCATCGAGTCGGTGAACTGCTTCCACGAGCGTGGGTTGTTGAACAGGTCGTTAAAGTAGTCAATGTACGCCTGGTGGGTGCGGGAGTTGTGGATCCGTGTCGCGACGAAGCCGTAGGTGCGCCAGTTGGCTGCGAGCCACGCCTTCTTGCCGGTCATGTTGAGCGCGCCGAAGCTGTCTTGCATGTTCTCGGTGATGCCGGAGGGGTTGTGGTGCTTGATCTCCGGGTCGTTCAAGGTGATCTGGAGCATGATCATGTCTGCTCCTTCCTTAATGGCAGTTTTTACGACTGGTATCTCGTGCGAGGTGGAGTAGGCAGGCACCCCGTAGTTGATCACCTCGGCGCGACGTTGGCTGCCGCTCACGTTTAGCATCTGCTCTAGTTTCTTGGGGAAGGCGTCGGTGAACTGCATGTAGGGGGCGAAGGTGAACGAGTCGCCGATAGTTGCGATGCGGAAGACGTTTGCGGGCTTCACTGCTTCGTGCGGAAAGTCCTGCATCGAGGGCACGAGTGGCGAACGGAAGTAGAAGCGCGGGCGGTCGCTCCAGCCGGGACCAGCCGCAGAGCGGACAGGCACCGTCAATCGCACGACAACCTCAAGCAGCACGAGCGCAACGGCTAGCCCAAAGGTGCCAGCGAGCAGGGGGCCGAAGCGGGACTTTTGCGCGCTCATTGTGGCGCCTCCGACTGGAGCAGAGCCTCTGCCCCTGGCTCGCGCTCCTGTCCGCCGAGGCGGGTGTAGAGGGCAAGGAGCTGCGTTTCAAAGGCCGGAACGGTGTAGAGAGTTTCAGCGCGCTCCCGCGCACGGGATCCGATCGCGGCGCGCAGCTCAGGGCTATCGAGCAGCGTTCGTATCCCGGCAGCAAACTCGTTAGGGCCTGCCGCGGCTAGCACGGCGATCTCTCCGTCTAGGACCTGTGAGTGGGTGGGGAGGTCGGTTGCAACGAGCGCCGTGCCTGAGTGCAGGTACGAGTACACCTTCATCGGAGTGTTGTTCCCCTTGATGCGCGGCGAGACGAGGATCTCGGCGTGCTGCAGAAACGACTTTAAGTTCGCGACCGGCCGGGGTCCGAGGAACGCCACGCTCTCTCGGCAGCCCAGTGCTGACGCCTTGCGGGCGTAGGCTTCAATCGAGGCATCAGTGCCGCCGATGACGACGAGCTGCGGATTCGTTGGGTGCTGGGCGATGAGGGCGAACGACTCTAGCAGGAGGTCGATCCCCTGGTAGCGCTCGAGATTTCCGACGTACAGAACAACTGGGCGCCCGTCCTGAACGGGGCTCCCGAAGATCTGCGAGGCGCTGACGCGTGGGCTATCTCCCTCCGGCAGGAGCGAAACGTCACGCAGCATGACGGTGTGCGGGGAGCCGTGGCGCTCAGCGATGAGCTGCAGGGCATCGCACACAGGGGCAACGGCAGAGCTTCCGCGCACGGCGACACCTTCCAGGAAGCTCAGGAGCGGCAAGAGCGGCCTGAAAATGCGCCACTTCTCAGTCAGCTGCATCGAGAGAGAGGAGTCCATGTCGTACAGGTACGGTGTGCCGAAGAGCTTCTTGGCGAGCCAGGCGATGAACACAGCTTCTTCGACCGCGTGCACGACGGCGTACTGCTCCTTGCGCGCCCTCCACAGCAGCGAGAACGCCGAGAGGGTGAAAAACATGTCGCACAAGAGCTTCTTGAGCGAGATTCCAGGCCGAATGCCCCTCAGGAAGCTCGGTGTGCGAGTGCGCACGATGCGCACCCCGGGGATCGAAATGTCTGAGCCCTCGTCGTACGCGAGGAGATCTATCAGTGGGCGCTCGCCGGAGCGGGAGGCGAGCTTCGCCGAGAGCGTCTCAAGCACCAGCCGCACCGCAATCGGCGTGCCGCGCTCTTGGTAGAAGGGTTGGGGGGCGAGCACCAGAATCTTCACGCTACGTCCTCCCGAAGAGCTTGCGTCGGATGAGGGCCTTAGTGTCGCGCAGGAAGAATCGCAGGGAGCGGCGCTGGCAGTTGAGCCAGAGCAGGATGTAGCCTCCGGTGGAGAGGGTGAACTTGAGCACCGCCGGGCGCAGCTTCGGCAGGTGGCAGAACATGTGGGTGAACATGTGGATCTCGGTCTTCACGAACTGCTTCCCAGTCTGGCGCGGGAAGCGGAATCCGTGATCGCCGTAAGCCGGAACGGGCTTTCCTTGGCGGCGCAGGGTCTCGGTCACACGGAAGGCGCGCCAGCGCTTCTCGGTCGCCATCATGCGGTTGCACGCGAGCGCCTCGCGCTCGGTAACAGGGTCAACGACGGCGTCGCCGTCGTCGGCGATGCGGCGAACGGCAGCCTGTCCGCGCGCGGTGCGAGCCAGGCCGAAGCTCCAGCCCTTGTAGAAGTCCACGCCCTCGTGAGGCGGAGCCATCCACGGGTCGCCGACCGCAACGTCCGCGAACTCAGCTAGCGCATCGAAGCAGGTCAGGCAGCGTGACGGTGTGTAGAGCCGGTAGACGATGTTGATGATCTCCATCGAGGAGGGGCGGTAGCCCTTCCTCTCGCCGAAGTACACTGGGTAGAGCGAGCCGTCGTTCATCTCAAGGTGCGGCGTTCCGGGGTGCTTGCCGACGCGCGAGATGTAGCGCTTGGCGTTCTTGGTCTTCTCCCCTAGGCTCTCCCAAATTATCCTGAGCGCGTCGTGCTCGACGGCGGCGTGGCAGAAGAGCCCAATCGTGAGCACGATGCGCTCGCGCAGCCGCTGGTCGAGCTCTGCAGCCTTGACGTAGCCGTGGATCTGGCAGGGGAGCCCGACGAGCGCGTACCGGCCTGGGACGTTTCGGATCTCGCTGAAGACCGAGTTGGTCGGGCAGATGGCATACTTTGACTTCATCGCGGCGAGGATCTCCTCGCGTGAGCGGGCAACGATCGCTTTTCCCTTCCAGAGCTGGTCAGGGTCTGAGGTTATTACCACTGCGCCGTCGATCTCGCCGCGCCGCATCATGTTGAGCAGGATCGCCGTCACGAGCCCGCCGCTCGTTGAGCGCTCGCGGATATCTGGATCTGTCGAGTAGGAGAGGAACGCGTCGATGAACGAGCCGTGAGTTGAGGTCAGGTCGGCTTCCTTCCCGAACTGCTTCTTGTACGCGTCGATTACGTTGAACTCATCGCCTGGGCACACTTTGACGCACAAGTCGCAGTCGGTGCAGGCCGAGAGGTTGTGCACTGCTGGGTAGTCGTCGTTGTCGAGGCCGAGCACGCCAGTCGGGCAGATGCCGACACACGAGCCGCAGCGGTGGCAGAGGCCGCCGTCGATGATCTTCCCGAGGCTTCGAAGCGCGCGCGGCGTTGTGTCGCTCTTGTCGTGCTCCCAGGTGAGAGGAGATGTTATCGGGCTTGAGCCGCGCAGGGTCGTGTACGGCGCCGGGGCTGGCTGGCCGACGATCGAGAGCGAGGCCGGCTTGCTTCGCCGCTCGGGAGCGGTTGCCTCGCTGCCGCTAGCCATGCTGCTCCTCCCGCACGAACTTCGCCACTACTGGGGAGCCGAAGAGCCACGTTAATCCGACCGCGCGCGCTATACGCTCAAGGCGGCGCGAGAGCTCCGGGCGACCCAGAGCACGGTGCAGCCCCATCGGAAAGAAGAACTGCGCTGTTGAAGACTCAAGCCGGAAGCCGTGGCGCTTAAACTCGCGCCGCACCTGCCACGTGGTAAAGATGCGGAACGTTCGGGTGTTCCCCTCAATTCGGCGCTTTATTCCGAAGAGGAGCGGCGAGAGAAAGTTAGAGCTTAGCCAGACAGGGTAGTCCACGATCACCGCATGGCTCGATGTGCGGCACATCTCGGCGATCAGCGTGCGCCACGCGGTACAGTGGCTCATCAGCCGAAAGCTCACCACGAGGTTAAACGATCTCTCTGGGAAGGGAAGCTCAACCAGGTTGCCGGCGCGAAACGAGATGGCACCAGACTCAATGAAGTCCCTCAGCCGCTCTGCGCAGATGTGCGCGCTGCCGAGCACGGTGACGTCACGGTCTGCGCGCGCGAGCGGAATAGCGATCTGGCCGTGCCCGCCGCCCACGTCGAGCACTGAGGTGCAGTCGTGGTCTAGCGCAGCGATGACGGCGCGCTCCTGCACTGCCAGCATCCAGGCGCCAACCGGCCCGCCGAAGCGTGCCGCGTACTCCTCAGACGAGGAGTGGATGTCAGCCGTCTCGTCCCCGTAGCGGACGATCTCTTGGCTGCTGTGTGGAGCGTCGATCACTGCGTTCGACATGCGAGTCCTGGCGAAGGAGCGGGGGCAGCGCGCAGAGAACCCCCGCTCTAGGCGCCAGCCAACCGTATCAAGGGGGCGGAGTATATAGGGTAAGTGCCTAAAAAATCAAGGAATCCTCCCCCTCTAGAGGGCTCGGTTAGCCTCCGCCGTGAGGCCCTAAGGTGCTGAAAATTGGCAGGTTATGGCGACCAGGAGTGGAGGGGGTGCACCCAGCCTCAAGAAAAACCGCAACTCCGCCGACTAGTCTTGTAAGGGCAGCTACTTTAGCGAGGGAAGAGCTATGGATTTTCCGACAGAGATCGTTGGTGACAAGGCGTACATCAGGGTGACCAGTGATCTCGACACAGAGGTCGCGGGAGAAGCTCTCCGGGCTGCGTTCAACGATGTGTACGACAAGGGGACACGCACAATCGTGCTCGACCTCTCAAG
The DNA here is from genome assembly GCA_947491545.1 of Deltaproteobacteria bacterium. Taxonomy (GTDB): domain Bacteria; phylum Bdellovibrionota_C; class UBA2361; order UBA2361; family OMII01; genus OMII01. Next base: position 25,635 of record CANLJX010000002.1, read on the forward strand.
CACACAGATCATTAACAGCTACGGAATCGGCAAGGTGCTCATGTGCTACAAGCGCCTCAAGGCCGAGAATGGAGTGCTGATGGTGAAGCCCCTCAGTGGATTTGTGAAAGAGACCTTCGAGCTGCTGATGCTCGACAAGCTGCTGCCGGAAGACAAGGATCGGTAGCGGCGAGAAGGAGAGAGCAAGGAGCGAAGTTGCAGTGAGCTGAATGGAGGAGAAGCGGAGCAGATAGCCCATGAGCGTTGCGTCGACACCCCCGAGCATTTTGCTAGCTGACGGAGATGACCGCAGCCGCGAGGTGTTTGGAAGCTTCTTCCAGCGCAGAGGCTGGCAGTACGACGTCCTCCAAGACTCCCGCATGCTCGGCTCGGTGCTCGATCGTACACCGTACGACATCGTGATCGCCGATGTAGAGATGCCGGGCGTCGATGCGCTGCAAGTGCTCACGGATGTGCTCAGGAAGCATCCGACACAAGCCATCATCGCCGTGAGCAACGAGGCCTCGTACGACGATGCCCTGACGTTCTTCCGCAGCGGCGCCACCGACCTTTTGGCTCGCCCAGTTGATTTTATGTGGCTTGAGCGAGTCGTCCAGCAGGTCGTCTGCTCGCGGCGCAACGACGAGCGGGAGCGGCTCTCGTACGCGTTCGTGACGAGCGAGCGCACCGAAATGCGATTCTCCTGCAAGGATGTGATCGAGCTCGACACCGTGCCCCTTCCTATAGTCGGCCGGCTGCAAGCCGTTGGCGCGCTCGACCAAAACGAGGCGATCAAAGTGCGGCTTGCCGTGCAGGAAGCAGTGCTCAACGCTCTAGAACACGGCAACTTGGGGCTTGAATCGGCGTGGAAGGAGGAGTTTCAGGCAAACGGCGAGGACCGCTTCGCAGCGGTGCGCCGCGAGAGGCTGCTCGATCCAGCATACTCCGAGCGCTCGATCTTTGTGGGTGTTTCGTACGACGGTGGAGTGCTCGAAATCCGAATTAAGGATGAAGGGCAAGGATTTCTCAATCTGCAGGGCGCGCAGGCTCGTCGCGGCCCTCAGGACGTCTCGTGCTCTGGGCGCGGATTGGCGCTCATGTCGAGCGCGGTGGATGAAGTTTTATTTGACAGGAACGGATCTGAAGTAACGCTTCGAAAGGCTACCAAGCGCGCAAGGAGAGCGTAGAGAGATGGCACTTAAATTTAGGCTGAAAGGGCTGGCAGAGACCTTCGTCGACACAATCACCTGCCCGTGTTGCGGCACTATCGGGTCGGATGACCAGAATTTCTCGACAGAGTTCACCAAGGTGACCTACGAAGGAATTGTGGTGGTGGTACAATGCCGCTCGTGCAGCGAGATCTTTGTCCCCTGCACACAGCGCTTGGGGATCCTCGATTACAAAGCACTCCGTGTCGCTGTCGAGAAGGACAGTGTCGACAGCGGACAGGCGATCCTGACAGGGTGGGAAGCCGTGAGGCTCTCAGCCGAGAAGCTCAACGCCCAGCGGAAAGGAGCGATGCATTAGCCCCCGCGGCTGTGCTGTTTCACTCGCACCCCGCATCCCGCACCCTGGCAACGGGAACGGCACCGGCTCCGGTTCCGAAAGCCCCGCGAAGAATTAAATCTAGACCAGCTTGAGCGAGTCTGCGTTGTATCGGGTATTTATCTACAAAGAGAGCGGCGAGATCAGAGAGGGGTAAGGGAAGTAGTATTCCCCGTAGTTGTTCTTGCTGTTCTGTTTGTTTTTATTCCGCGTTCTCGCGCCTCTTCTTGGCAGCTGCGACCTTTGTGTCGCGCACGTGCACGTAAGGGTAACCGTTGTTGCTGAGGGATTTATTTACAAAGAGGGCGGCGAGGGTACAGAGGGGGAGATATAGGGCTATTCCCCTCGTCGTTCTCGCCGCTCTCTTTGTTTTAATTCCCCGTTCTCGCGCCTGTTCTTGGAAGCTGCAATAGAAAGAGGGAAGGAATCGTTACTTAGTAACGTCAGCCAACGTCAGGCCAGCCTTCTTGAGGGCGCCTGCGAAACCGATCTTGTCGATGGTACGAAGAACGCGGGTCGAAACACGAACGCGGACGTACTTGCCGAGCTCCGGCACGAAGAGGCGCTTCGACTGCAGGTTCGACTCGAACTTGTGGTTGGTCTTGTTGTTAGCGTGGCTAACGCGGTGACCGTTTTGGTGTGAAACCCCTGAAATTGCGCAACGACGAGCCATAGAAACTTCCTCTCAGAAATGCCGGACGAGCTTATATGTCTCTGAGATGATTGTCAAAGTAGGGGACATTATCCCCATCACCAAGTAACCACCTGATTTCCATGCTTTTTATCGCTTTACCATAAACTTACGGCCCCGTGAACGTGCGCGTGCACGTAAACGGCGAAGATTTCTTCCAGTCGCCTCGCAGCCGCAGCCGCACCCGGAGCTGGTGCCGTTCCTGGTGCCGTGCCCGGGCAAGGCGAGGACTGGCTCGGCGCCATTTAGAACATGAATCCGCGCCTCCGCGTTATTAAACCAGAAGCTGCCGGTATCGACTGAAGCTGGGAGGTTACGCTCACGGTCGATTGTGAAGAGCGAGCTCTCTCGGTGTTTAAAGCCTTTTAGTTAAGTAACGCGGAGGCGCGGAACTCGCGGAGGTCACGGAAAGTGATTCACCGAGGCGCCAGCAGCGACATATTCTCTGATAAGAAAGCACCATGGCGGCAGACTCCGCGTCTTCCGCGCCTCCGCGTTACCTAACCAAAAAGCTCCGAAGCTCATTGGTGAACGGGTGATTTGCAGAGCCCTCCTCTCGCAGCCGCAGCCGCTCAGTAAATCAACAACGACTCAATCTTCGGCCCGCCACCTCCTCCAGCGCGGCCGCCTGACTTGTTGAGCGTCGCGCTCGCCATAAAGGTCGCGTTTCCGTAGTCGACCTTTGCGATGACCTCGAAGATGTTTCCGGAATGGGTGACCTTGTTTCCGCCTGAGCCTGAGGCACTCGTAAGGTTGCCAGCGATGGAGCCTCCGACGATAGCGGTCAGCTCTGACACCAGCCCAGTGGTGAACGGCTGCTGCTCGCGCTGCTGAATAATCTGCGCGGCAAGCTGCTGCGTCATTGAGGCATCCAGCGCCATCAGGACCTGCTCAGGGGCAGCGTTTATGTTTACCGCTGCAAAGTTTGAGATCGAGACGTACGGGAGGATCTTCTGGATCACGTCGGGGGTAAACCCAGGTACAGCCGAGAGCTCACTGGCGACCGACTCGATTTTTCCTTCGTTTCGCAGCTCTTCTTCTTCCGAAAGAGTGTTCTCGGTGCCCTGAAAGCTCTCTCCTGACGGGCTCTGGTACGAGAAGGCATCCTTGTTGGTATCGAGGTAGTCGACGAGGTTTGCCACAAGCTGCTCAGGCACAACCGGAGGCCCATCCGCAGTAGAGTTGCCGACCCCTAAGTTCTTCATCAGCCGCAAGAGAACCGGAGCCCACTTCTGCACGTTGGTCGAGGGATTTCCCTGGGCGCCAGTGTCCTTAAGTTGGAGGAGGGGAATCTTCCCCTGCTCAGAAGCGATCAAGAGCGACACTCGCACGTTCGGTTCGTCGATGCCGAGCATGGCGCCTGGAGCCTCAAGACCCTGCTGAAACTTCATCCAGTCATCGGTGAGCGGGTCTTCCTGCGAATTCTTGTCGTTCTCGATCAGCACGGCTGCAACATTCACGGCTGATTTGAGGATGTACTCAGCCTTCACTCGCCGCTCGGCAGCGCTGTTGAGCCGCATAGCGATGTACGTTGAGTCTCCGAGCGCGACCAGGATCGTCAAGCCGATAGCGATCATCAGGATCACCATTAGGATTGCAACGCCGCGCTCGCTCGCGCCGGACCGGGATGTTTTCAGAACCTCATGCACTGTAGAACAAGGTTGTAGGGTTGTGGCTGAGAGTGCAAGCCCTAAAGTGGAACGGGCTGCGAGTATCTTCGCAGATCAGTACGATGAGCCTTGTCAGGAGCTTAGAGTGAGTTCAGTTGATTCGCAAGAAGCTTCACCACCTGGGGAGTTTCATGTCCGGCCAGTAAAACGCCAGAAGCTGTTCGCTCTCTTGTTGTGTGGTGTGGTACCAAGGATGGGTCGCATGACCCATATCAGTGGAGGCTCGTCCCGAGGCTGCTAGATGCGAGAAGGGCTTCGATGGTTTTGTCATCGGGCCTTCGTAGTAGCTCTTGGCGAGGTAAAATTCCAGAATGATACGCGCTCTAATTCTTGAAGACGATGCCTGCTCCGCGCTCGCAATGAGCTCGCTGCTTGATCAGCAGGGGATATCCTCAATAACCGTTGCTGACACTGCGGATGCAGTCGAAGAGGTCCGAAAATCGAAGCCCGATGTGCTGCTGGCCGACTGGAATGCTCTCGGAGAGCGCTCTTCGCTCGATTTAGCGCGAGAGCTAAGGCGAGTGCGGCCTGACTCGAAAGTGCTCTTCATCTCTGGCTTCTCGCGCGACTACATAGAGAAGCAGATCGGCGATTTCGCCCCGTGCACGGTGTTCACCAAGCCGATTAACTTCGAAGAGCTGGTGGATGAGATCAGCAGTTTTCATCCTGGCGCTGGCCAAAGCATCGTGACCGAGATCGCGGCAAACTCCTAGGCACGGCTAATTCCGTGATGACTGTCATGCACAGGCGAAGCGGACTGCTGTATGACATCGTGGGTGGTCTCTCTTAATCTGAGAGATGCACCATTGGCGTATGCACATCTGAGGAGTCCATGGCTTTCTTAACACTGTATTCACTCCTTCTTGAACAGCTCCGTGTCCTGTACGGTGCCGAGACTCACCTCACAAAGGCGCTGCCTAGGCTGATAGAGGGCGTGGCGAGCTCTGAGCTGAAGTCCCTCCTGACGCAGCACCTCGAAGAGACGGAGAACCACATCGAGCGCTTAGATATTGTGGCGACCCAGCTTCACGAGAAGCTCGCCGGGCAGCGATGCCGTATGGTCGAGGGATTGATGCGCGAGGCGGCGGAGCTAACAGAACGCAGGGGAGATGAGAGTGTCTTAGATGCGGCGGTTATCGGAGTGATGCGGATTGTGGAGAGCTACGAGCGCTCTTCGTACGAGGTCGTGCGCGGGCTCCTTGAGGTGCTCGGGGAAGCCGAGGCGCTCAAGGCGATCGATCGCAACTTGCTCGACGAGAATCGCTGCGAACAGTCGATGACGGTCCTGTTCGAGGATATTATCGACTCTATTCATGAGTCAGCCCACCACGCGCCGTCGCCGGCTGCTTCTGAAGAGAGCCCGAGCGTTGGGTAGCGCCTAGGCGGAAAAAAGGGGACGGACATGCTTTGTATAAAAGGTGCTATGTCCCGAAGGAGTTGCTAGCCGGCCGTGCTCCTCCTCCTCCTCCTTGTCCTAGTCTTTCTCCTTCTCCTGCACTTGCACTCAATTCCTCGTCATCATCCGGGTATCGCGACACCAGCATCGTCGGCGTTCCAGCGAGGCTTCCTGGGTATGAGCAGGAGTCGGTGCAGGTGCAGGAGGAAGAGGAGGATTAGGATGAAGATGGGAGAAAGGGGACAGACACTTTGTCCAGCGGGGTGCTCTTCTTCTAATGCGTTTCCTGGTCTTCGTCCTTCTCCTTCTCCTGCACTTGCAATGAATTCCCCGTCCTCATCCAGGTATCGCGATACCAAAATCGTCGGCGAACCAGTGACTTGCTGATTGGGAGCAGGAGTCAGTGCAGGTGCAGGAGGAAGAGGAAGATTAGGATAAAGATGGGAAAAGTGTCCGTCCCCTTTTTCCTGCGACCCTAGCAGCTCTTGGACTTCTTCGGAGTAAACGGCGAACGCGCTGGTGGTGACTTCTCCTTTGGCGATGGCATGCTTGGCGATGGCGCTATCTTCTGTGCGGGTTTCTTCTTGCTTGGCATAATTCCTCTCCTGTAGCTCTTGAATGAGCACTTTTTGCAGCATCTTCGGTTTGCGATAGCCGATCGTCTATGAGCCGGCACAGCGTAAGATCGATTTTATCCGTGCGGCCTAAAGCGCGGAGCGGTAAGTGATCCCAGGAAAAGGACGAGCAGGATCGGAAAGAGGATGCGCGCCACCTTGCACGCCGGACCCGGCGCGCCCCCGAAGGCGACGAGCGCCGCGAACAGTGTTGCAACGGAGAGGATGACAGGGGCAATGCGCATGCGGGCACCGTAGTGCCTCACGCGAGTAGATGTAATGACGCAAGTCTCGCCCTCGATGTGGTGCTGTGGGTCAAGACGTGATCAGTATCAGGAGGGATTAATAAAATGAGGCGTGGCTGTAGAGTTTAGGCGGTGAGGCTGCTACTCTTCGCACCGTTCGACGGAGGCTCATGAACAGCCGAGAGTACATTCACGGGATCTTTCTTGAGATTGTGTCAGCTCCCAACTACGGGCTGACTGAGTGGCAAGACGCATTCGTTCGCGCAGCACTTGAGGTGTCGCGAGAAGTTGAGTCGCCGCTTAAAGAAGAGGCAATCGTTAGGCTTGTGGCGATGCAAGTGCAGGCCGAGAGGCGTTACAGCCGCCCGCAGCGAATCTGTTGGGCTCAGTAAGAGTAAAAGCCTCTTCCGGACTTCTTTCCGTGCCAGCCGGCCTCAACGTACTTCACCAGCAGCGGACACGGCCGGTACTTGTCCTCGCCCAGTTCCCTGTGAAGGAGCTGCAAGATGTAGAGCAGGGTGTCTAGCCCGACGAAGTCTGCCAGCGTGAGCGGTCCCATCGGGTGGTTCGTTCCGAGCTTCATGGCGTTGTCGATGTCGGTCGGCGCCACACCCTCCTGAACCAAGAAGATAGCCTCGTTGATCATCGGACAGAGGATCCGGTTCACGATGAAGCCTGGGCCATCGAGCGCGAGCACGGTGGTCTTCTTGATGGAGGCGCACAGGGCCAGGATGGCCTTGTAGGTGTCGTCACTTGTCTGAAGCCCCCGAATAAGCTCTACGAGCTGCATCACGGGAACTGGATTCATGAAGTGAACTCCCAGGAACTTGTCGGGGCGCGAGGTCACTGCGGCCATCCGAGTGATTGAGATCGAGGATGTGTTGCTCGCCAGAATTGCGTCCGGCCTGAGGATCTTGTCCACCTCGCGGAAGAGCGCGGCCTTTGGCTCAAACTGCTCGATGATAGCTTCAATGATGAGGTCGCATGAGGCGAAGTCCCTAAGAGAGCCTGCGGCCGAGAGGTGCTGCTTTGCTCGCTCGCTCGTCGCCGCATCCATCTTTCCCTTCTCAACCGCCTGACCGAGGCGGGAGTGGATTCCTGCCAAGCCTTTCTCGAGGGCTGGCGCTGATGCGTCGAAGAGCAGCGTGCGGTGTCCCGCCGTTGCGAGCACCTGAGCGATCCCTGCGCCCATCTGTCCAGCACCAACAACACCGACTGATTTAATCTCTGCCATAAACCCTCCAAGCGGATTACGGGCTAAAAATCCCGTGAACGAGGGGAATGCGCAAGGCGCGAAAAAGGGACGGATACCTTTTCGCGCCTTCCCTACTGACGAGTTCATAGCCGACCGCTCTTTTCCTCAACCTTCTCCTCGTCTTCCTCCTTCTCATTCTCCGGCACTTGCACTGGATTCCTCGTCCTCATCCGGGTCTTCCGACGCGAATATCGTAGCCAATCCGCGGAATTGTTCTGATTATGAGCAGGAACCGGTGCAGGTGCAGGAGGAAGAGGAGGATTGGGATAAAGATGAGGAATGTTATCTCGGCAGATTTTTTACGGACCGGGAGGGGCACCTTTTTCGCTAATTAGCCTGGACAGCCCGAGCCATCGACTGGTCAGGCGTTGAAGGAGTCGCGTCGAGCGAACCCGACCGCTTGAGCGACGAGAGGTCTCCTGAGACGAAGGCTACAATCCCGCCGATTGCACTGGTGATCATGACAGCCAGGAGCCATAGCGCCCCGAAGGCAATCGCCTGCTCTGATGTCATCAGGGCAGGGGCGGAAGTTACGAAGAAGCTCTTGTACGACCCCTCCCGCACGCCGAGGCCGTTCCAGCTAATTGGAAGGCTGCTGGCGATATTCACAAAAGGCACGACAACGAAGAGGGTTGTAAGCGGGATTGAGACCCCTAAGCCGCTCGCCATAACGGCGTGAAGCGAGATCTGGAGCGAGTGAAAGACAACCGAGATAGCTGTGATGATAGCGAGGGTCTTCGGGTCACGCGGGAAAATAGCGGCGACCTGGCGCAGCTTGTTTGCGACCCTAGTGCTGCGGATTCCTGGCAGGTGGGTCAAGACCCACGGACCTATGATCCAAGCCGCGATGAATCCGATCACGAGCGTGAAGAGCCCCGAGATGAGCTGCCACTGAACCCGGTCGTTGCCGAGCGTCATCGAGGTGATAAGAGCGATAATTCCAAGAACGGTTAGGCCATGAATCCGGTCTGCAACTACCGAGGCAACGCCCTCAGTCTTCTTCGGCTGCCCCTGGGCGATCAGGAGTCCTCGCACCGCGTCACCACCGACCATGCCGAGACCGAAGCAGTTGACGAACATGCCGATGAAGTAGGCCTTGAGGGCAGCAGGGTAAGAGACGTCGATGCCGCCTGAGCGAGCGATCGTCCACCACTTAACCGAGCTCATGAGCTGGCCCACGGTGTATCCGACCACCACTACGAGAACTGTGCTGAGGCTGATTGTCTTGAAGGTTTCGAGCAGGTTGCGCTTCTCTGCGGAGTAGAACACCAGCCCGAGCATCACAGCGCTAAGCAGAATTTTAATTAGGCTCTTGGGCTTCATGAAGGGTGCTCTCGCGAGCCAAGTATTCCAGATTCCGGACCTTTTTACAAACCACCTGACCTCCTAGGTTCCCGTAAAGATTTACCCAGCACCGGCACCGGGAGCGGTCCCGGCGCCGGCCCCGATCCCCCTGAGATCCGCCCGAATACACGCACTTTTGGTACGTGGTCCGATAGGGTCAAGCAGCGTTTGCCACGGACCACGTTGCGGTCCGGAGTGCCTTCGGGCTATTGCTGTCTCGTCAAATCAATCCCTCATGACGAAGCAAGACCGACCATCACGCGGAGCCCCTGGGCGAGATCCTCTCTCGGTGGGGCTTGGTCGCCACAAACGCAACACGGGCTTGAGCCTTCCGCCCTGGCTTGAAGAGCACGGCGCCTGGCTTGCCGTGCTGCTGGTGATCGTTCTCTTCTTGATTCCGGTGCAGATGCTAGGGGTCTTTGACCGCCCAGTTGAGCAGAAGCCGAGTGCGGTGATTAGGGTTTCCGGCGCACCCGCCAAGACCTGGGCAGAGGGCTCAAGCACCCGCATTGAGTCCGTCGCAGTAGACGTAGAGAACGTAGGACCGGAGGCCGCGCGCCTCGTTGTAGTTGAAGGAGTGGTGCGTGGCAGCACGTTTCCGCTCTCTGGTCCAAAAACGATTGAGCCGGGACAGCGCGCGCGTTTCTCGGGAAGAACTACCCTCAATATCATGTCAGAGGATCTGCTCTCGTTTCGGCTCTCGTGTGAGAACTGCCCCGCAGCGTAGGCATGAATGCCTGACGCGCAGCGCGGGGGAGCTCCGCTGGGGGAATCGGCGCACCCCGTTGTTTCCATAGGCTATGAGCCAGCCAACGCTTGGTGGTTAGACAATTCCCCGGCAGGGTGCCACTATCTTCTCCGACAGCTAACACGTTGCCTATGCTTCGCCCGCCCGAGCTTCCAAACTCTCAGCCCGGCTCTCCTCGCAGCGCCCTTCCGCCGATGGTGTTCCTCTTCGGTCTTGCGGGGTCAGGAAAGAGCTACTGCGGCGCACTCCTCGCCGCGCGGCTCGGATACGAGTGTTGTAATCTGGACGAACATCTTACTCCGGCGATGCGACAGGCCATCGCCGAGAGGCGATCCTTTACGGAAGAGATGCGCGACGAGTTTTTCGAGGTTGTGCGTGATCTTATTTCGCAGCGAATCAGCGCAGGAAAGCCGACGATCTTCATCCAAGCAGCCTACAAGGAGCGCCACCGGAAGATGCTCAAAGCCGCTCACCCAACGATTGAGTTCGTGTGCGTCACAGCGCCTGACGGGGTCATCGAGGAGCGTCTTAAGACGCGTAGCGACTGGGTTGGTCCCGAGTATGCGGCAACGATAGCGCGCAACTTTGAGCCCAGTGCGGCTTGCCGGGTGCTCCTCAACGACGGAGCTTCAGATGACACCCTGGTAGAGCGGTTTGTCGGGCTTTTCGGTGGTGTATAGGCTGCCACGCGGGCTGCAGATGACATCCTGTCCAGTTTTACCTATACTAGGAGTGCTCTTTTGATGAGCCCGTTTTTGGGGCATCTTCAGGGCGCAAAGTCCCGTGAGGGCCGATAGCTCAGTCGGTAGAGCAACTGGCTTTTAACTAGTAGGTCGCAGGTTCGATCCCTGCTCGGCTCACGTTCGCTCCCTCTGCAACCCTGCCTTCGGCAGGATTTGCAAGACGGGCAGGGGAGGACGCCCCTGCACCCCGGGGGATTCGGCACCGGGAACGGGAACGGCTCCGGGAACGCAAAAAGGTAAGGGAACCTTTTTTGCTGCTCCCTTCTTTATCTTTATCCTAATCCTGCTCTTCCTCCTGCACTTTCACTGACTCCTGCTCGTAATCGAGCAATGTCTCCGCCTTGCCTAGGAGATTGGCATCGAGGTAGCCGGATTAAGAATGAGGAATTTGGTGCAGGTGCAGGAGAAGGATAAAGAGAAAGAGTAGGGGGGAGCCCACCGGGTGGACCTTGAGCTATGATGGGACAAAACGTGTCCTCTAACGAGCAGAGCCGTTCGCTTCTCGCCCCGCCTAAACGTTAAAGCGGAAGTGCACGATATCCCCATCGCGCATCAGGTACTCCTTGCCCTCCGTGCGCATCTTCCCGGCTTCCTTCGCCTTCACTTCGCTTCCGGCTGAGACGTAGTCGTCGTAGCCGATCACCTCTGCACGGATGAAGCCGCGCTCGAAGTCGGAGTGGATCTTTCCGGCGCACTGCGGAGCGGTGCTTCCTTTCTGCGCGGTCCAGGCGTGGCACTCCTTCGGGCCGACGGTGAAGAACGTGATCAGATCGAGCAGTAGGTAGCCTGCTACCGTAAGCCGATCCAGGCCTGACTGCTCAACTCCGAGGGAGGCGAGGAACTCGCGGCGCTCTTCAGGGTTTAGCTCGGCGATCTCTGACTCAACTTTCCCTGATATCGTGACGAGCGATGAGCTTGTTTCCTTGGCGTAGGCGGCAAGCAGATCAACTGGAAGAGAGCCACTTGGGTCGGGGATGTGCAGCAGCTCGCTCTCCGGCACGTTCGCCACGAAGAGAACGGGCTTTGAGGTGAGCAGGCTGTTCGTCACTTCGTGCAGGTCCTCTGGCGTGCCAGTTGCCTGGCCCGACGAGATAAACGTGCGCGCAGGCTTACCCTGCGCGAGCCAGCTCTCAAGCGGCTCGATGATAGCGAGCTTAGCCTTGGCAGCTTTGTCGCCGGTCTTGGCTGGTTTCTCTACCTTCACGCGCAGCTTCTGGATTGCGTCGTAGTCAGAGAGGATCAGCTCTGTGTCGATCGTCTCAACGTCGCGGCGTGGGTTCACTGAGCCATCAACGTGCACGATGTTCTCATCGTCAAAGCAGCGCACCACGTGAGCGATGGCGTCCACGCTGCGGATGTGGCCGAGAAACTGGTTGCCAAGACCTTCACCTTTCGATGCGCCGCGAATCAGGCCCGCGATGTCGACGAAGGTAATCTGGGCAGGGATGATCTTGGCTGAGCCTGCTATCTTGGTCAGTACATCGAGGCGTGGGTCTGGAACGGGAACTGCACCCGTGTTCGGCTCGATGGTGCAGAAAGGGAAGTTCGCCGCGGCTGCTTTAGCCGAGGTGAGGGCGTTGAAAATAGTGGACTTGCCGACGTTTGGCAGCCCGACGATGCCGCAGGTGAATCCCATGGAGGACCTTGCAAAAAGCCCCTCTTTCCGGGGCGGTTGGATGCATACAGGTACCACGCGGCTGGGGGCAATTCAACGTGCCCCGGGTGGATAGACCACAAGCCCGTGCTGGGCTAGGCTCGCCCGCATGTTTACACGAATAACTACACCCTTCTTCTCGTGTCTTGCAGCGGTTGTTCTCGTTTCATGTGGAGGTGGGGGAGATGGCGGTGGCGGGAACAACGACACTGGCCCCTGCTCGGCGCTCAAGATCGCAGGCGGAGAAGGTTGCAGCTCGCCGCCGAGTGCGCTCGTGGCGGTGGTGCGCGGGCAGTTCAACTGCACCGGCAGTTTTATTACAACTCGGCACGTCATTACTGCCGCGCACTGCGTCGATGCTCCCGGTCAGGTGAATGTCGAAACGCCGACCTTTATCGCGGCCGTTCAACGTGTTCAGATCCATCCGCAGTACGACCCATTCTCTCTGGACAGCATGTACGATCTCGCTGTGCTGACGCTCGGCTCGGCGGCGCCGGTCTCGACGGTTCCAATCATTCAGTCGGTGCCAGTTGAGGAGGGGAATCAGGTGGTGGCGTACGGCTTTGGGCTCGATCAAGACGGGCTCCTCTGGGAGGACCGATTCATCGAAGGTGAGGATGCTCTCAAGGCGACGTACCTTGACGTGACTTCGGTGTCGGACTTCTCGATCTCAACCATTAGCGACGGAAGCGGGGACACCTGCGGCGGTGATTCGGGCGGGCCAATTCTGCTTCAGGCTGGTGGCAGCTACGGTCTCGTGGCGCTCGTTCGCTCGGGTCCAGTTGATTGCGTCGAGTACCAGCCCTTCGCAAGCCAGAACACAAACCTGCAGGTGCCGAGCATCCTCAACTTCGTGCTCTCGGCTGCGCCAGGAACGCAGGTGAGGTAGCAGCGCAAAAAAGGGGACGGACACCTTTTTGCGAGTCGTCTCCTAATCTTTCTCCTCCTCCTGCACTTGCACCAGATTCCTGGTCTTAATCCTGCTACCTCGGCGCTAAAGGGTCCCGGAAATTTTGGGATTATGAGCAGGAGGCAGTGCAGGTGCAGGAGAAAGAGGAGGATTAGGACGAAGAAGAGGAGTGCCGTGCCCCGCTTCGATGAGAACGCTCGCTAGCATAAGTTTTCTCTTCATCCGTCTCCTCCTCCTGCACTTGCACCCGATTCCTGGTCTTAATCCTGCTAGCTCAGCGCTAAAGGGCCCCGGAAATCCTCGGGATTATGAGCAGGAGGCAGTGCAGGTGCAGGAGAAAGAGGAGGATAAGGACGAAGAAGAGGAGTGCCGTGCCCCGCTTCGATGAGAACGCTCCCTGGTTCAAGTCCAGAAGCGGCATTATGGGGGATTACTTGGAGTGGCCCCACCTGGACTTGAACCCGGATCTTGTGTTCGCTCCAAGCTCCGGACGCTGTGGCGTCCTTCGCGTCGCTCACTCGCAGAACGCTCGCTAGCTCGCGTTCTGAGCGGAAGCTCCCTGGTTCAAGTCCAGAAGCGGCATTATGGGGGATTACTTGGAGTGGCCCCACCTGGACTTGAACCAGGGACCTACCGGTTATGAGCCGGCCGCTCTAACCAACTGAGCTATAGGGCCTTACGAGGAAACCAGAAAACCTTCTTCCACCAATGGCGCGCTCTATCAGCGGACGGCTCTTTCGCCGGAGGCGAAACCCCCGGAGGGACAGAGACGCGGCCGCTCTAACCAACTGAGCTATAGGGCCATACGAGGAAACCAGAAAACCTTCTTCCACCAATGGCGCGCTCTATCAGCGGGCGGCTCTTTCGCCGGAGGCGAAACCCCCGGAGTGAGAGAGACGCGGCCGCTCTAACCAACTGAGCTATAGGGCCATCGCAGGATGCGGGAGGTATTTACCCCTCCCTTGCTGCGGGTGCAACAGTTATGACCCGTGCGGCCCGCCTCCAACTCGATTCAGGGTTGTGGTAGCGCAGCGTAGTGGTAGAACATGGTGAACTAATTAGATGAAATCCCCAGAAAAAGAGGCCCCATGACCGAAGCCCCGAAACCCTCCGCACTCGCTTCCCTTATTGAGCTCGGCAGGGTCGATGTCCAGATAGCGTTGCTGAATGCCCACAAGAAGAGCCTCGAAGCCGAGCGAGTGAAGCGCAAGCAGGCGCTTGATGCTCAGGCCATGAAGCGTGGCGCGCGCGCCAAGCTGCTCGATGAGAAGAAACTTCTCAACACGCGCGAGGAGAAAGCGATCAAGGTTGAGCGCGACAGGATTAATGATCGCCGCAGAGCGCTTAGCACACTCAACAACTACAAGCTGCAGCAGGCGGCAGAGCGGGAGCTCGATTTCGTTTCGAAGCAGGTTGGTCAGCGTGAGGAGCTACTGCTCCAGCTCATGCGAGAGATTGAGATCCTTGAGAAGGATATGGCTGAGATCGATGCGGTCACCAAAGGGCTGCACGAAGAGGGGGCTGCGTTCGAGCGTGATGCGGTGGAGACCCTGCAGGGAATTGAGGCCAAGCTCCAGGAGTACACAGCCGAGCGCACGACACACGCGCAGGCTATTGGAGCAGGAACAGTTCTTACGACCTACAACCGTATTAAGGACCGCTTCCCTTCGAACCCAGTCGTGGATGTGCTCAACCGTGATAGCTGTGCGGGATGTCACATGAAATTGGGGCCACAGGTGGTGGTGCAGATTTCTCGTGGAGATGTGGTAAAGTGCCCGGGCTGCAGCCGGTTTCTTAAGCTTCCGGCAGAGTAGCGCCCTCCCAGCAGGGAGGAGTTGAGCGGATGGTCGCTTGGGGGCAACCCTGAGAGGAAAGTCGGGACTTCATAGGGCGGGTTGGCCGCTAACGGCGGCGCCGGGTGACCGGCGGAAAGTGCCACAGAAAAGAAGACGGCCTGCTCCTGAAAAGGGGCGGGAATCGGTGAAACGGTGAGGTAAAAGCTCACCAGCACGGGGGTGACTCCGTGGCTTGGTAAACCCCAGCTGAAGCAAGACCGAATAGGAAGGCTCCCTGCGGCAACGCAGGCGGCGCGGCTCGCGCCGGGCCTTCGGGTAGCGTCGCTTGAGCCAGTCGGCAACGGCTGGCCCAGATGAATGGCCATCGAAACAGAATCCCGCTTACTGCTCGACTCTTCCCTGGTGTGATGGCATGCCGCTGCCAGAACTCGGCCGCACCATTCATCGCCGCGCACCGGGTGCCGGGAACGGATCCGGCACCGGTCCCGGCTCCGAAGAGAAAGCCGACAACGCTCAAAGTAATTAGTCCACTTGAATCAGCGTCGGGTTGATCGACTGCTCGAAAGCAATGGGAGTAGGTCTGTCGTTGCTTTCCAGAGCTGGTCCTGAAAAGCCGCCGCTACTGAGGCTTGAAGAACTTGTACACATCCATCGGCGCAGCAACGTAGGGCTCGCTCTGGAACTTCTCAATTTCTGAGAGGGCGCTCATGAGCTTGCTGTAGTCGGTCAGTGGCTTCTCTGTTCCGTCGCCCAATACGACCTTGAAGGCTTTGTTCAGGTCCTCACGCAGCTTCACTTCTGAGCCACGCATCTGCACAAAGAAGTAGTCTGGGTCCAGGCCCGATGTCTCGACGAGCCTACGCAGAATGGCGTCCGAGGTGGCCTCCGGTTCGTAGTGCTTGAATGGCTGACGCACCAGTATTCTCTTTGATAATTCGCTAAGGGTCAGGTCGTCTGACTTTGCCCATTGGCTCACGTGACTGGACCACCAGTACTCAACCATGTCGAGCATCGTTGCCAAGGGAAGCTCAGAGGAGCTCTTCGCTGAAAGAACTGCCTGCATCGTCTCGTCGGCATAGATTGGCTTGTTCGCGGCGAAGAGCTCGCGCGCACGCCGCCCGAGAGCAACGTGCATCATCTCGCCGATCTTGGCGACCTTGTGCCCGTACACGTTGCGGTACATGCTTGCGCGGGCCGTAAAGAAGCTCTCGAGCGCAGTGACGCCGGGCTCTCTAATTCCAAGCTCGCCGTTGTCGGTGATGGTCAAGTTCTTGGTTATGATTGGAAGGTCATACATGCCGTAATTGACGCCGCAGAAATGGCCATCGCGCGACACCCAATCGCCCCGGTCAGTGTTCCAGCCGCCGGAGGTGATGAGCTGCCATGTCCACTTTGGCACGAGGGGAGATTCAGCGACGATGAGGTCAAGCTTGCGAGCGCCCTCAGGAGAGATAGCCATCTCAAGCTCTAGGCGGAATCCTGGGTCCTCGCGGAGCAGCCGGTGGGAGATCTCCTCGTGCATATCTTTCTCTTGAGGAAACCACACGCGCTGGGCGATGTGTGAGCCTGGGGCGATGTGCCCCAGATCGTGCGTCAGCCCGAAAGCGACGACCGCAGGACCGTACTCTTCAAGCTGCTTTTTGACGGGCTCTGATGCATGGCGGCCCATGTAGTTGAGGATTTTCGCTGTGAGGTCTGCAACGCCAAGCACGTGACCGAAGCGTGAATGGGTCGCGTCATGGTACGCCCATGAGCCTGTTGAGAGCTGATTTACAAACTTAAGCCTCTGCATCAAAGAGGAGTCACGCAGGTCGATGATGACCTTCTCAAGCTTGTTGTGGGGATTTAGGTCGATGCCGTTCTGGGGGTCCATGATGTCCCGCATCAGCCGCGAGCGGTTATCAGACTTTCCGGCAAATTCGTGGTACAGCGTGCGGGCTTCAGCTAATTCCGCAACCTCCTGAGGGCTTCTCTGAAACACACTTCTGCGTGTCTCGCTCGGACCAGTTGAAAAATGGCGCTGCTGCTGTTGGTTTGGCTGCATGGACACCCCCCCACAAAATGATGCCCCAGACTAAATGGCAGCCACGAGCTAGTCAAAAAAAGCAGCATATTGCTAGCTTGGCAGATCCCGTGTTCGCCAATATTTGCAGATTGTTGCAGGACGGGAGGTCTCGACAGTGCTAGCGCTCAAACGCTACGCCCCTGGCCTGTCCCGTGCGGTAGTTCCTTAAGAACCACACCTCAAAGTTCGCGAGGGTGCCGTCAACCTCGCACTCGACGGTGAATCCGGGCGTCAAACTCGTTCCAACCCGGTCGATTTTGCGAATTCCGACTGATATCTCGTTCATCTCAGCGGACATGCCCAGCAGCTTCTCCTGCGCTGAGAGGTCGAGCCGCGGCTCAGAGTGATGCAGGGGGGCTTGTCCGCCGCGAGAACCCATATCTCCGGAGCTCCGGGGCGACGAGTATACCCTGTCGTAAATCGCCTCGCACAGCAGCATGTAGCCAAAGCTTGGGCAGGGTAGCTTCTTGAGGTCGGGCAGGGGGGTGGCCACAACTGTTCGAGCCATCTCCCTGAAAGACATCGCAGTAAAGATCGGGGTTGAGACGGCTAAGTCGTCATCTGGCCGGGAGTAGAGCACAGTTGCTACCGGACCCGTCCCGAACGTTTCAATAAGCCCCGGGCCAAGCAGCGTGGGTTTTAGGGAGCTGTCTAGCACCTCCGCTAGCATGAAGAACTCACGACCGGCAGAACTTTGAACGGAGGTGCGGTTGTTAATACATACCGATGTTGAGTGCGCGACGATGCCGGCCACGTGAGCGGCAACGGCGTGCTCCACCTCAAAATCGGCCTGGAGAATGTTTAAGACATTGCGGCCGTACGGATCTAAAGGGTTCTGCTCAAGGTGAACGGTCTCGGAGCGCCGGCCGCCGAGGCATATGGCGCGGTATATCTTCTGGAGCTCAGCGTATCCTCGCATCGTCTTCGGCAGCTCAAGGGCGGTCGGAAAGTAAGTGTCAGGAACCGACGCGGTCCTCTTAAGGAGTGAATCGAAATCCTCCGGGCGAAATGGCTTGAAGGTGCCTCTCATGTGCTGCTTCCCAGATGTCCGTTCTGTGCGCGGTGTCGGAGGAAATGATCGCAAATGACGAGCGCTGCCATTGCGTCAACGATCGGCACGGCTCGCGGCAGGACGCATGGATCGTGTCGCCCGGCGGCAGCAAGCTTTGTTGGCGAGCCCTGTACCGTCACGGTGTCCTGCTCCTTTGAGATTGTGGCAACTGGCTTAAAGGCGACTCGGCACGTGATCGTCTCGCCTGAGGCGATGCCCCCTAGCACTCCGCCTGCGTTGTTAGAGCGAACGCAGACCTCTCCAGCTTCATCGATGATGAAAGGGTCGTTGTGTTGGCTGCCCCTAAGGTGGACCGCACCGAATCCAAGACCGATCTCGAAGCCCTTAACGGCGTTAATGCTCAGCATCGCTTTCCCGAGGTCGGCGTGGAGCTTGTCGAAGACCGGCTCGCCGAGCCCGCGCGGGCAGCCTTTGACAACACAGCGGATGATGCCGCCGATTGAGTCGCCGTCAGCCTGGACCTCCCGGATCAGCGCAATCATGCGGGCAGCAGCCGCTTGGTCGGGGCAGCGCACGATGTTGGACTCAATATCCTTGATGGTCACTTGCGCGGGCTCAACTTGCGCCTGTACTGAGCCGACCTGCTCGACGTAGCTTACGATCTCTACACCTGCCTGCTCCTTGAGGAGCTTCTTCGCGACTGCACCAGCAGCTACGCGCGCCAGCGTCTCGCGTGCTGATGCTCGCCCGCTGCCGCGCCAGTCACGGCGCCCGTACTTCGCTTGGTAGGTGAAGTCAGCGTGCGAAGGGCGGTAGAGCTCTTTCAGGTGATGGTAGTCCTCAGAACGCACATCTTTGTTGTGCGCGAGCATCAATATCGGCGTTCCGGTGGTTTCGCCCTCGAACACGCCACTGAGGATCTGAATCGTATCCTCTTCCTTGCGCGGGGTGGTGATGTCGCTCTGGCCCGGCTTGCGGCGGTCGAGCTCCGCCTGGACCTCGGCTTGTGAGATGGCCAGTCCCGGAGGGCAGCCGTCAATCACTACGCCGACGGCGCCGCCGTGCGACTCGCCAAATGTGCTGATCCTGAAAAGTTCGCCAAAGATATTGCCGGCCACTGGGGTCCTCCGTATTTCGGGGAGCCTATCACCCAAGCGCCTGCATAATCGAGTCTAGTTTGTCGACAGTGAGCTGCCCTGGGGCTGAGCGGCTCGCAAGCTCGACCGGTGCGAAAGCCATCTCGTTGCCCCACATGGCGCCGAAAACCCTGGTGATCACGCCATGTTTCCCCATGCCGAGGACGATGCTGCGGTGCCCGCCTTCACGCAGGTCAATCAGCAACGAGAGGAGCCGCAGGGCATCGCGCTGGATACTGCAGTGGGTCGCGATTTTAAGGATGTGGGCACCCCAGTCTTTCATCCGCTCGGTAATCGAGCGGAGCTCGGTGTCGGAGGGGGTCAGCGAGTAGTTGTGGTACGAGAGGATGGTCTTAATTGCCAGCCGCTCAGCCTGCGCTTCTGCTATCTCCTCCGCCTGGACGGAGATATCGAAGTCAACGAAGACCGGCTTCTTGGCGAGCGTTGAGAGCATCGCCTTGCGCTGGCTTGCCGGCATCTGCATCGGCTCAAGGTTCTGACGGCGGAACACCATCACGAGCTGGTGCGGGTAGAGACCAACGAGCGACGCTGCAAATCCAGGATCGATATCTTCGATGTAGTCGAGCCACACCTCGAAGAAGCGGAAGCGGCCGGCGTTTGCTTCGATCGCCTGCTGAACTTCGGCTCGGGTTGGCTTTATGATCGGGAGACAGTACTTGTTGTTAACGCGCGAAGAACTCATACACCTTCAAGGCTCGACGCAATGAGTGGCAGCGCCACTCTGCTACGCTCAAATGTGAAGATGAAAGTATAGCCGAAAGGGGAAGGGAGGTCACGAGGCTGAGGCGGAATTTAGAGCATCTTCCATGGCGCTTCGAGCGCCCTTGACAGCGGTGTGAATCTCAAATTGCGCGAGTCCCTGTTCGATAAACATCTCAAGTCCGCGAATCACCCGGGCGCCCCGCAGCTCTGCATCCTTGACAAGTTGCGTCGTGCGTGGGTGGTAGATCGTTTCAAAGACGGTGTGGTGAGGCGCGATCGAGCTGGCTGGGATAGGGGACTCGCCGCTCTGCGCACCCATGCCAACTGGCGTGGTGTTGATTATGATCTCGAACGCCGACAGGTCCGGGGAAGAGCCAAGTTCGCTGACTGTGCCGCCGCATGCTGAAGCAAGCGCCCGAGCTTTCTCTGGCGAGCGATTGAAGATCGTGACGGCAGCGCCGCGCGACGCGCAGCCGTGCGCTGCTGCTTGAGCGGCTCCGCCGGCACCCAGGAGCGCCACACGTTTCCCGGTTAGTGGCCCAGAGCGCTCAAGCGGAGTGACGATCCCCAGGACGTCGGTGTTGAAGCCTGTCAGCACTCCGTTGTCGTTCCTGACAGTATTGACTGCGCCGACAGCGCGGGCGAGGGGCTCAATCGCGTCGAGCATCGGGAGGATCTCAACCTTGTGCGGCATCGTGACAGCAAGTCCGCGAATCCCGAGGGCCCGCACGGAGCGCATCGTTTGCTGAAGCTCCGCTGCTTTCACCTGCGCGGCAGCCATCAGGAAGGGCAGCCCGAGGGCTGCGTACGCCGCGTTGTGCATTCGGGGAGAAAGGCTGTGGGCGATCGGGTCTCCGATGACGAGGCACAGATTGTCAGAGCTATCGATCTTCGGCGAGGGGGAGAGCCGAAGCAGGATCTCGGCGCACACTTGGTCCGGCGCTTTGCCGTCGGTGTCAATTGTGATGTCAGCGCTCTGCTCGTACACCGGCGCTCTCGCCTCAAAGAGCTGCTTCGCCTTGGTGCCATCCCGAAAGAGTGGGCGCGTCTCGAGCCCGGCGTTCCTGCCCTGGACCGTCTCAAACGAGGAGCGTAGGAACACGACAACACCTCCTCCAGAGCGGAGGTGCTGCAGGTTCTCGGGCCGTCCGATCACTCCACCACCAGACGAGATGACCGCGTCGCGCTCTCCAGCCAGCGAGCGCGCAACCTCTGACTCAAGGTCACGGAAGAATGGCTCACCGCGCTTCTCAAAGATCTGCGGAATCGACTCAAGCCCCGAGCGAGCGACTGTCAGATCGTCCATCTCAATTTGTGGGGCTCCGAGCAGGGTCGCAAGCCCCTTCGCAACGGTGCTTTTCCCGGTTCCCATAAAGCCAATGAGCACAACTTTCGGCATGAGGCGGATTGTACCCTTTTTGGCGTGGGGGCGCATAGCCCGGACGGTCCAGGAGAGGCGAGTCCCGTTCAACGCATGACAGTAAAGCGCTAGAGGGATGCAGGCTTCCACGAGAGCCACTGCCGCTCGATGGTGCCGAAGAAGCGGTTAAAGCCGAGCTTTACCTTGTGAACCTCCTGCTTGATTCCTCGGACAAACGAGCTGTCGGGACTTATGTCCGCCAGCGACACCGTCGCGTCGTACACCCCCTGACTATCGCTTTGCAGGTCGTCAACTCGGATTGGAATCCAGGTCAGGCTCTCCGGGTTCATGCCGGCTTCGATCGTCCGATTGCGAACGGCCGAAGCGACCTCGCGAAGCACGAAGTTTACGAGGATGCTGGGCTGGCTGACAGGATATCCTGAGCTCTCATCTTTAGAGCGAGCAGCCTTAAGGCGGGTAACTGCGACCGCACGGTGCAGGTCCAGCTCCTCAAACGCCTTGTCGCACAGGATCGGAACGAAGCGAGCGTGCTGCGGGTTTCCGTCTGGCGCTACCAGGGTCACCTGAAGCGGGTGCGAGAGGATCTCAAGGATGATGCCGGGTCGTGAAGGGTTCAGCTTGTAGTCCGAGAGCACTTCGACCCGACGGTCGGGAAGCAGGTCGAGCCCCTCCTCGTCGCGCACCGTCATTAGCGCGATAACGGACTTTCTCCCGCACCGCAGCATCTCTGCCACCCGCACCTCGACATCTCCGAAGGTCCAGAGATCCAGGCCGTAAATCGAGCGAAGGCGCTCCTCGAAACCAGCCGCTAGATGCTTGTCGCGCACACGCTCGTAGCCGTGATGCTGCTTCGTTAGCCAGTCATCGACCCGAGTATTTACCTGTTGGAGTTGCTCTTGGGAGTCGGAAGGTTCAGGAGAAGGATTAGCGAACATGCAGACCGGATGGTAATTTTATTTTTTGTATCTACCAAGAGGAAAATAGCGCTGAAAAGTTTTTTGACTGCGGTGCTCGGTGCCGTCGGCGCAGCCCAACCCAGAACGGGAACGGCCACGGCTCCGGTTCCGGCTCCGAAAAAAACTCGACAACTCGTGATGGAACCGCCCAGAGTGGATCATCAGTGGTTTCTGCTGGTGTTGTGAACCGGAACCGGAACGGGAACCGTTGCCGGCGCCGTGCCCGGGCGCGGGTTCGTGATTCGAGCCTTGTGAAAGATGCAGATGCGGACAGGATCCGACATATGATGTCAACGGTATCGGATTTTGCTACGGTCTAGATCATGAAGCTTATCCTCTGGGACTGGAACGGGACCCTCATTAACGACACGCCGTCGAACGTTGAGCTGTTCAATCGAGTCATGGGAGAGCTTGGGTATGAGACGGTGACGGTTGAGCGGTACCGCGAGATATACCAACATCCTATCCAGAAGCTGTACGAAGAGGCTGGTTTTGATCCCTCCAGGCACTCATTCCACGAGCTCGCTAAAAGGTGGAACGACCTCTACCACACCGATCCAGCGCCTCCGCCTCTGCACGATGATGCGCGCTGGGTGCTGGAAAGCTTTCATGGCAGTGGGACGCGGCAGGCGCTCCTATCTGCCCTGGCACACGAGATCCTTGAGCCAGCCGTAGCACGGCACGGGCTAAACCCCTTCTTTGAAGTTGTGCAAGGAGCAACCGACATGTTTGGGCACGGCAAGGTGGAGCAGGGGAGAGCCCTCGCGGCGCAGCTCGGAGCCTATGGCCCCGAGATCGCTGTCGTTGGGGACTCCTCTCACGATGCTGAGGTTGCGCAGGAGCTCGGAGCTATCTGCTGTCTCGTCTCGCACGGAGCAGAGTCCGAATCACGGCTCCTGCAGACGGGCTTCCCGGTTTGTGGGTCGCTCAGAGAAGCGCACGCGCGGCTATCACGACGAGTCCCGGCTCTTAGCGGCGAAGCCTGAAGATCGCGTCGAACTCTCGCTCGATGGCGAGCAGCTCTGCATCCATCCGGCTTTTGATTTGGTCGGCGATTCTCGACCAGGTCTCCATCCACACCTCTTTGGCTTTGCCGTAGCGTACCTCCTGGAAGAGCAGCCGAGAGAGGTCAAGCAAGATAGCTTCTGCCTGCTGGCAGTCTATGGAATGAACCGAGTTTATCAGCGCCTCTTGGTAGGAGACAGGAATTGGGCTCTGCAGCAGAAGGTCGAGGATCTCGGCGATCTGCTTCTCGCTGGCCTGCTCCGGGTACCGAATCGCTGTTGCTGTCATGGCTCCCTCCTACTTTCCCGTAACTCGACGCATGATGAAGTCAGTGGCGCTCTCGCCGCCCACCGGGTGCGCCGGGCCCGTAGGTGGCGTTGTAAAGTACTGCGCTATTCCCTCTGGGTTCCCGATCAACGTTTCACCACGTGGAGTGAAGGGGAATCCGGAGGTGCAGCTCTCTCCGAAAAGAGGATTAAAATGTTCGTCGACCCCAGTCATCACGCGGCTTGAGCCAGTCCAGTATGGATGCGAGAGGTCGGGTGGCGAAGCTGGCATGAGCGACTCTGCGAGCTGCTGTGCTCCATCGGACACGGCTGTCGCGGCATCGACTCCGGCCGAAACAATCGCAGATCCAGCTCTCGTTAACGGGTTGTCAGTGGCTGCGTGCACGATAGAGCCTTTTGCCCACTCGTACAGCTCGGTTGCCCGAGTAGTGACCTGTTCGCCGACCCAGCCGGTGAATGAGCTCACCGTGGATACCAGGTTGTCGCCGACCCACGATGCAGCACCGGCGGTGATGTAGGATGCGCCGTCCCACGCTGCTTGGAGAGCGCCGCGTAAGCCGCCTGTCACGAATAGCACACCGAGTGCAGTGCCCACTGCCCCCCGGAAAGCCGAGCGGTAGCAATCGAACCCCTCGTGCAGGTCATGAGTCACCTTCGAGAGGGCAGCCTTGGTCTCTTCACTCGATAGCTCAGATTCAAAGACTTTTAGCAGCCGTGCGGCGATTTGGTCGCGCAGCTTCGTCCGGGCAGCGCGGCGCTCCTCCTCGGTTTCAAGACGGGTCCAGCCACCCTCTACCTCTCCCGCAAGCGACCCAACGTGCTCTTGGTAGAAGTGCGAAACCCGCTCGATGAGCTCGTCAGCCTTGGCGGTGGCCAGCGAATTGATTCGCTTGGACTGCTCCTCCACAAACTTTGGTCCCGCTTCGAGTGCCGCTTTGAGGTCGCGGAACTCCTGGAAGTCTCGCAGCTTCACCTCAAACGATGCGAGGGATTGAGCGAGCTGTGAGATCTTGCCTCTGTCAGGCGATTCCTCGGCTCGCAGCTCTGCTAGTTGTGAACGCAGCGCGAGGTACGAGAGAAGCGACTCTTTAACGGCTGGTTTCTCAGCGCTCTCAGCGATGCAGCGAGCGAGGAAGTCCTTGCTTGCGCTGGTCTTCTCAAGATCCTCCGTTGCGCCGTTTACTGCAACGCTGTGACGCAGGGCCCGTGTCCACGCAGTAGCGCCGAAGGCAGCACCCTGGAGCGACTCTTTCGCGGTGGCGGTGAGCACTCGAGTTCCAAATCCAAGAGAGCTTGTGACAGCAGAGTTGACAACTTCAGGCACCGGCAGAAACGAGCAGACCGTGTGCGCCGCAGCAGGGACTGCGTAGTTTATCGCCTGAGCAGTCGTGTCGAGCGCTTTCTCTATCCCAGAGACAACTCGGCCAGTTGTGTCTAACGCTGCGAGCGACGTTACAGTTGCAATCTCGCCCCCGGTGGGAGGGGTAGGAACTTTAAGAGAGCTGCCACCTGTAGTGAGTGCTAATTGAGCGACAGCCATACAGTTCCTCCCTAGTTTTTCGAGCGAGCTCCGCTGTTCCTTCTGTCATCTTAGGCGGCGGATGGGGGGCAACGAAGCGAAAATCTACAAGCCCATCGAAAAATCGACTGAAGCTGCGAGAATAGGCCAACGCTCGATTGTAAAAAGCTAGCTCTTTCGGTGTTCAGGCCCTTTGGTTAAGTAACGCGGAGGCGCGGAGCTCGCGGAGGTCACGGAAGGTGATGCACTGAGGCACCAGCAGCGACGTACTCTCTGATAAGAAAGCCACATCGCCGCGGACTCGGTGTACTCCGCGCTACCTAACCAAAAGGCTTCCGAAGCTGATTGGTGAGAGGGCGATTTGCAGAGCCCCCCTCCTGGAGCCGCACCTTGCCCACGGAGACACAGCTGAGCAACCGCTAACGGCCGCCGCTCCGGTTCCGACGCAGGCCGAAATCTACCGCCCAGCCCCTTGCCGCCTTACCCACGCAGCAAAGCGGGCTAACACCGCCACACTCACGAGGGTGCAGATCGCGGCGGATGCTATTGCAAAGCTCTCCTGGGAGCCGTTAACAGCCAGGGCGGCCTTGGCTGCTAAAGGTAACCCCTCTGCGGGAACGCAGCTACCGCACTCAGGAAACTGCTCGAAGATATTTGCGGAGAGGACCTGCGGGTTAGATCCAGTGGGGCAAGGCGTCTCGCGGCTGACGCAGCGCGCGGTGAGGCGCATCATGAGAAAGCCCATGCTGAGAATCGACATCGCAGCGGTCAGAAGAACGCTTCCGACCCAGCTTCCAATTTTTGAGGGGGGGCGCAGAAGCGGCAGCAGCGACAGGAAAGCAGGGAGCGCCGTGACCAGCAACCCGAGGATCTCTGGAGCTAATTTCATTTCGGTCCTCCACTCGCAAGGCCACGAATTGCCGCATTGCGGCTCTTTGAAAAGCGGCCAGCGGGATGCTACCCCATGTGAACAGCGAGGTGTACAGGGTTTCGCAGAAAGAGCAGCGGGCTAGCTATCATCCTGGACCCCCCGGTGCCGCGCGTCTCCACGTACCATCGGCCAGGGGAGGTAGTCTGTGCTGCTGCCAGGTGAGCTTGCGATAAGCTGGTTGAGGTCGGAGTAGATCTTGACGATTCCGCCATTGCTTGATGGGCCGGCGGCGACGAGTTCGAAGTCTCCGTCTCCGTCGAGGTCACCGACGGCAGCTGCGTTTCGGGCTGAGGAGAACGCTGTGAGCTTCTCTCGGCCGTCGAGGCAGTCTGACTCATCACAGGTCAGGTGCGCGCCTGTTGCCCCGGCGAGGATTGAGATGCCCGTGGAGACCATCACAACAACCTCACGTGAGCCGTTCTTGTCGAGGTCTGCAACCACAAGCCCGCTGAACAGTGCAAGCTCACGCAGGTTGCCGGTGCCTACTTTCGGCACAGTGGTCCAGAGCGTGGTGCTCGTCTCAGGATTGTATGCGACTACCTTGCTCTGTCCGGTTCCGCCGTAGTGGCTGAGAGTTTGCACTGGAATAATGACGTCGTTTTTCCCGTCCAGATCCACATCTGCAATCGCTGCTTCGGAGTTCGTGCAGGTGGGGAGTGTTACGGTTTGAAGAAGCTTCCCTGTTCGCAAGCTGAAGATCTTCATGTAACGACCGCGCTTGTCTGTCGAATCCTCTGGGAAGTAGCAGCCTGTGGCGGAAACGACCTCAAGGCCGGGATTCGTGGAGATTAGCTCGCCCACGGTTGGAGACGACTGCACCACTTGGTCAAACTTCGCGCGCCACACCGCGGAGCCGGGGAGGCGGAAGGGGATCGCTTTCGCGTCCTTGAAGTAGCTGCCCTTGAGCGCGTAGAGGTAGCCGCCATTAGGCGTCGGTGGGCGAAGCAGAAGGTTTTGGGAGATGTCGGTGCCGATAATTATCTCGGCCGAGCCTGTGCCATCGGCCTGCACAATAGCAGGGGAGGAGAAGACCGTGTCTGCTGCCTGGTAGTACCCCTTCAAGCGCCCGCGTGGCGTGAGCATGTAAATGTTGCGGTCCAGGGCGCCGAAGACGATCTCAAGCTTCCCGTCTCCGGTGAAGTCGTGGAGAGACGGGGAGGAGATCGCTGCGTGCGATACCGAGAAAATAGGGCGCCGCGTGGCGAGCTTTTTTAAGTCGAAGTTCCACTGCAGCGTTCCATCGGAGCCTTTGAGCGCAACGGCTCCTCCGGGGCACGTTTTTCCTCCCACGCCGCCGTACGACACGACGACAGAGATAGTGCCGTTGTTGAGCAGATCGCCGACAGCCGGCGTTGAGAGGACCTTGTTGTTGCCGCCGAGAGCAGTGCACTCGGTAATCGGAAGCGAGGTCTCCCACAGGATGTTGCCACTCGCTGAGATAGCCGAAACGATCCCGTTTGCAGACGCAACAACGATCTCCTTGCCGTTGCCCGTGTTCCCATCGACCTCGGCGATGACGGGGCTGCCGTACTTCGGACCGTTACCCAGCAAGGGAACGGTTATGACTTGACCCCAGGCCGAGGAGCCGAACAGGACGGTGAGTGCGCAGAGGGCTGACAATTTTGCGAGGTGTTTCATGGTGCGTCAGGGGTTTGAATAGCGTGCACAGCTGCAGAGCCGAGTTGCTCATCTCATTCAACTTGTATGCCATGAATCATACCGGTGCGCACGGGATGGGGTGAGATTTTTGTTGCAATCCAGCCGACATCAAGGTGCGCGCATTGAGGCGAGCTTAGAGTAGCGTGAGCCGCCCTCCGTTGGCTCCGAGCTGAACAGATCAACGGCACATACTGTAAGCTGTTCTGGGGGGATAGCGACTGCGGACAGCAGCTCCCGAGCGCCTCGAAGAGCCTCTGCGTCTCGAGCTCGGCCGAGTGTGATGTGTATCACCAGATCTTCCTGGGATGGTGTTATGCCGAAGGGGGCAAGGGTCGCGTCGACATGCTCTTCAAGGGTGCGCCATGAGCCGGAGGCGACCTCCGCCCCAGCCCACAAGATCCGCTCAGGGCCTTGATTGGGGAAGCAGCCGCAGCGCGTTAGCTGCAACGTTGGCAGCGAGCCCGTGAGTGGTCGCGAGCCCCAGGAGCGGACTAGCTCGCCTACGCTCTCCTGCTTAAAGCTGCCGATAAAGCGCACGGTAGCGTGCAGGTTCTCTGGCAGCATCCACCGAACGCCGCTTGGAAAGCGTCGCATGAGCTTGCGTTGCAGCGCACTCAGCGCAGAGATCCAGCTTTCTGGCAGGGAGACCGCAGCGAAGAGGCGCACCGTTTTTGGTTCGCTCGACCGCTGCATAGAAGGCTCTACTGGGGACCAGGCGACTCTACGACTGCGAGACCAGCCTCACGCAGTACTCGCCAGAAGGTTGGGAAAGACTTCTCAACGACGTGCGGCTCCTGAATCACGAGGTTCGCGATACGCGCACCCAGGATCGCAAACGACATCGCCATGCGGTGGTCGTCGTAGGTGGCGATAGAGGCAGCGTGCGGCTCTCCGCCGTGCACCACGATGTAGTCTGGGCCAGGCTCGCTCGTTATCCCAAGCTTCGAGAGCTCGGTGTGCAGGGCAGCGATTCGGTCGGTCTCCTTCACGCGCAGCGTGCTTAGTCCTGTAATTCTAGTCTTACCCTTCGCAACGGCGGCGATTACAGCCAGCGTTTGCGCAGTGTCGGGCATGTTTGACATGTCGGCGTCGATGCCGAGCAGGGCAGGGGTGCCGGTGACCGTGACAGATCGCTCGCCTAGCGAGACAGCACACCCCATCTGGGCTAGAAGCTGCGGGAACTGCACGTCGCCCTGAGCGGAGTGTGGGTTGATGTTGTGCACTGTGACCGTGCCTCCAGACACAGCCGCTAGGCCCCAGAGGTACGAAGCTCCAGAAGCGTCGCCCTCCACGTGATACTCCCGCGCCTGGAAACGTCCGCCATCGGTGCTGTAGGAACGATAGCCGTTGTTCCTGAACACAACTCCGAAATCAGCCACGCTCTGCAAGGTCATGTCTATGTACGACTTGGAGATCTGCTCGCCCTTGACCTGTACAGAGAGGGGCTGAGCATGCATCGGCGCTGTGAGGAGCAGGGCCGAGATAAACTGGCTGCTGACTGAGCCGTCGACTGTGACGGTGCCGCCCCGAAGCGGCTGCGGCGAGTGAATTCGAAGTGGCGGGCAGCCAGGTGAGCCGAGGTAGTCGATCTCTGCTCCGAGCGAGCGCAGCGCTTCCACTAGCTCTCGGATCGGCCGAGCGTGCATCCGCTCCGTGCCGCGCAGGGTAATGTCAGCGCCTCGTATGCCGGCGCACAGGGCTGTCAGGAAGCGCATCGTCGTGCCGGCTGGCCCGACGTCGATCTCTCCCTTGAGAGGGGTGAAGCCGCCGCCTTGGCCCTCCACAACGAACACGTCGCTCCCTCCTTCTTTCTCCTCTCGCACCGTTACGCCAAGTTTCCGTAGCGCTGCAGCCATCGCCTCGCTGTCTGTGCTTGCAGAGGCCTGGTAAAGCCGGGAAACGCCCTCAGCCTGGGCTGCCATCAGCAGTGCTCGGTTCGTGTAGCTCTTTGAGCCAGGGATTGTTACTTCAGCGTGCAGTCGCGCCGAGGAAGAGGGAGATACGGAGAGATCACGCATGACGGCCTGCACCGGGTTGAATTAGCTCTAGCGCCTCTGAGAGGAGGGGTTCGCTGACGGTTCTGTCAAAGACCGACCGGCCAACCGCCTCAAGCAGGGCTAGCCGTAGCTCAGAGCCGACGTTCTTCTTGTCGCGGGTCATAAGGGAGCGCAACGCTGCGGGCGGCATTGCTGTGGGGAGAGAGACCGGCAGCCCTGCACGAGCGATTCCGTCTCTGGCACGCAGGAAGCACTGCTCTGAGATGAGCCCCGATCTCCACGAGAGGAACGATTCCCCGGCCATGCCAACGGCGACTGCCTCACCGTGGGTAAGAGAGATGCCGTGGTTGAGCGCATAGCTCTCGGCTGCGTGGCCGATTGAGTGCCCGAAGTTGAGGGTTTTGCGAAGCCCCTGCTCAGTCTCGTCTGCTTCAACAACCGCTTTCTTTATCTCGCACGAGCGAAAGATGATCTCCGCAAGCTCATCGGCGCTCCACTCGGAGCAGTCACGCGAGGAGACGCGCTCAAAGTACGCGGCGTCAGCGATCAGTCCGTGCTTCAGAATCTCGGCGAAACCGGAGCGAATCTCGCGTGCTGGCAGGGTAGAGAGAGTGTCGACATCGACCACGATCCCAACCGGCTGCATTATCGAGCCGAGCAGGTTCTTCACCCCCATGAAGTTAATCCCAGTCTTACCGCCGATGCTGGCGTCCACCTGCGCAAGCAGGGTCGTCGGGACGTGCACGAACGGGATGCCCCGCATGTACGTTGCAGCAGCGAAGCCTGCCAGGTCGCTCAGCGCCCCGCCACCTGCTGTCACAACTAACGAGCGGCGGTCGAGCTTCTGCTCAACGAAGAAGCGCCAGAGCGCCTCTAGCCCAGCTGTGTCCTTCATGCGCTCGCCGCCAGGGAGCAGGAGGGACCGGCTCTCTGGGAGCTTGAGCGCCGAGAGGATACGCGACACGGCGGACTTTGCCCCGTCGTCAGCCACAACCACGATCGAGGAGTAGCGAGTCGGCTCCACGAGGGTAGGGAGCTGCTCAAGGAGCCGCCTCCCTACCCAAAGTGGGGAGCAGCGCTCTACTCGCGCAACCTGGACTGTGAGCTGCTTCATGCCGATACCTGAATCTTTCGCAGGTCATCCATGAGCTTCTCAAACTGCGGGAAGAGCAGCGCCTGAGGCCCGTCACTGAGCGCCTTCTCCGGCTCCGGATGGAACTCCACGATGATGCCATCAGCACCAACCGCCTTGGCTGCCAGTGCGAGCGGGATGACGAGATCCCTAACGCCGGCGGCGTGCGACGGGTCGATGAACACCGGAAGGTGGGTGCGCTTCTTGAGCACCGGCACCGCACTGATGTCGAGTGTGCCACGGGTAGCAGTCTCGAAGGTTCGGATGCCGCGCTCACACAGGAACACCTGCTGGTTTCCGCCCGCGAGGATGTACTCAGTCGCCTGCAGCACCTCCTCAATCGATGAGCTCATGCCACGCTTTAGCATTACTGGGCGCCGGATCTGTCCAACCGCCTTGAGCAAGCTAAAGTTCTGCATGTTGCGCGCGCCGATCTGGATGATGTCAGCCTTCTCAGCCACGCGCTCAACATCCTCAGTCGTCATGACCTCGGTTATGACCGGCATTCCGACCGAGCGTCCTGCCTCAACCAGCAGGTCGAGCCCCTCGTATCCCATGCCCTGGAAACTGTACGGCGAGGTGCGCGGCTTGAACACGCCACCACGCAGGATCTTCGCCCCATGGTTGCGGGCCTGCCTGGCGCACGACATGATCTGATCGCGCGACTCAACCGAGCAGGGACCGGCGATGACAAGGAAGTTTCCGTCGCCTATCTTTACGCCACCCACGTCAATGACGGTGTTAGTTGGCTTGTGCTCGCGAGTCACGAGCCTGTATCCCTTGTCTTTTCCTCCGGCAGGCTTCGGAGCAGTAGGCTCCTTGACCTCGACCGGGCAGGCTGCCGGCTCTGGCTGGCTCGCCGCAGCGGCTTCGGCTGAATCAACCAGGGTCGGCTGGACATCACAGGCAGGGAAGCACCCGAGCACCTTGATGAAGCGCACGAGCTTGGTCAGCTCGGCGATGGCCGCCTTGGAAGCTTCCGAGTCTAGGTTTCCGGCGAAATCGATGTAGAACATCTCTTCCCAGGAGTTTCCTGGCACCGGACGGCTCTCAAGCTTTGTGAGGTTGATGCCGTGGCTCTTGAACACGCTCAACGCCTCGACGAGCGCCCCGGGCTTGTCGAGCGTGTGCACCACGATCGCAGTCTTGCTCGGTATGCGCTGGTCAACCTTGCGCGGCTGCTTCGCAATCACGATGAAGCGCGTGAAGTTCTCCTCCTGGCTTGCGATCTGTCGCTTCAAGACAGTCAGCCCAAACATCTCAGCCGCTTCCGAGCTAGCGATCGCAGCCTCGGTCGCGCCGCCCTGGCGAGCGCGCTTTGCGCCGATTGCGGAGTCAACCGCAAACTCAACGCGGCACTCAGGCAGCGAAGCAAGGAACGATGCGCATTCTGATACTGCGAGCGGAGTAGCGTAGATGCGCTCAAGGTGAGATATCGACGCGCCCGCCGTGCCGACTAGGCAGGGGCTCGTGCTTACCTTCTCTTCTCCCACGATAGAGACGCGCGAGTTGAGCAGCAGGTCGTACACCTCGTTTATCCCGCCAGAGGTCGTATTCTCAATCGGCAGCACGGCGTAGTCGCAGCTGCCCGACTCAACCGCGCGCACGGCCTCTAGGTGAGTTGGGAAGCCGACGAACGTCGGCTCCGAGCCGCGAGCTGAGGACTGAGAGCCAGGGGAGGAGAGAAAGCTCCTGCCTGCAAGGTGGCAGAAGGACCCCTCGATCC
This sequence comes from Deltaproteobacteria bacterium, assembly GCA_947491545.1. Classification (GTDB taxonomy): domain Bacteria; phylum Bdellovibrionota_C; class UBA2361; order UBA2361; family OMII01; genus OMII01. The sequence continues at coordinate 57,754 of CANLJX010000002.1, forward strand.
CGCGGAAGGCGACCTTGGTAGAGCTGCTTAGCAGCGCAGAGCCGTTCAGGCGCGCCTGCAGGTAGTCTTGCTGAGTGCGAACTCCTTCGGCGATTACCTCGTGAAAAACGCTCGTCACAAACTGCGGGTCGAGGCCCAAGGTGCGGCCCTCCGAGATGCGCTGCCGCAGCAGCTGCTCCTCGCGCGAGATGTCGCGCACGGCGCTCCTCTGCTCGTCTTTTGCTTCTGCCACCTGCACAGTCAGCGACTTGCGCTGCGCCAGGAGCGAGAGGATCTCGTTGTCTAGCTTGTCGATCTCTGAGCGAATGCCTGAAATCTCTGGGGATGTTTTCTCGTTTGTTGCCATAACTTCTGTGCTCCTAAAATTCTGTGCCTCTGCCATTACTGCCGATTCTCAACGAAGGTGAGGAACCTTCGATACGCCGCAGTGCGGCCACGCACCGCATCGAGGTACGCTGACTTAATCTCAAGCGACACCGGGCCCGGCTTGCCGTTGCCGAGCATCTGGTCGTTGATGATTCCGATAGGCGTGATCTCGCACGCCGTTCCGGAGAAGAACGCCTCGTCTGCTGTTACCGCTTCGGCAAGAGAGAGCGGGCGCTCGGTAACCGCAAAGCCGCGCTCGCTGGCGATCTCAAGCACCGTGGCGCGCGTTATGCCAGCCAGGATCGCCCCGAGTGGGGGAGTGAGGATCTCGCGGTTCTTCACCATGAAGAAGTTCTCGCCCGGCCCCTCGGCGATATTGCCGTTTGAGTCGAGGAAGAGCGCCTCGTCGTACTTCGTGCCGCGCAGCTCCAGGATCGCCATGATGCTGTTGACGTAGTGACCACAGATCTTGGCATCCGCGACGGTCGAGTCTGGGTGTATGCGGATAAACCTGCTGACCTTGATGTTGGCAGCTTCCACCGGCAGGTACGCGCCCCACGGCCAGCAAGCGATGATGAGCTGCACCGGTGAGTTGCGCGGGTTAACCCCCATCACGCCGTAGCCGTGAATTGCGAGAGGGCGAACGTACCCTTCTTCGAGCTTGTTGGCGCGCAACGTGTCGCAGATGGCGGTGCATACCTGCGCTGGAGCGTAGGGCAGCTCCATGCCGAGAGCCTGAGCAGAGTAGAAGAGGCGGTCGACGTGCTCGGTCAAGCGGAAGACGGCCGGCCCCTGGTCAGTCTTGTAGGCGCGGATGCCTTCGAAGGCCCCATCTCCGTAGTGGAGCGAGTGCGCCAGGACGTGCACCTTCGCGTCAGCCCATGGCACGAGCTTTCCGTCCATCCAGATACTTTCAGTCTCTTGCATCTTCGAAACTCCTCAGTCGTGTCTTCAAAGCACAAAAAAAAAGGCCCCGCGAAACCGCAGAGCCTCCTAATCCAGTAAACACCGGCGCTCTGCCCCCTATGAGCCTCTAAAGTAGAAAAGCGGGAACGCGCGGTTGTTCATACAGGCAACTTAGCGGGGCAGGGACCTAAAAGCAAGAGAGGGAGCGCTTAGGCTCCCTCTCTTGCTTTACAGGGAATTTCCTCGCGGAGTTACAGCGCGTTGCCAGTACGACCGAGTGGGCGGACCTTGTAGCAGGCCGTGTTGCCGGCAGTCTTTCTTGTCTGCAAGTAGACGAAGCCGTCGCGGCCACCGCGCCTCGAGGTCCTATAGATCTGGTTTATGAAGCACTGCGGTGCGCCACCCGCTGCACAGTATGCACGAGCCTTTCCGGTCACGTTCCAGGCGCCGTAGTAACCAACCAGACCGGCGAGGGTTCCATCGGAGTAGTAGAATGCCATTGGGAACTTCGGGCATATCTGGTTGCAGATGAAGGTTGGGCCCGTGGCACGCGGGTCGCCCGGATTGATGTGGTTCGAGATCTCTGACTTCCACAGGAACTCGCGGCCGGTTACCTGCCGGATCGTGCCGCAAACATTGGACAGGTTGGCAACGCCAGCAGTCGGGTCTCCGGCACGGGACATCCTTTGCAGTGAGCGAGTGCTCAAACCGTCCTGAGCCTGAGACGATACCGGCGCGAAAGCGATTGCCGCGAGAACGAGGACTGAGCAGATACGAGCAGCCTTGGTGAGCATTGTGACACCCTTTGTTTTAACCACGTTTACGTTGAGCGGGTAGCGCCTCGTGAGCGTGCTACCCTGCGGAGCGTCCGGTTCGTTTGCCACTTCGTCCAGTAACCCGACACCCAGGTGACCGGCGAATTCCCCTGTGGGAAACGGATGCGCCCTATCTCTCTAATGTACTGGCACCGGTACAGCCCTGCAAGGCTAAGATCCTGCGACCCTTAGGAGCGTATTAAACGAAGAATTATTGCTGGAGACAAATCGCGCCCACCGGCTCCGGCAATGTGCCGTACGAACTAGCGAAATTTGAGATGACGCGCCGTATCCTCGAATGAGTATTAGGAGGCTGCAAAACGGTTTTAGCCTGCTGTTTTCGCCTGAGAGGGGAGATGAAGGGGCAAGTTCCTGTCCTGAAACAAAAAGAGGTCCCAGCTCGCTTATCCGTTGTCCTTAGACAACAGACCGGGCCTCAAGCCCTGCGAGGCCTAATTCGTTGCAGCGTAATCTCGCACCGCAATGCTCCGAGCGAGTTTCGCGGCGCTCTTGAGGATTGATGCGCGCTCCTCCCGAAAGAGGGAGGCCCACAACTCCCTGGCCACGGGAGAGGCTTGCTTCGCCTCTTGCAGCGCTTCGCGCAGCGCCGGCTTGAACATCACCAGCGGCGGCTGAGAAAGCGGTGACTTTGCGAGAAGCGCAGATATGCTCGGCAGGGCATTCTGGGCGGTTTTTATGCCGAGGGTGTTGATGAGCTCGCCGATCGGTCCCTCGGTTTTGTACAGCTCGAACTGGAAGTGGGCCGTGTGCATGCGGGTATCGCGGAAGGTGGCGAGCGTTGTGGCGAGAGCCAGTCGCAGGAAATCCTCTGCCGCGTGCTGCAATGGAAGCAGCGAGCCCAAATGAGCGATCCCTTCCACGCTCCGCGCGATGCTCTCTACTCCATCGCGAAGCTCCACTAGAGCTGGGCTAGCATGTGACTGCACCGTCCCTGAAACGACCGGCCGATCGGCGGCATCGATAGTGCCTCGTGGCGCAAGGTTGACCCGATCCGGAAAGCGATGCAGCAGGGACACCGCGGCGTTGTGTCCGGCGGTCTTCGCTGCAGAGCAGAGCGTGTCTCGTAGCGGCAGCAGGTAGGTTACAGAGTCGGCGCCATACGTGCGCCAATCGACAACCTCGACGGTGCCCTTTGGGGTGAGACCAGGCTGTTGCGCCAGTGCCTCCGCCATACGGATGAAGCCCGGCTTCGCTTGGTTGGCGCTTACGAGCGTAGCCGTCGAGAAGACTCCACGAGCGAGCCAGCGGCCGGTGATAATCACGCGCTCGCTTGAACTGTTTGTCGGGCGCGGCATAGCGATCGGTTCTGGCAGCGACTCGTACAGCCATGCGCCCCGCGAACTCATCAGATGGCTCTGGGCTCGGGCGCAAGCAGAGGCGAGTTCTCGCTCGGCACCATTGAGCGGAGGTGGGACAGCCGGAGTTGTTTTTTGATTTTTTGAGAACATGCTGATTAGCGGACGCTACCACAACGACTAAGCCTGCAACAGCGTTTGAGGCCATCCCGTTTAGTTGGATCGGGGGTAAGCGACCTCATACGCGGCAAAGATGAACTAGGGAAGGATGCGCGCCACACGACAACCAATTCAGTGGAGGAGCGCGAGATGATAGGGGATGCAAAGAGGCAGCGAGCAACGGCAGCGTTGTGTCTGGTGGCGAGTTTCTGGAGCCTCTCTGCGCATGCAGATGGAAAGGCAACCGAGTTCTACTACCAAGAGAACCAGCAACGGTTCGTGATTCAGCCACAGGACGCGCGCATGGTGGGACTCGCCGGCAGTACGGCTCTCACAACTTCGGGCAGCATCAGCACGGTGACTAACCCGGCTGGTCTCGGCCTCATGAAGCAAGCAGACGCTTCACTCAGCTACGGGCACAACGAAATCAGTGGCAACACTTACCCTGGTGGTGAGGGGATAAAAGATAGCCAGAACTCTGGACAGGTGTACGGCGCGGTGCCGCTCGGTCCGGTCAAAGATGCGCTGCCTGATTACGGAAACCTCGGATTCGGCTGGTACGGCCGGGGCGGGGATTGGTCGGGAGATCCTGACAACACCGACACTGGCACCTACCAGGTCTCTGCCGCGTACGCAAAGGCGATCGGCGACAAGATGGCACTCGGCTACGGGCTCACCTACCAGAACGACTCAGTCGATGGCGACACTGTAGAGTACGACTCAACTAACAGCTTTCTTCAGACGCTCGGGCTTCAGGTGCAAGACTCAGAGGACCTGACGTTCGGCGGATTGGTGAGCTTCGGGTTCGGTGATCATACGGTCAAGAACCGCCTCACCCCCGAGCGCGATCAGAGTGTCGATCAGTTTTCGTTCGGTGTTGGGGGAGGGGTGGAGTACGCCAGCGGGTCCACATCTCTCGCAGGAGGCGTCGATTACACCTACTACCAAAACAGCGGCAACAACGAGATCGTCGACACGTCAGTGTGGGGCGGGGATTCCACAGCGAACGCGATGAACGTTCGGTTCGGAATCGAGGAGCGGGTGCTCGATTGGCTCGCACTGCGAGTTGGATACCTGTACGCAGCCAACTTTAAGTGGGACTACGATCGCGAGTATCTAAACGACTTGAGCGGCTCGGCTACGTACAATTCAGTAACGATGGGAGCAGGGCTCAACTACACCTTCGACCAAGACTCGATGATCCAGGCGATCAAGGCTGACTACGGAGCGCAGTACCGAGATATCGGTGATGGCGACTGGCTACACATGGTTACCCTAGGCACTCCTTTCGATATCTGTTTGTAATACTAGTTCCCGGTGCCGGAACCCGAGCAGTCTCGTAGCCGGCACCGGGAACGGCCCCGGTTCCGGCTCCGTGCGCAGCGCTCATCCGCAAAATTACTCCCCCAACGCCTCCGCCATCTTTCCCACCTCCGGCAACTCGCGCCTCTCCTTGATCCCATTCACCCAAGCCGCCGCGGTAGCTGAATCAAGTTGCCCGCTCTTTGTGGCTGAGACGATCGTCTTGAAGAGCGCCTCATCCGAAACTCCGAACTGCTTCATAATCGCGTTCACGTTGTCGCGCACATCCGCCAGGCTCTTGGCGTTGCTCAGTGCGGCATTCGCGAAGTAGCCGACGAAGTCCACGTGCACCTTCTGGTTCCCCTGGCTCATGAGAGCAATGACGGGGTTGAGCCACGAAACCGCGTATTTCGCGAAGGGATGATTGAAGTCGATCTCGAACGGGCGCCTCCCCCCGAATTCAGCCTTAGGACCGCCGTCGATTCCGACGTCGTACTTCGAGCCGTCGGCGAGCGCGATCTTGAAGCTTGAATCCAAGATTCCCCGTTCAACCAGGGCGCCGCGCACCTGGTCGCGCACAACTTGGTCCTTGTGTTTGCCGGTCTTGATGCTGCCGAGTAGGCCGCCGACGAGTGAGCCGAGCGCTGCGCCGATTGCGGTGCCAACACCCGGCGCTATCATTGTCCCGATCGCAGCGCCGGCGGCAGCTCCGCTCGTCGCTCCGGCGGCGGGAGTGGACCTCCCCCACGACATCGCGATGTTTGCGATTCCAAGCACTCCGCCGACTATGGACATAGGAGCTGCCGCCGCTGAGACCGCTCCTGCCGAAGCCGAGACAGATGTGGTCGAAAGCGCCTGGGCCCCTAATCCGAGGGACGCCGGCAGTACCTGACCGACGAATTGGCGAGTTTTATCCTCTTTTGAAGCTCCAGCAGTGATGTCGGAGGCGGTGTTCTGTGGCGTAGCGATGGTGCTTGGAATGTTCATGGGGGCTCCTTAAATACGTTGTGATTGTCGTGGGTTGTGCGCGGTTCGGCGATCTTCGATGGCGTTCCGGACCGCACAGAAAAGCTATTCGGAGGGGCGCTCCCTTTAGTTGTCTGGTGCCTCGATCTCCCTTAAGCCGGGGAATGGGGGTATCCTCCCGCCGTGTCGATCGTGGGGGTAGTTATGCGACGATTCTCGGTAAGTGTGTTGAGCGTGGTCCTGTTTGCTGTTGGCGGGTGCACTGACTCTTCTTATTACGATGGGAGCAGCACAACGGAGGTGGTCGAAATCTACTCCTCAGAGACCACCCTCAAGGTCAGCGAGGAAGATGTCTTCTACTTCGATTTCAACTTCGATGAGAACGACGTCTTCTTTGATAGTGGAATCGTCAACCTTGTGGTGGTGCTCCCACCGCAGCTTGGATACTTGCTCGATTCGGCGGAGATCAATGGACTCGGGGGAGATGATGTTTCGGTCATCCCGTACGTTACGCGCTGCCCGACAGGATTTACCTTTTTGCAGTTTAACCTCGATGACGAAGATCTGGAGAGCGCGTACTCACCATCAACCGGAGTCGAGGCGCAGTTGACCATGACGCTGGTGGGCCGGCAGCGCAGCGACTACGTGTTGGTGGAAGCAGCTGCATCGATGGACTACATAGCGTTTGGATGCAACCAGGATTTCGACGCGGATACTGCTGAAGTTGTGATGGTCTATTAACCGAAAGGTCTCGATGCGCTCCCTGATTCGCTCCGCCTCTTTGACGTTGCTGTCGGTCCTCTGGGGAGCGACGGTTGTGGCGGCCCAGGAGTTAATTCCGGGGGCGCCGTCAGACGGCGGAAACCAGCAGCAGTTCGCCAACGAAGTGATTAACGAGTCAGTTAACACATCAACGCTCTTCGCCTCACAGGATATATTTTCAACTGGCAGGTTCTCCAAGCACCGCATCGACCAGCCTGATACGCACTACGACACGTTGCGGATGCCTTTTGAAGTTGCGCTCGCCGAGAAGGGCGATCGTTGGCAGCCCTTTGTCTACGGCAGTGGCGCGCTGCTTAAAGTGACGTCGGGGCTCACCAAGCCGCCAGAAGCGATCGGAGAGGATGATTTTTCTACAACTCGGCTCTTTGCGCTCGCAGGAGGCTTAGGCTCGTACCTAAAAGTAAGTGATGACTTTAAGCTCGCTCTATCGTGTGCGGTGACGTTCTCTCACATGCGCAACAACTACGACTTCAACAACAGCTACAGCCAGGCGGTGCTGGAGCCAGACAACAACCTCTACTACAACTGGAACATGAACCTCTTCACCTATGCGCCCACGGGACGCGCGATCTACGAGTCGAAGTGGGGCGAGGGGACGGCGTACGCCATGCTTGCCTACAGCCAGCTCTTCAACAATTCAGTAAGCTCGTCGAGTCCGGCGATCGATATCGACTCTGCGACCGGCATTTTGTGGAGCCGATTCTCGTACCAGCAGCCCACAGGAACAGAGGTTCTCAACACAGCCCTCGGGGTTCGCCCATTCTTTCAGTGGAGCAACATCAGCGGGAAAGCCGCCAGCGGGCTCGACCTCGTGAACCTGTATGAGATGGGCGCTGACCTCGTGTTCGACTTTAAGGAGAAGTTCCTGCTCTTCTCGCAGATGAACTGGGGAGGGAGCTACGTCACGGGGGACAGCTTCGAGGGATATCACTTGGGGTTTGGCGGGAAGTTCTAGTTCTCGCGACCTGGTGTTTTCTCGCGTTCGTTTCCCCTCGATCGTCTTTGAGATGGCAATTGCCTGGGGTGGGTGCAGCGGTGACGCTCTATCCCGTTCCCGTGGCGTTTCGGGGCTTCGAAGGTTAGAGGGGGTAATGGTGTTGCATCCGGGTCGGACGCCGCTTAACGTAGAGAGATGAAAACTCTGCTCGTCACGGCGACAACTCTTGAGGTAGCGCCAGCCCTGCGAGAGCTCTTCCCAGGGATCGAGGTCTCGCCTGGCCCAGGAGTGCCGGGTACCCTGATCGAGTCAGGGGAGCTCGACTGCCTGGTGACGGGAGTAGGGCAGCTTCAGTGTGCTGCGCGGCTGGCAAAGCTTCTCGCGGAGCGACGGTACGGCGCTGCTATTCAGGCCGGGATAGCCGGCAGCTTCACGGACTCGCTTCCGAAACGGTCCGTTGTCGTCGTTGCTGAGGAGGCTCTCGCCGATCTCGGAGCTGAGAGCCAGGAAGGGTTCCTTGATCTCTTTGAGATGGGGCTCCTGGCTCCGGACGACCATCCCTTTAGCGCAGGGCGGCTGGTCGCTCCGCAACTTAATCTGCCTTCGATTGAGGGATTGCCACGCGCAAAGTCTGTCACCGTCAACCGCGTGCTGAGCCAGCGGGAATCGATCGATTGGGTAGTGCAGCGCTTTCAGCCGCAGGTCGTAAATATGGAAGGGGGAGCGTTCTTCCTCTGTTGCGGACAGGCAGGGTTGCCGTGCCTTGCGCTCCGCTCGATATCAGATTTCGTTGGCCCCCGAGACAAGAGCTCGTGGGATATTCCTGGCGCCGTTGCTGCGCTGAATGAAGTGCTGCTCCGCAGCATCCCTGAGCTTCGGGCGTCGGCTGGCGGCCTCGTCTAAAAAGTTCGTTCGCCTAACGACGTAGCAGCCTCCGACGAGGCACTAGCCATATCTATAGTGTTTTCGGCGCGAAAGCCGCCGAAAACGAACAGCCCTAGCGCTGCCCTAAACGGCATCACGGTGAAGAAGCTTTTTTGGGGCAGCACTAAGAGCGCCGGGCGAGCTGGCTAAAGAGCAGTCGCACGCGCGCCTCAAGCTCGCCAAACGTAGAGTCATTCTCGATCACGTAATCGCTGCGGCGTTTCTTCTCGTCGTCCGAGAGCTGCGCCTTCATCCGGGCGCGCACTGCCTCTGGTGACAAGCCGTCCCGTTCAGTTACGCGCTGCATTCGCGCCTCCTCCGGGGAGGTGACAAGCAGCACTTTTTTTACCTCTGGGTACTTCATCCCTGATTCAAAGAAGAGCGGCACCACGTACACGATCAAGTCGAGCATCGGGTTACGCTTTAGGAGCTCAAGCTTTTCAAGCCACATCGTCCGCACAACCGGGTGTATGACGGACTCAACAAACTTGCGGCTAGCAGGATCGGTGAATACGATCGTGCCGAGCTTCTCGCGATCGAGCTGTCCGTCTTCCTCAAGGATCTGCTGTCCGAATTTCTCCGTGAGCGCCTGTAGCCCCGCTGTGCCAGGGGCCACGGCGGCCCGGGCGAGCTGGTCAGCATCAACTACGGAAGCACCCCACTTTTCGAAGAGCCGGGCCACACAAGATTTGCCTGAACCGATGCCGCCGGTTAGGGCGACCACGTTCGGGGATTTGCGGGCTGGGGAGGCTGTCTTGCTCTTCATGCAGGGCTAAGAAGTACAACGATTGCGAGATGGGCGTAAGTCCCGTCGAGGTCCTGGGGCCCTCGGAAACCTCCTACTGTTGGGGCGCCTGGCCAGCTATCGAGGGAGGCTGCTGACTGTGAAGACTCAATTTTGGCACAAAGAGTGCGGCGAGGGCGGTGAGGGGGAGTCGTCGCTCGGGGTGTTTGACCTCTGCGGAGCCTCCTAAAAACCTACCTAATCATTCCCCCTCGCCGTTCTCGCTGCTCTCTTTGTTCACCCCAATTTTGCGAGGGTTCGCGGCCGGAACCCGGAGCCGGTGCCGTTCCCGGTGCCGGGGCACGATTGCAGCCGTGGACAGCTTGATCGTTGCTCTCCCTGTGAATACGCACTCCCCTGACCCGTGCTTCGCCCCCCGGACCCCTGTTTTGTAAGGTGGTTGAGTTGCTGCCCCGTCAGGGCTAGAGTAGGAGCTCTCAACCTAAGGAATTCAGACATGCCAGAGAAGAAAGACGAAGAGCAGCAGCACGAGCAGAACGAGCCAGTAGCGGCCCACGAGCAGCTCCTTGAAGAGGAGCACGCTGCGCCTCAGCCACGTCGCAACGGTGATCACGACCAAGAGACATGGACCAACCAGCCGGCCGGAGCCAACGGTGCGCGCGAGGAGGAGCCGCTTGATGATATCGAGGACGAGGAAGAGGAGCATCAGCCAGCACCTCGCAAAGTGATCCAAAACGGCCGGGATGTGCTGTGCGAGGAGCTTCCGGAGAGGGCCCAGCGCGCGAAGCTGCGGCTTAAGCCCTATCTTTCTGGGGCGGTAGCGGTTGAGCTGACCAACTCTGGCGAGAGGTTCCTCTTTGACTGGCGCAGCGATGACCCGAAGGTTACCCCGCTCACGAAGGAGTCGGCGGTGACGGTTGGAGAGGGGAGCGACCCCTCGCTGGTAGACTGCATCATCTCGCTAAGTGAGCAGAACCTCATGGCCATTCGTTCCGGTGACCTTAACCCACAGGTGGCGATGCTTGCAGACAAGATCAAGGTCTCGGGCAAGGTTGGTCCGGCGGTGTACCTGTTCAACCTGGTTGCGCCCCGGGTCAGGACGTAAGCTGGGTTAAAAGGGATGGCGCCAAGCGCCCCTGTATCCTGGCAGAGAGCCAGTTCAAGTCATTGAATAAAACGCCAGCGCATTGTATCTCTTTACCGGGCCGGAAGTGACCGTTTCTCTTTCCGTATTTTTCCCCCGGCACCGAGAGAGGCCCGTGAAGTCCCCGTTCAATGTAGCTTTTACCGCGTCCCTGATGGTTTCTCCGGATGCCGAGCAGTCGAGCGTTGACCAGCTCCTAAGCCATGACTACCTCCGCCCTCTCAAGGAGCTGCAGCACCGTAGGCTGCTCGAGGGGAAGCCAGTTCTCGATCTCTCGATGGTCAACCCAGACCTTGCGCCGCCTCGAGCGGTGATCGATCGGCTTCTTGAGTCGGTAGGCAAGCCAAGTGCTCACCGATACTCCGTGTCGCGAGGTGTTCGGCGGCTGCGAGAGGCCTTCGCTGACAAGTACCTATCGAAGTTCGGTGTCTCGCTCGATCCTGAATCAGAAGTGTGCGTGTGTCTCGGCAGTAAAGATGCAACGTTCCACGCGCTGAGGGTTCTGACGCACCCTGGCGAGTCAGTAGTGGTTTCGGCTCCTGCCTACCCGGCGCACCTATCGGCAGTTGCGCTCGTTGGCGGGGTTGTGCGCGAGTGGCGCCCACTCTCTGATCCGCTGCTTGCTGCCAAGAGCCTAGCGCGCATGCTCGATGAGTCTCAGGCGCGGGTGGCGTTGCTTAACTTCCCGAGCAATCCTGCCGGAGCGGTCGTGTCAGCCGAGTGGTGGACAGAGGTCGGGCGGGTGTGTGCGCAGCGCGGGGTGGCGATCATCAATGACTTTGTGTACGGCGAGATGTGCTTCGACAGGAAGCCTGCTGCGAGTGCGCTGGCTGCGCGCGAGCAGGGCGCTCGCTGCGTGGAGGTGTACTCTCTCTCGAAAGCGTACAACGTCCCAGGCTGGCGCGTCGGTGCCCTGGTTGGGGATGACCGAATCGTGAAAGCGATATCGAGGCTCAAGTCGCATGCCGATTACGGCCTCTTCCTGCCGCTTCAGTACGCAGCCTCGGTTGCGCTCACTTCTAAGCAGGATCTGGTGGAGCCGACTACGGTAGCCTACGAGCGTCGCCTGAGGGTGTTAGTGAGCGGGCTCTCGCGCTTGGGTTGGGAGGTCTCTGAGCCTAAAGCCGGTGCATGCGTTTGGGCGAGGTTTCCAGCGGCGCTAGCCGCCGCAGCGAAGGGTGACAGCTCGTTTGTGTCGGTACGTGTCGCTGAGCATCTCCTCGATCGCGCGGGTGTTGTTGTTGCTCCGGGCTGTGTCTTCGGAGAGAGCTTTGATGAGCATGTGCGATTCGCGGCCGTTTCAAGCGAAGAGCGGATGCGTGAAGTGGTGTCTTCCCTGGCTGCTCTGAGCAGCGCTAATTCCCAGTAAGGAGAAGGTTGCATGAAGGTCGCAAGTGGCGTGAGGGTGCGGGTGTGCGGAACGCTCCTCTCTGCATCGCTGCTCGTAGCCGTTCAGCAAGCCATCGCTGCAGAGCAGCCATGCGCCGAGGCTGCGCAGCTTGTAAAACGTGGAGTGGCGCTCGGTGATGGTTCACAGCAAGAGATAGAACTGTACCGCAGGGCCGAGGCGCTCTGTCCTCGCATGGCAGAGAGCCACTTCAACATAGGAGTTGCTTTTCAGCGTAAGGGGCAGCTAGGCGAGGCCGAGAGTGAGCTGCGTAGGGCGATAGCGCTCAAGGATGAGGATAATTTCCGAATTGGGTTGGCGGCAGTATTGCTGCAGAAGGGAGAGGTGTCCTCATCGCGTGAACAGTACGATCGGGTTCTTGAGCGCTCTCCGAAAAATGTAACGGCTCTTCAGGGGCTCGCCGTCATACTTGAGAAGCAGCAAAAGCTACACGAAGCCCTTGAGGCGTTGCAGAGAGCCGAGGCCGTGGAGCCAGCGAATCCTACTACTGTATTCAACGTAGGGGTGTTGCAAGAGAAGTTGAAGAGGGACGATGCCGCCGTAGCTGCGTACCGTCGGGCGGCGGATCTTCAGCCGAAGCACTTTCTAGCTAACTACCACCTGGGACTGCTGCTGCTAAAAACCGGTTCACTCGCCGAAGCGCGACGGGTGCTCGAGCACGCTGCAGAGCTGAAGCCTGATGACAGCAGGGTTCAGCTCGCTTTGGCGGAGGCGTACGAACGCTCAGGTGACGTGGAGCGAGCCGGAAGTGCTCTGCGCCGAGTCGCGGTGCTTGCGCCATCCAATTTCTTCGCGCAGGCGAATCTCGGACTCTTCCTTCTTAGCCGCGGAGAATACCAGGAAGCGATCTCTCGCCTCACCGTCGCTTCTTCGCTCGACCCGAAGAGCTCCCGGGTGTGGAGTGCTCTCGGCCATGCGCAGCTCGAGGCTGGGAATGCTGCCGAGGCTGAGCGTAGCCTGCGTCAGGCCCTTGGCCTCGACCCGTCCAATGCGAGTGCACACAACAACTTAGGCGTGCTGCTAGATCGCACGGGCAAGACCGACGAGGCACGTCGGGAGTTTGCGCAGGCTCTGCAGTTGAATCCGCAGCTCGAAATAGCCCGCAAGAACCTAGAGACGGTTGGCGAGTAGGGGTATTTAACGGGCCTCACGGGTTTGTTGTTGCTCCGAACTGCCCCGGAATCCCGCAGCCGTTACAATGTTTAGAAAATAGTAGTGCCAACAGGTCGCGGCTCGAATCCCCTCGTTACCTGAGTAAAATGAGCTGGTTGGTGATTTTAACTTGCTTGTACTAGCAACCCCGTTTGTAACTCTCTCGGTAGTGCAGGGTCTGACACGTCCCTATACTCCCCCCTACCTCAAGGGACGTGTTTCGGATCACAGGTCGGAAGCTCGCTCCTGTAAGCCACGCCAGTAGGCGAAGGTTTGTGTGGCTTAGGGCGGGGAAAGTGTGGTGAACTTCAGTTCGGTCACCCGCAGTTCCAAAAGCCCCGAGGCTTGAAGTGTAGTGTGGGTTAGGTGCAGGTCATGTCAGCGGTACTAAAGTTAGTTCAACAGGCTCAGTTTGCGGAGCAAGTAGAGGTCAGCCTCGATAGCTCGTCAGCGAGCGGGCACTCTCTACAGTCCGCTCTCGCGTACCTGTCGCTTTGGCAGCCGTCGGTGCTGCGGTTGGTGATTGACCGGTTCTCCGCCAAGGGTGGGACAGTTCTCGACATGCACTGCTCAGCGGGCTCGACAGGTGTCGATGCGCTGTCTCTCGGGCGTCACTTCATCGGGTGCTCTAACGATCCAGCTCTGGTTAAGCTTGCTCGGGCTCGTGTTAACCCAGCCGACCTCGCAGAGGTCGTTCTCCGGCTCCAGTTCATCAACTTGAAGCGTCCTGTAGACGTGCGCAGTTTTCAAGCTCCTTGGCCGCTTTACTTCGATGTCGATACGTACTGCGAGCTTATGAACCTCAAGCTCGCGCTGCGCGGCTCCAACGATAGGGTAGATGATTTCATGTCCTTTGTGGTGTCCGGTATATTGCACGGACATACGGCTGCACACCTCACCGGCTATACATCTCCGCAGGCGGCTCTGACGCCAGAGGCGCAAGCCGCGTTGAACCGGAAGCGTTCGGAGGTTCCGTCGTATCGCGCGGTCAGCCCGCGCGTCATAAAGAAGGCTGCTTCGATTCTCAGAGATGGTATTCCTTCTCCGCTTCTTGACCGTGCGCTTGAACGTTCGGTCATATTCGCCGAGCCTAACAACCTCGAAGGGGTGAAGACGGCTTCGGTTGACCTTGCGCTTCTCTGCCCGGAGCAGCCGGGTGGCATTGGGCACGGCCTCCGGTCCTGGCTCCGGTCTTGGTGGCTCGGCCTTTCGTTGCCAGCCGAGCGTGAGATGCCCTCGAGCGTTGAGGCCTGGCAGGACGGGATGAGTGAACAGCTTCTCGAAGCGGCTCGCGTTGTTCGCCGTGGTGGAAGGGCAGTGGTTAGAGTTGCCGGCGGCCGCCTCGGCACGAAGCCGGTCAACTACCGTGAGCAAGTTTCTGCAGTTCTTCAGTCCTGCATGCCTACCTACTGGCAGGTAGAGGGCACCATCGTAGAACGATACGCCAAGGGCGCTGGCTCAGGCCGAGACACGGCGGCAGAGCTGATTGTTCTCCGGCGTAAGTAGTAGCTTTTACGAAGCTATTGTAGTTCTCAATAAAGTGCCGCAGACCGAGAGGTTTCTGGTTCTTTGTGCCGATGCACCTCTAGGGGCAGGGCTTGCATGGTTCCCAGATCAGTTCCACGTATCTTGATTGGTGGTGTGTCCGCAGGAACGGGCAAATCGCTCGTCTTCTTGGCGATTGTCGTTGCGTTACAGAAGAAGGGATTGAGTGTCTCCTGCTGTGTGACTGGCGAAGCGCTGCACCTGGCTCTCCTCTACAGCCACATTACGCGACGCTACGCGCGGGTGCTCGACACGAGGTTGCTCGACTTTGACCAGATCCGCGCCGCGCTGTTTCAAGCTTCGCTGGGCGCAGATGTTGTATTGATCGATGGGCATGGCGGGTGGCTCGAAGGGGTCGAGCCGGGCGAGCTGCTTGGAAGTGATGCTGAGCTTGCTGAGATAACGGGCACGCCAGTAGTGCTGGTTCAGGACGGTCGTGGTTCGTCACAGAGCGTGGTGGACTCAGTTCGCAGTGTGCTCGTCAGAGCTGATGCTCCGGTCGTGGCCGGCATTGTTGCCAATCGGCTTGCCCCCGGGTTGAGCGGGGGAGGCGTGCCGTCACATCCGACGGTGGTCGAACTTAATCGTGCCGCCGCGTCAGCGGGACTTCCACCATGTCTCGGGGGGCTTCCGGAGATTCCCCTAGCGGCTTCTTTACCTTCGGGTGCCGCAACTCAAGAAGTGAACCCAGTCACTCTTCCTCGGCAGCTCTTCATCGATGCTGCGAACGCGGCAAGTGGTGGTGTTGATCTCGACTTTTTACTTAACATCGCTGCAAGTGCTCGTGCACCCCGAGCTGAGGAGGTAACGCCACAGCTTGGAGGCCGTTTGTGTCGCTTCGCTGTCACGGACGACACCTGCTTCAGCCTTACGTATCCAGACAACCTCGATATCTTGCGGCACGCTGGGGCTGAGCTTGTGACGTTTTCGCCGCTCGCTGATAGCGCGCTGCCGAGACGGATCGGTGGCCTGTACATCACCGGGGCGTGTCTCAAGCGGTACGGCCACGACCTCTCCCAAAATGAGCACATTCGCCGATCGATTAAACAGTTCGCCGATGATGGCGGGGTTATCTACTCAGAAGGCGCTGGGACTGCCTTCTTGTGCCGAAGCTTTCAGCTGGCTCGCGGTGGTCCATTGTTGCCGGGGGCAGGAGTCATACCAGCGGATGCCTTTCCAGCTACTCTCGGCCGAACCCTCATTACTGCCCAGACAGTCGATGACTCGGTTCTTGGGCCCCCAGGGCTAGCGCTACGCGGGCTGGCTCTTGGTGATTGGAGCATCGGGAGCCTTCATGCAGGCTCAGGGCGCTACCTGGTCAGTTCCCTTCGTATCTTAGCTGCCGGGCGCGAGCCGGTGCCGGAGGGGTTCTCGGCTTCGGCGCAGTCATGCAGCACCTTTACGCTGCTGCACTTTGGGTCGTGCCCTGAGGTCGGCAGAGCGCTCGTTGCGGCCGCGCAGGTCGCAGAGAGAGTCGTAACTCACCGAATCGAAGAAGGCTGAGTTGCGCTTACTGTTGTTTTTGCCGCCCGCTTCCAAAGGGTGTAGGATCAGCGCCGCTCTATGTCAAAGGAAGTGTCGGGAAATACCAAGGGGCTTGCGCCATCGGAGTTGAAAGCCGTCCACAAGCTCTTCACCCGCTCTGTAGGCTCGCGTGAGATCGTGTCGCTCGACCTGGCGCGAGAGATGACGCTGCTGGCGGAGCGGCTGCGCCGCAGAGTTGGCATCCTGGTTGACCGCCAAGGGCACATCGTCGAGGTAGTGCTCGGCACAAAAGATATCCTCTACTTGCCAGATCTCGGCCGTTACCGTTTGGGGCGCGGGCGCTTGAGGACCTTGAGGCTCGTGTTCACAGACCTCTCGAACGACTCGGACGACGCCACGATTCCGTATGACATCTACGCAGACCTTGAGCGGCTGCGCTTCGACGCCGTCGTGAGCCTCAGGCCCGCGCGCAATCGCGTGGCGATGTCGTACGCGTACCTTGTGCCGGCCAACCGCAGCGAAGGGGCAACAGCCCTGACGGAGCAGGTGAAGGACCTGGGCTCGTTTGAGCTCGACTTCCGCGAATTTATTGAGTCAGTCGAGCGCAGCCTCGCCTTAGAAGTTGCGCAGCTCGACACAGGCGACAGCATCGGGGCGGTGGTCGTTGGCGTGTACGAAAAAGACGACGACCCAGATGCCTCCCTGGCTGAGCTGCGAGAGCTTGCCCGTACGGCGGGTGTCACTATCGTCGACGCGGTAGTTCAGCGCCGCAAGCCGGATCCAAAGACTTTTGTCGGAAGCGGGAAGCTCGAAGAGCTCGTAATACGCTGCATCCGACTCGGGGCGGACATGCTGATCTTTGACACTGAGCTTAAGCCATCTCAGTGGAGATCTGT
>CANLJX010000003.1 GCA_947491545.1 Deltaproteobacteria bacterium
CTTCGCCAAGATTCGCAAGACGGGTTAGGGGAACCCCTAACAACCCCAGTGCCAAATTCTTCCTTTGCCAACTTGGCTTCGCCAAGATTTGCAAGACGGGCTAGGGTTTCTTCCTTTGCGAACTTGGCTTCGCCAAGATTCGCAAGACGGGTTAGGGGAACCCCTAACAACCCCAGTGCCAAATTCTTCCTTTGCCAACTTGGCTTCGCCAAGATTTGCAAGACGGGCTAGGGTTTCTTCCTTTGCCAACTTGGCTTCGCCAAGATTTGCAAGACGGGTTAGGGGTGCCCCTAACAACCCTATTCCTGGAGTTGACCAGCGGAGCGACTGTGCTCAAGGTCGACAGCCCCTTCGAGCAGTGGTACGACCGCAGGCTTGAGCCGTGTAAGCACTTCCTTAGGCTCTCGGAAGATCTGTCGAATTTTCGGGAGGTGTACGGGTGGCTCTTAGCAAACGACGCTGATGCGCAGTGAATTTCCGAAGCCGGCGACAGCTTTGTAAGGAGCCTCTCGCTTGAGCATGCGTTGAATGCCCTTGGTTCCCTCTGCCAGAGCGTTTTTGCGGCACAGCGTCTCGCTGGGGGCTAGCCAGAATCGGCTGCCGGGCGATTCCTAGCAGCCTCCTGCTGCGCGGCGTGTAGCTTGCCTCGGTACTTCACGGCTCGCATGTACATGTTCTGCCGAGCCGCTTCTACCTTGAAGTGCGAGGCTACGCTTTCTATCACGTTTACCGCTTGCTGTAGGGAGGAGATCCGAGCGTCGTTGTCTCCTAGACGAAGCGAGGCCTCCGCCGCGCTCTCAAAAGCGCGAGCAGCAGATAGAGTCACGTTTTGCACTCCGAGGCAGCGAGCCTCCTTTGCTTCATCTTTCAGGTGACTTCCCGCCGCCTGAAAATGCTCTCGGGCTGCTCTCCAGTCTGATGACCTGAACGCTAAGTTACCCAGGGCGAGCTCCAGGTAACCGATCTCCACCGGCTCTAGAGAGCGAAGTGATCGGAGGCGGTTCACCGCGGCTACAGCATCGACTATCAGGTGTCGCGGGGCGTAGTTCTGTTGAGTTAGAAGTCGGCACGCGTCGATGTTCGCCTCTACTGCCTCCAGAGCTGCGTCTCGGTCCTGGTCTAGGTCCGACACCCTCTCCCATAGCCGACCAAGGGCAAGCTTGAACGGAGCCAGCCCCGAAGGGGTTGGCTTCGAGGATCGCACCTCACTGGACTCCAATAGCAGCGAGAGACTCTTCGCAAAGCGCTCGACCGCAGAGACCTCTGTCATCGATGGAGCGGCAAGCAGAACGCCGGCCGCGAGATCTGCACATACCCTGCACTGATGGTCCAGAAAGGCCTCTCTTTCTCCAGCGGACAGGTAAGACATCCCCCTCCAGCAGTTTGACACCATCGATACTGCTCTAAGGAACGGCTCCTGAATCGACTGTGGAGAGCCAACGAGCGCGAACAGGGAGCCCAAGTAGCTGCTCATCTCCAGGCCCTGGTGGAGGAACTGCTTTGCGTCCCCACGTTCGACGCAGCTTTGCAGAGATGCCCCTCTGTCGCCGAACGAGAGGTCCATGTACTCCTCAAGCGCTGCTTGAGGAGAGTAGGTGAGGGGACGTAGAGCCGACTCGTCCGGTTCTTGCGAGAGGTCTGGACGGCGCTTGAGGACGTCAACCGTCATCGCGATGTAGCTGGCTGCCACGGAGATACGCGCAGCGTCACTGCCAAACTCTACAGGCGCCCAAGAGGAGAGGTTTGACAAGTGGTCGGTAGCGGTCAGTATCTGTTCTAGCGTGCGCTCAGGCGCCTCACGCCAACGCACTGAGATCGAATGCAGGAGAGAGGTGAGAAACTTCGAGAGGTCAGCCGCTATTGCGGGGTCCTGGGAAAGCGCATGTCGCGCCACGGCGGCCCAAGCCTGAAGTTCGTGAGCGGCGAAGGTGGTCTGAAGAAACGGGTCCTCTCCCAGGGAGAAGGGGAAGGGTTTTGTGAGCTCCGCGATCGCTCGCGAGTCGAACTCCGCGCGAGGACCATCTCGTAGAGCCAGCTCCGCGAGTACGCCGAGAGCGATTCTGCACGGCCCTCGAAGGTCAACCTTATTGAAGAGATCGTAGGCTTGCGCCAGGTACCGCTCAGTCTCAACCAGATCGCCGCTTTTGGAGAGCGTTTGGTAGCGACGGTAGATTGTATCAGCCACATCGAGCCAACGACCCGGTTCTACAACCTGGTTCTCGACGTCTCCCGCAGTAGTTCGATGTGCCCTCGCAGCAAGGGACTCGAGGCTCGAGCGGTCGTTTTGCGCGGGCTGAATGTTTGTCATATTCCTTGAAGGAAGGTTCATGCCAGAGCAAACGGAAGGGGTAAAGGGATAAGTGTTTTTGCGCTTTAATCAGGCTCCAGGGAGGGTAGGTTTTTGTTTGTATGTGTTTCTGCTGGTCGTGACAGGTCCCCCTTTCGTCTGTGTCTCGCCCCCTTCAGGCTAGAATTCCGAAACGCGCTGCAGCTCTTGTCGCGCGGCCCACAAATGCGGAAAAAGGGGGTGCGCAACCGAAGCGCACTAAAATGACTAAGCAGACGAAGAGGAACGTATGCGAAGGGCAGCAGAGACACGGGAGCAGATTTTTGAGGACTTCAAGCGCTTCTTGGAGGCAGACACATGCTGCGGCGATGAGAAGCTCGCGGGGGTCTTGCAGTATCTTGATGCGATCATCAACGCACCGGCGGTCATCGTTCACTAAGTCATACTAGGGCAGTCTCACCTGAGCATGGGGTGGGACAAGCCGGCGCGCCCCCGGTCGGGCTTGCCGAACTCCGGACCGTTTTCCCCTCGTGCCCCAACCTTTTCGGGTGGTATGATCCCACCCTCAAGGGCGGCTAATCCAAGGGGCTCTCATGCGCGATATCCTCTCATCTCTCGGTCTTCAGGGGGTCTCCCCTGGGGCCTTCGGTAAATCAGTTCTCTCAAGTGGCTCATCCTCAGAGTTGGCGGTTAAGTCGCCGATTAACGGCGAAGAAATCGGGCGTGTCCGAGTCGCCGGGGGTGAAGAGTACGAGCGCGTGGTCTCCGATTCAGTCGAGGTGTTCCGGGAGTGGCGAAAGGTCCCCGCCCCAGAACGCGGCGAGGTAGTCCGACGTATAGGGCTCGCCCTGCGCGACAGCAAGGCTAAGCTTGGGCGCCTCGTTTCGGCCGAGACCGGCAAGATTCTGGCAGAGGGGGAGGGGGAGGTTCAGGAGGCGATCGACATCGCCGACTTCGCGGTTGGCCTCTCTCGACAGCTCTACGGGCTCACCATGCATTCAGAGCGGCGTAACCATCGTATGTACGAGCAGTGGCACCCGCTCGGTGTTGTGGGGGTCATCACAGCGTTCAACTTCCCGGCGGCGGTGTGGGCCTGGAACTCGATGATCGCTGCAGTCTGCGGCAACGTCACCCTGTGGAAACCCTCCGAGCTTGCGCCGCTCACCGCGGTTGCAATGAACTCGATCGCCCGAGAAGTTGCTAAGGGGTACGGATTCGAAGGTGTCTTCTCCCTGGTGGTGGGAAACGGGCCTGATCTCGGCCAGAAGATCGCCGCCGACCGCAGGGTTCCTGTGGTGTCAGCAACTGGGTCGTGTCGCATGGGCCGAGCTGTTGCCAAAACCGTCGGTGAGCGGCTCGGGCGAACGATCCTAGAGCTTGGTGGAAACAACGCCACGATCGTGATGCCCGACGCAGACATGAAGCTTGTCACCGCAGGCATCCTCTTCGGAGCAGTTGGCACAGCGGGGCAGCGCTGCACCTCGATTAGGCGAGTTCTCGCCCACGAGAGCGTATGCAACGAAGTCGTTAGCAGTCTTGTTGCGGCCTACAAGCAGGTCCGGATCGGAAATCCCCTCGAAAAGGGCACGTTGATGGGTCCGCTCATCCACTCCGGGGCAGTGGACGCATACCGCGCAGCGATAACGCGGGTGCCAAAAGAGGGTGGCGACATTGTGTACGGCGGAAATGTTCTCCCCGGAATGCCATCAGCGCTTTACGTCGAGCCGACGATTGTGCGGGCCAAGCGCGGCATGCCGCTTCTGGCCGAAGAGACCTTTGCCCCGATTTTGTACGTGGTGCCGGTGAAAGATTTAGCGGAAGCGATCGAGGTCAATAACGAGGTTCCGCAGGGCTTAAGCTCATCGATCTTCTCGCGTAACATGCAGAACGTGGAGCGCTTCCTTTCTGCTAGTGGGAGCGATTGCGGAATCGCTAACGTCAATATGGGCACCTCGGGCGCTGAAATCGGTGGCGCGTTCGGTGGAGAGAAAGACACAGGCGGTGGACGGGAGTCGGGCTCTGACTCCTGGAGGCAGTACATGCGGCGGCAGACATGCAATATCAACTACGGGGATGATATGCCGTTGGCGCAGGGGGTTGTTTTTTCCTAGCGTTTGGCCCGCCCGCCCGCCCCCTGAAGGGGGCGAGGCTGCGCCCGGCGACTGAAGGGGGCGAGGGTTTGCCGAATAAAGCCGGAGCCGGCAGCGGAACCGTTGCTGTTCCCGTTCCCGTTGGTAGGTTTGGGGAAAAACGGGCTTAAATTGCGCCCTGTTTTGGTCGGGTTTCAATCCCTTTGGGGGTATGCTAATAACCCACGCTTAAGCACTTTTTCTGCCCTGGTGCTGGAATTGGTAGACAGGCATGATTCAGGGTCATGTGTCCGCAAGGGTGTGGAGGTTCAAGTCCTCTCCAGGGCATTCGTTGGTAAAACAAGTTAGCGATTTCAATAGGTTGCGATTTTCTTTTCACGCTTCCGGGTTACGGCTGCCAAGCGTCAGGGGTATCTATGAAAATTAAAGCTCTTCTGTTCCTGGTCATCTGCGCTGCGGTTGTTGCAGTGGGATTCTCAGCCTGCAAAAGGCGTAATCAGATCTACGCAGATATCGAGGGACCGAAGGCTACCGCAACCATTGATCCGAACGCCCAGTACTAGGTGCGTTCCCTTCACGGCTTATCGTAATCTTCTCTAGTGAGTCCCACTTGTGCGGGACCCCTCTGTTGCCTCTCGTATGACCTATTCAGTTCTCGACGCCTGTGCTGCCCGCGGTCACGAGCAAGTGACCTTCTTTAACTACCCAGAGGTTGGGCTCAAGGCGATAGTCGCAATCCACAATACTACCCTCGGGCCTGGTCTCGGCGGATGCCGTATGCGTCTGTACCCGAGCGAAGGTCAGGCCCTTGACGATGTGCTGCGCCTCTCCGAGGGAATGACATACAAGAGCGCCCTAGCCGGGCTGCCTCTTGGCGGCGGCAAGGCCATCATCATGGCCGATCCTTCAATGACGCAGGGGCGAGAAGCCCTCTTCCGAAAGTTTGGTGAGTGCCTCAACGCACTGGCCGGACGTTATATCTCTGCAGAGGACATGGGCACTTCGGTGCGGGACATCATGTGGGCCCGCTCGGTCACAAACTTCGTGGTTGGAACAGATGCTGCCAAAGGTGGTGCGGGGGATCCGTCGCCGTGGACTGCTCTCGGGGTATTTGAGGCGATGCGAGCCGCAGTCGCTCACGCCAGCGGCGGTGACAGCTCGCTGCGAGGGAAGCGCGTAGCGGTGCAGGGAGTTGGTCACGTCGGCATGTTCCTAGTTGAGCTGCTGTCGAAGGCTGGTGCCTCTATCATAGTTGCTGACCCGCACGATGAATCAGTGCGCAAGGCGGCCGCTGAGTACGGTGCTCAAGGAGTGGGGCTAGATCAGATCTACGATGTGCCCTGCGACATCTTCTCGCCTTGTGCCGTGGGGCAAACGGTGAATGCTGAGACGCTCAAGAGGCTGTCGTGCTCGATTATAGCGGGCGCGGCAAACAACCAGCTCCCCGATAGCTCGGTCTACGGCATGATTGCCGAGAAGAAGATACTCTACTGCCCTGACTTCGCCATCAACTCGGGCGGTGTAATCAGCGTCAGCGTGGAGCTAGCTAAGGGCTCGCCTGACACCGTCTGGATTCGGGAGAAGGTCAAAGAGATTTACGGCACTACTTCCAAGGTGCTTGAGCAATCCAAGGCCCGCGGGCGATTCACCGAAGAGGTTGCAGTTGAGCTGGCCAAGGAGCGCCTCGCGGCGGCCAAGAACCGCGCAAAGCCGTGACGAGGCGACCCTCCGCCGCACGTCCGGCGCCGGCGTCAGAGCCTTTCCAGCTCTCCACACAGTTCACTCCCTGCGGCGATCAGCCGCAAGCGATTGCAAGCCTAGACGAGAACTTACAGAAGGGTGTTAAGTACCAAACCCTGCTTGGAGTAACCGGTTCGGGAAAGACCTTTACTATCGCCAACGTCATCGCCAAGCAGAACAGGCCGACCCTAATCATCGCTCCCAACAAGACGCTCGCAGCGCAGCTCTATGGAGAGTTTGCTGAGTTCTTCCCGAAGAACAGGGTGAAGTACTTCGTGAGCTACTACGACTACTACCAGCCGGAAGCGTACATCCCCTCGACCGACACCTACATCGAGAAGGACTCGGCGATAAACGATGAGATCGACAAGATGCGGCACGCGGCGACGAAAGCGCTGCTTGAGTCGCGCGACACGATCATCGTTGCCAGCGTTAGCTGTATCTACGGCCTCGGAGCGCCGGAAGACTACTTCAAGATGATGCTCTACGTTGAACGCGGTGACAAAGTTCCGCGAGAGCAGGTCATTCGCCAGCTCGTGCACATGCAGTACAAGCGCACTGACATTGAATTCACCCGCGGGACCTTCCGGGTGCGTGGAGAAAATATCGATATCTTCCCCTCAGACCAGGACTCCTCTGCCGTTCGGCTCCTCTTCTTCGGAGACGAAGTCGAAGAGATTCGGGAGATAGACCCTATCACCGGAGCAACGCTGCGGAAATCGGACTCATGCGCCGTTTATCCGGTGAGCCACTTCGTTACAGAGCGAGAGTCAGTCGATCGCGCGGTGGTGGCGATTAGAAAAGAGCTCAAAGAGCGAGCCCGAGAGCTGCTCGTGCAGGGGAAGCTCCTTGAGTCTCAGCGACTAGAGCAGCGAACGCTGTATGACGTTGAGCTACTAAACGAGATCGGCTTCTGCCCGGGCATCGAGAACTACAGCCGGCACATCGCAGGTCGTGCTGAGGGAGAGCCGCCAACGACCCTGCTCGATTACTTCCCAGAGGACTTCTTGCTGGTTGTCGACGAGAGCCACGTGACCGTATCGCAGCTAGGCGGAATGTACCGCGGCGACCGTGCCCGCAAGCAGACCCTGGTAGAGTTCGGATTCCGGCTCCCCTCAGCGCTAGACAACCGGCCGCTCAATCAGGACGAGTTTTGGTCGCGAGTTGGCCAGGCGATCTTTGTATCGGCGACACCGGCTGACTTCGAGCTTGAGCGCAGCGAAGGAGTCGTAATTGAGCAGGTCAATCGTCCCACTGGGCTGCTTGACCCAGGGGTGACAGTGCGTCCAGCAACGCACCAAGTCGATGATCTCCTGACTGAGATACGGAAGACGGTTGAGGAGGGGGACCGCGTGCTTGCCATAACACTGACGAAGAAGATGTCAGAGGATCTCTCGGCGTACCTGCGGGAGATCGGCGTGCGGTCGCGGTACCTTCACTCTGATATCACTACCATCGAACGGGTCGAGATTCTGCGGGGACTCAGGCGCGGCGACTTCGATGTCTTGATCGGCATCAACCTGCTGCGTGAGGGGCTCGACCTCGTTGAGGTGAGCCTCGTGGCTATTCTCGACGCGGACAAGGAGGGCTTCTTGCGCTCGACAAAGTCCCTCATTCAGATCATGGGTCGTGCTGCGCGAAATGTGAAGGGGAGAGTCATCCTATACGCGGACACCATGACGAGGTCGATGAAGGAGGCGATCGCAGAGACCGATCGACGCCGGGCGATACAAGCTGAATTTAACCGCGTCAATAATATCACGCCGCGCTCTGCGACTAGAGCCGAACAGATTCCTCTTGGCGAAGTCGCCGAAACTGAGGAGCAGGCCAAGACCGCTGCCAAGCTCGGCATCTCTATCCCTGAGGATCCTAAAGAGGCACAGCGGCTGCTTGAGTCGCTCCGGCGCCAGATGTTCGATGCCGCTGCCAAGCGCGAGTACGAGCAGGCTGCCTCGTTCCGCGATGCAATTAAGCTGGTGCAGGACTTCTTGCTGAAGCGTTAGCAGTTGCGAGGCACGTTGGCGCAGCTTGGCCTCTGTAACGGCCCACATCCGTAGGGTTTCGAGTAGCGTGTCTAAGGTGTTGTTTGGGAGGCTCAGCGAGTATCCGTGCTCTCGGTTCCGCAAGTGTCCACTGAGGATAGCCACATCTTCCTGATCCGGAGCGGAGAGAGGATTAAAACGACGAACCTCGCCGTCCACCATAACTGAGATCCCTTGCTCCGGTCCCTCGCTGCAGATAGAGAGCGAGCCTCCCTGCCGAAATACTTCGAGAGCTAGTGCTCCTAAGAGCCGACCAAGTGCAACCTTCGCTTCGGGAGATACGGCGATGAGCTTCTCGAACAATTGCGATGGCGAGGGTTGAGTTGGTTGATTGCTTGAATCGACTGGGTGCTAGAACATGGTCGAATCCTCTTATTTGTCCGTACGTCGGGGGAGATACCACCGACTCTTGTCTCCTTTCTAAAGCGTGGCGTCGCGGTTCCCCGCGGAGCAAACGCGAGGCTGATGTGGATGACGGCTAAGCAATTGCAAATGAGAGAAGTAGCCACAAGGCTTCGCCTCAGATGTGGATTCAGGAACTCCCCCGAAGTCCGAGCAGGATTCAGTAGAGCGGAACCGGTTTTCACGCCTGTGGTAACTCTCTTAGTGTAGGGGGCGCTGCAATTCACGCGCGGCACAAATCCCTACGCACATGACTGATGGGGGGTAGAGGGTGCCAAGGTTTGTTCCAGTGATGGGACGCACTTCTACGTTTTTGTTCTCCCTATCGTTCCAGTTGTAGCGACCTGGATTCTTAGTCGCTAGAGGAGTCTCCGATGTTAAAGAATAAAGGATTGCTTTTGGTTCTGCTGAACGGTCTGGTTGCTGTGGCTGCGATAGCCACCTGTTTTGCCCTGAAGGGATCGTCCGTCAATGCGGCAAGGTCGGGCTACAAGCCGACTTTTAGCTTCAGGAGTATCTTTGTCGACTCCGAAGTCCCATCCGGCTCGGAGTCGAGCACAGCTCCTAAAGCAGTAGCAAAGGACCCAATCAAGGCCGAAGAGCCGACTAAGCCGATTAATTCGCCTGGGAAAGCTGCCGAGGAGAAGGCTAACGAGCCTTCTCAACCCGTGAAACCACTCCACCTTCCAGAACAGCCGCCGCAAAAGCCACAAGCGACGGTCGATTTCCTGGCTGGGGTGGAGAGACTCTTCTCAAGGATCGAAACACTTGAGAGGAAGCTCGATGCGGTCGAGAAAGAGCGAGAGGCGCTTGTTGGTCGGGTGGAAAAAGCTGAGCGGGATCTCATCAAGCTGCAGAAGCTTGAGAGTGAGGTCGGCAACCTCCGCGCAGAGGCTGCCCGTCTCGACGAGCAGCTTCGCATGAGAGGAATAGCTCAGCCTCGCGACTTCAGGGAACCGAAACGCCCAGATGCTCCGATTAAGGAGCCAACCAGGGTTTCGCCTTTTTCTGAACAGCTACCGCCACCGGTAAGCGACTTTGCTCCGCGACCGAATCCGATTAGAGATAATCGAACTGTCGACCCGTTGTTTTCCCCGCTGAAGCAAGAGGTAGGGCGGCCGTTCTACAACTAAGCTGAGCTGGAGGCAGACTAAGGGGGAGGTTTTTGCCAATAAAGGATTTTCGCGCGCTCCTACCCCCAGTCTCCTGCAAGCTGCCCGAGAGATCCTCTCCCGCTGCCGTGAAAATACATCACTCAATTGGCTGTCGATTAATCTTGAGTCGATTCTGGACGCCACTCTGCCAGCCTAATTTTGTCAAGGTCGTAGGGGGGTATTTGCCTTGCTCTGACTTTCAGGTGCGTACCCTAAGATTCCGATCGAAATTGACCTTAGTCCCCACAGGCATGGAGCGGGGATTAGGGGGAACCGAGGTTTCTCTGCCCTGGCCGGCTGTGTGCTGGCGTTCCCGTCGACTGAGGTGCCGCTTCGCCGCTCTTTTTCGGAGCAGCGCAATCAGATGTCGGCGCAGCGGGGCAAAAAGAAGAAGACTGTTCTCGCATCTTCTCTGCTAGTCCCGGCGCTTGACTCCAAGATGAAGAGTCCTCTCGATTACGCGGGTGGGGCCTGTTCGAGACGCTGCTCGCTGCCGCTGTTGGCGGAATAGAAGTTCTGGAACGTCTCGGCGGTTTGCAGGAACCGCGAGATGTTGACAGAGAAGGACGCCACAACGAAAACGGTGCAGAGCACCGCAACTATGTCTCGCCACTTGTTAGTCATAGAGAGTGCCGCGACCAGCGTCAGCGGTATGAGGAAGTGAGTTGCGTAGAGGAATGTGTCGTCCCCGTATTGCGAGTGAAGCACCCAGTTGAACCCGATAAAGCCGACTAGTGAGAGCGCAAATGCGCGGTGTTCGCGCGTAAGCGCAGCTGAGAGGAGGCCCATCGCAATGAGCGCCAGCCAGATGCTATGCATCCAACCGTCCGGACCGGAAATGACGTGTGGAACCCGGGGACTCTCGACCACAAGCTTATTCTCCTTCGGCTCCAGGCGCGGTTCTGGTAGGGGCGACACCATCGTGTAGAAAGTGATGTGTGTGAGAGTGTCTACGTTAAGCTGCTTGCGGGGCCCTAGTTCGCTCTGTACCCCAGAGTGCTTGGAGGGCCTTAGGCTGTAATAGAAAATCGGAGCCTCTATCGACCACTTGTTCTGCGCTATGGCGAGCCACGAAGCGGCCAGAAATGTCACGGTAGAGAGCACCGCAAAATCTCGAAACCGCCGACAGAGGAATGTCGCGATGAGAGCGGCGAACCAGTTGCTGAGCGTAATTCCGATGGCAAAGAGCCCTGCGATAAACCAGGACATCGCGCCCGGAACTGTGCGCACTGTCACAACAAGCAGCAGAAGGACAGTGACCCCGGCGGTCTCAAAGGCTGAGGGGAATCCTTTAACAAAGATGGCCGCTGAAGAGAGCAGCGAAAACGCCACTAAGCCGGCGAAGTCTAGCTTCGTCCACCCTCGGCCCTCGGGCAACGGCTGGCTGGCCAGCAGGTAGAGGTACGCTAGACTTGCTCCGGCGAACGGGAAGGTTTCAGGGATCGACCACCAGAACATAAAGGTGCTGGAGGAGGCGAAGACCGCCACGATAAGCAGCGAGTGGCGTATGGCGAGACCGAGGTTGCGGCAGGTGAGATAGAGAAAGGCTCCGGTCGCAGAAGCGCTGGCGGCAACGAGAATCAGGCATGCCTGAAGGTCCGAGAAGGACAGCTCCATAAGCCCAAGCCCAAGTGGCATAAACATGATCATGAAGAGCGGGTGAACCCAGAGGCGACTCTGTTGCGCTGCCAGGTTGGTCATGTGGCCGACGACCCGGTTAATGTCGGAGCCGAAGAAGTTGTCATCCAGGCGCAGTGCTGCGAGCGGGATCATGGAGGCCAGATAGCCCGAGAAGATGGCGAGTGCAGCCGACACAACAGCGAGCGCTACCGTGTCACGCCAAGAATAGGAGAAGCCTCTGGGCATCGTTGTAACTTCCGGCGAATTAACTCTGTAGTCAGCGTAGTACCTTGATGCCCTCGGATTCGGGGGCAAGAGGTGCTGTAAGAGAAACCGTATCCCGGGAGCGCGGCTGTCGCCAGAGCCTCTTTTTACCCCATGCGCACCGTTACTGAGACCTCTGGTCCGTAGCTTGGGTCGTCAAACGGAACTGAGAGGCTCGGAACCGACACACCGTTGACCTCAAGTGAGGCAACGCCGCTCTCAAGCCTGGCTTCGTTTACGACCTGTACCTTAAAGGTTCGCCCTTTGTGTCGGTACGAGATGGCGAATTCACTCCAGCTGGCAGGGACGCATGGGCTCACGGTGAACGATCCTGGGCTAACCTTAAGGCCGATGATGTGCTCGACAGCCGCCTGGTAGAGCCATCCTGCCGAGCCTGTGTACCAACTCCATCCGGCACGTCCCGCCAGGGACTTCTCCGAGTAGACATCACCGCACATAACGTAGGGCTCAGCCTGGTAGCGGGCAACTCCCGCGTCGTTCTGGGTGATGCGGGTAGGATTAATGAGGTCAAAGAGCTCGAAGGCCTCCGTGCCACGGCCCATCTGCGCTGCAGCGATAATCACCCAGGCTGCTGCATGGGTGTACTGCCCGCCGTTCTCGCGGATACCCGGCGGGTAGCCCTTGATGTAGCCAGGATTCTTCGCGGTCTTGTCGAAGGGTGGGGTGAGGAGCTTGATGATAGAGGCATCACGATCGACGAGCCTATCGCGCACCGACTGCATCGCCTGGGCTTGGCGTGTTGCTTGCCCTGCCTTGCTGATCACTGCCCAGGACTGAGCCAGTGAGTCAATCACGCACTCGTCACACTCGGCGCTGCCCAGTGGAGCGCCATCGTCGTAGTAGGCGCGGCGGTACCACGCGCCGTCCCAGCCGTGCTCCTCTACAGCTGTCTTAAGCGATGCAGCATGGGCCCTGAGCTGAGAAGCGCGGTCGTTGTTGCCCTGTGTCTCCAGGATCGAGGCGAAACGGTTAATAACGTCTATCTGGAACCAGGCAAGCCAAACGCTCTCGCCGCGGCCGTGTCGTCCGACTTCATTCATGCCGTCGTTCCAGTCTCCGGCGCCAATGAGCGGAAGCCCGTGGGCACCAACCGCTGAAGTCACCTGGAAGGTGCGGAGGCAGTGGTCAAGGATCGAGCCCTGTGGGCCATTGAGGTCAGGCACGAAGTACGCCTCCATCTGGCCTTCGTTGAGCGCCGCGCCCTGCAGGAACGGCACGGTCTCAGAGAGAATCGTGTAGTCACCAGTAGTCTCGATGTAGCGGCTGACAGCGTACGGCAGCCAGAGCAGGTCGTCTGAAATGCGCGTTCTGACGCCACGACCAGTCGGCGGGTGCCACCAATGCTGCACGTCACCTTCGGTGAATTGGTGCGCTGCGTGCAGCAGGATCTGTGCTCTGGCCATCTCGGGCCGGATCGGGAGCAGAGCTAGCGAATCCTGGAGCTGGTCGCGGAACCCAAGTGCCCCGCCGCTCTGGTAGAAGGCAGAGCGTCCCATGATGCGGCAAGAAATGGTCTGGTACAGCAGCCATCCATTGACCATCACGTCGAAGGATTCACTCGGTGTGCGGACTGAGATGGAGGAGAGCAGGTCGCTCCACCACTCTTCCACGCGCAGCTGCTCTGCGCGCTGCATCTGGGCGGAGGAGTGGCGGGGTGCGTCTCGGCGCATGTCATCAACGGAGCGGTGCTCTGCAAGGAAGAAGGAAAGGGTTCGCTCTTCTTTCGGCTTTAGTGTCACGGATACCTGGAGCACCGCGCACGGGTCAAACCCGGCGCCCGTCTTGCCGCTCAGCTTGATTGGCTTAGCCTTTGCCGGGAAGAAAGGCACAGCGGCGGATTTCTCAAGCACCACCGGCCGGCTCAGGTCGCCGTTTCGGCCGAGGAACTCAAGGCGAGAAGCAGTAAACCCAGTAATTGGCTCGCTAGCGCCAACAGCAACAACTCGCCCCGCGAACTCGTTGTTGTAGTGGTTCACTGCACACAGGGCTTGAGCTGTGCGGTCAAAGCTCGTTGAGATAAAGCGGTACGTGTCCTCCCGAGTGACTCCTAAAACGAGATCGCAGTAGAAGTAGAGATCGAGCTTCTGCTCGGTAGTCTCAAGGTTAGAGAGGGTCACGGCGTGCCACTTGACGTGCTCGTTGGTTGAGCCGCTGAGCGTCAAGCGAGACTCGATTCCGTGGTTCGTCGTGGTAAATGTGGAGGAGCCAAAGCCGTGCTCTACAGAGTACTGCAGCCCGTCACCGCGAGGAGCAGGGGTAAGGGACCAGTAGTCACCACTCTCGGTTCGGCGCAAGAACACAGCTTCACTGGGAGGATCGAGGACTGGGTCGTTGCTCCACGACGTGAGCCGATTTTCGCGGCTATTTTCAGACCAGGTGTAGCCACCCCCTGATTCCGTCACGATAAAGCCAAAACCAGGGTTCGCCACCACGTTCGACCATGGGAGCGGCGGCCGCGACGAGCCCACCGACGGGAGGAGATAGTGTCCGGTTGATGGAGAAAATCCCCCGAGGGTGTTGCGAAGAATCGTTGGAGGTTTCTGCAGTGTGGGTCCGGGAGCGCGCTTGAGCACCACTGGTGCAGCGTGTTCGACAGTTTGATCAAAGGCGCTCGACTTCACTGTCTCTGCGAGACCGCCGACATCGGCATCGATAACGACGCGTGCCACCGTCTCAAGCAGTGCAGCCTCCTGGTCGGAGATCTGGCTGGACGAGCGGAGAAACACCCCTCCCGGCCTATCGAGCAGCGCCCCAGCGGGGCTGGAGCGGACTAGGTAGTCGAGGTCCTCCGCAAGCTGCTGCATGTAGGTGCCCGGATTCTTGTGCAGCACCACCAGGTCGAATTCAATCCCTCGTTCACGCAAGAAGTGGTGAGCGAGCAGGATCTCCTGCATCGTTTTGCCCTGCCGCGAGTCGGTAATTTTGAGTAGCACGACCGGCAGGTCTCCCGAGATGCCGAAGCGCCACAGGGCTGATTGGCTCAGCGTGTTTGAAGCGAGGGTCTCTGGGTCGCCACGCACGGAGACCTCGTTGTAGAGCAGGCACCCGGCTAGGCGGTGGAAGAGGTCAGCTTGGGAAGCAGTGTAGGCGTGGCTACGCAGCTCTACCTGTGCACGGCTCCACGAGAGCTCAAAGGCCCGGTTAACGTGCAGAAGCTCCTGGTACCGTTCAATCAGGCTGCACGCCTCTTTTCGAGAACGGGCCGCGCCGCTGACGAAAACCAACGTTTCGCTCATTCCCGGCTCAAGTCGCACCTTGCATCCAAGCGACACGAGAGGATCGATGCTGCTCTCAGCCGGACGTCCTGCCACCGGCTCAGCCGAGAGCACGTTCGGCTCCGCGAGCGAGCCGCCGCGCCCTATGAAGTCGGCGCGCGAGGTGAAAAACCTGATCGGTGCATAGCTCGTTCTAAGGGTAACTCGGTGGAAGAAGAAGATCTCTCGCTCTGACTCAGTACGCGGGCGGCGTGAACACAGAATGGCGTCTGAGTCCTTGAGCGCCTCTACGCCCACAAAGAGCTTGCTGAACGCTGGGTGGGCAGCATCAGCACGGCGGCTGACGAGGACAGGCTCCATGTAGCTAACAACATCGAGCTCTCGCTCGCTGTCACCGAGGTTAGTGACCGTGATGCGGCGCAATTCGACATCGTCTTCCGGCGCTACCGTGATCTCGGTGTGCATGAAGATTTTGTCGTCGAACCGCTTAAACTCAGCGCGGCCAGGGCTGAAGATAGACTCGTACGAGGTCGGAGCAGCTTTTGTCGGCTGGTACGCGGCTGACCATGTTTTCTTCTTCTTTGGATCATGGACGTAGACAAACGAGCCAGAAGAGGTCGTTGTTGGGTCCTCGCGCCAACGGGTCAGCATGATGTTCTTGTCGAAGCTGCTGAATCCGCCACCGGAGGAGTCGATGACTACTGAGTATTGGCCGTTTGAAAGGACACGCACACGCGGTGCCTGGGTGTGGGGCGACGTAACCACCTCAAGACCCGGACTCTCAAGCTGCTCCTCTTCCTCGCGCTGGACCGCATTGAGCTCCGGCTCATGCGGGACGATCGTTGAAACCCTATCAGGGAAGCGCTCGTGCAGCAGCAGCTCGGCGGACTTCACCAGCGGCTGAGAGTGGAAGCGGTCGCACATAACGCGGTCGTTGAGCGTGTTGTTGATGCTCACGAGTGACATGCCCTGGTGGTGCGCGAAGAATGACTGAACGACGTGCTTCCCTTCTGCTGCGAGGCGCCTGCTGCGCGTGTAGTCTACCGCCTCAAAGAAGCCGTAGCGGCCGCGGCCGCCCTCGCTCTCGAGTGTGCGCAGGTTTTCAGTGGCGATGTCGAGCGTTGGCGCGAACGGCAGGGCCAGGAAGGTGGAGTAGGGTGAGACCACCAGGTCTTCGGAAAGGCCACGCTTGAGGCCGAGCCCCGGCACCCCGAACGCCCGGTACTGGTAGGTCTTTTCAAAGTCGACGCCGCTGTAGGCGGATTCAGAGATGCCCCACGGCACACCCTGGCGGCTTCCATAGCTCATCTGGGCACCTACGACCGCTCGCGCGGTGCGACCGAGGATTGTGGTAGGGAAGTCGTGCATCACGATAAACGGCATTAGGTACTCGAACATCGTGCCGCTCCACGAGATGAGCGCCTTGCCGCCAGCAGTCGAGGTGAGGGACCTGCCGAGTGAGAACCAGTGCTTCTGTGGCACCTCGCCCCTGGCAACCGCCAAGAAGCTCACGAGACGAGCCTCTGAGGCGAGGAGGTCGTAGAAGCTTGCGTCCCGACGCGCGTGCTCGGCGTTAAAGCCGATCGTGAAGAGTGCGCGCCCCTCGTCGTAAAGAAATGAGAAGTCCATCTGCTCAACGAGCTTCGTGAGCATCGAGGACATTTGCGCCGAAGTCTGCTCAAGAGCAACGAGCGTGTCGCGGGCATGCTCAAGGCCGGATGCCAACATTTCGAGAATCGCTTGTGCCTGCGAGTCAGAGACCACACAACGAGCAGGAGCGATGAGAGGGTGGACCTCTTCGATTGCAGCAAGAAGATTCGGTGGCGTAAGGGAAGATGACGACAATCTTCCAAACACCTCGAAACTCTTCGTCACGAGCTGTTCAAATGGGCTGCCCTCGCCGTCGTGCCGCAGTTCGATGCTTCGGCCGAGGGCAACGATCTCTTGCAGCGGTGTTAGCCACCCGACAACGTCAGCGGCAGCCGACATCTGGTCGAGCAAGCTCGCAGCTCGATTGAGAGCTGGGCAGGCGGTTACGCTCGCTTCTGTGCACTCTTCAAGGGCATCTCGAACTACGCTTCCCTTGGCGAAGAGAGTCAGCAGCCAAGCTACCGAATCGCCATGGTGCTGCGAGGAGAGAGTGTTCTTGAGGGCCCGAATTTCTGTCCGTGCTGGCTCAGGCAGGCCATTGTTCGCTTCGAGGGCGGCCTGAAGCTTCTCAATCGCGGCCAGCCGGTGATGGTGTGTGATAATTGGGGTCGTTGACGAGCGCTCCAGGATGGCCAGCATCGTGTAGAAGTGCCCCAGCATGTTTCCGCTATCGACAGTTGATATGTAGCGCGGGCTGAGCGGAGCGAGGTCCCGAATGGCGTACCAGTTGTAGAGGTGCCCTCGGTACTTGTCCATGCGCTCGATCGTTTCGAGGGTCTTTGAAGAGCGGATGATGGCGTGGTGAAACGGGATAAATCCGAGGTCGTAGGCCGAAACAACGCTCAGCATCGAGAGCGATATGTTGGTCGGAGAGGTTCTCTCGGCAACGACTTCAGACGGAACGATCTGAAGGTTGTCCGGCATGAGGTGGTTGTACTCATCCCGTAGGTACTCATTAAAGAATGACCAGGTGTCGAAGGCAGCGGTGCGCAGGTAGCGGCGGTTGCTCTCTGTGACTTGCTGCACTACATCTTCGGACGGTCTCGAAACCTGGGCCGCTAGTGTGGGCGAGGCGAGCCAGACTAAGACCATGGGCACCGAGAAGAAGAGCGAAGAGTGGTCGTAGTACGCCGCAATCCCTAGCGCTGCGAACACGACAGACATGACAGGGATAAACAGCCGCAGGAAGTCGCGAATTTCGTTCCTTGTCCGGCGCTCTGAGCGTTCTGCTGGCTCCCACTCAAGAAGGTGTTTCTTGCTCACGAAAACGCGGTAGAGCGTCAAGCCGATAGCGTGCAGCATCAGCCCCGCTTGGTGCGGCAAGAACGCGACAGCGCAAACTGCCCGGAGAAAGTTGCGCCATAGGTCACGCCCAATATCGCCCAAGAAGCCGCCAATCGAGATTCCGACGCTCGGCAAGGCGAAGACGCTCGCTAGCCCCGTGAACACTGGGAACGAGATGACGAGCAGCACCAGGACCGTCCACACGAGCGGTCCACCCGGAAGGAAGAGCCAGCCTGCAATGAGCGCCAAGAGCGAAGCGGGCGGCAGGAGGCTGCGGCGGAGGTTGTCAAACATCTTCCAGCGAGATAGCCAGGTGAGGTGGTTCTTCTCGCGCCCCGTTCGGGTCGGAACAGTCAGTCCAAGCCACGGCAAGAGCTGCCAGTCTCCACGTACCCAGCGATGCAGGCGCTTTGAGTACGCCATGTAGCGCGAGGGGAAGTCGTCGTACAGCTCGATGTCAGAGGCGAGCGCAACACGGGCGAAGGACCCCTCGAAGAGGTCGTGGCTGAGCAGAGAGTTCTCTGGCACGCGATTTCGGAGCACATGCTCGAAGGCGTGCACGTCGTAGATTCCCTTGCCCCAGAACGAGCCCTCTCCGAAGAGGTCTTGGTAAACCTCTGAGACGACGTTGGTGTATGGGTCGAGCCCGGCCTGGCCGCTAAACAGGCGAGAGAAGAACGAGTTCGTCGCTGAAGTCAACGAGATCGTCACGCGGGGCTGAATAAAGGCGTACCCTTTCACTACTCGATTCACGGCCGGATCGATGATGGGGCGATTCATCGGATGCGAGATCGTGGCGATGAGTTTCTTGGCCACGTCTCGGGAGAGCTGAGAATCGCTGTCGAGGGTGATGACGTACTTCACGCCTTTGAGGCGTGACTCGTCGCCGACGATCAGCTTGAGCGACGTGTCTTCTTCGCCGAGCAGATAGCGGTTTAGCTCTTCGAGCTTGCCGCGCTTCCTCTCCCACGCCATCCAGACGCCTTCTCCCGGGTTCCACATGCGGGTGCGGAAGAAGAGGGCAAAGGGCTTCTCTTTGTTGCGGCTGTGGCGCTGGTTAAGAACCTCGATCTGTTCCGCTGCGACCGATATGATCTGCTGGTCGCCAGGCGCCTCCTCGGAGCGCGCATCCGGCAGGTCCGCCATGAGCACAAACGTGAAAGAAGGGTCGTCGTTTGCGAGGAAACGCACTTCGAGACCGTCGATCGCGCGCTGAATAGAAGCCGCTGAGCTAAAGATTGTGTGAACAACAACGATCGACTTGTGTTCGGGCGCCACCGCGCCATCGGAGTTAAGCTTCGGCAGGGGTTTCGGGGTGACCCAACGAGAGACGAGGTACTGGACGAGGCTCGATGCAAGCTCAGAGACTGGCAGCACGGCGAGCAGCATCGTGCAGACGAACTCCCAGAATCCGATCTCGGCCCACTCAGACAGGAGCACGACGTAACCGACAAGCAGGACCGAGACCAGGGTAATTGAACCGAGGTACGTTCGCAGAGCGTGGCGAGAGACCCAGCGTTGCCCTAGCTGCGCAAGCGACGGCTCGTAGTTGAGCGCACGCTCAAGCTCCTCGCGCTCATCACCCAGCAGGAAGTTGCCGACGTGCTTCTTGACCAACGACTGGTCATCCGATCCAGTCGCTTCTTTCGCCGCACGATCAGCGCACTGTAGTGCCACGGCTGCGATAGCCGAGTCGGACATCTTGTTCCGTTTCGAGATTAGCTCTATCTCGTGCCGAATTGCGTCCCTGGTGGGGAAGTCGCTGCGTGGATAGAGGCCGGAAGGGTCTTTGCGC
This sequence comes from Deltaproteobacteria bacterium, assembly GCA_947491545.1. Classification (GTDB taxonomy): domain Bacteria; phylum Bdellovibrionota_C; class UBA2361; order UBA2361; family OMII01; genus OMII01. The sequence continues at coordinate 19,565 of CANLJX010000003.1, forward strand.
AGCACCCTGTCGGCGAGGCTGATGCTCTCGAACCAGTCGCGCCAGTTCATCTGGTCGATAGCCGTCAGGGAGGTCAGCGTGTTGCCGACCGAGATCTGTCGGGCTGCTTGGTTGTGGTCCTCGGCTCGCAGCAGATCCTCAGGATCGAGCCCGCGTTCTCGTAGGGTCTCTTCGAGGAACTGCAGGGCCATGAACGCTTTGCGGCCTCGACCACGCAGCCGTTTGAGGAGCTCAAGCGCCCCGTGCGGCAGGAAGCTCTCGCGCTCACTGAGCCGCTTGAGCGGGTCGAACATAATTTGGGTGATCTCTGTGCCTGTTCGGGAGTCGTCCCCAAGCACTTCGTCAACGAGCCTGAAGGCATCACGCCGAGCGATTAGCTCCTTCTCTGCTTCACGCATGAGACGGCGCAGGTTCTCAAGCAGCGCGAAGCGCAGCATGATCGGAAATGCCCACAGTTCACCCGATGAGAGTTCGAGCTTCTCTTGGTAGGCACTGAGGAAGACCGCTGCAAGCTGGGGATCGAGGGCAGCGTCCGTGTGAATAATAAACTCAAGAGCGAGTTGGTAAATGCGCGGGAAGCCCTTGAAGTCACCCTGCCGGACCATCGGCAGCGTTTTGTAAAAGCCCCATGGCAGGTACTTCTTGATCGCCGCCGCATGCCGCTCAACAACGTGGTAGTTGTCGAGCAGCCACTCGGAGCCCGCGGTCAGAGGCTCTCCCTTGTGGGCTGCGTCGACGAGGCCGAGGTACACGCGCCGTAGCGTCTCGCGGTTTGCCCGGTAGCTGTAGATAAGGCGCTTAGAGCGGAGCGGCCCGCAGCTCGCGGCGTGTTGCGTAGCGATCCCCTGGGCAAGGTCGATCAGGGCCTCGCGCGAAAAGACCTGCGGCCGCCACGGCGTGTCAGGCAATGCGTCAGATTGCTGCGTGCCGAATCGTATCCCGATGAATGATAGCGGAGCCCGAACGAAGCGGCTGCGGAAGGGCGCAATCAGGAAGAGGAAGGGGTTAGTCACCGTCACGATTCCGCACAGAGAGATCGATCGGGGGCGTTATGCAAAAGCGGCTTAATAGCCGCTTGGACAGCACGCCCCTTGCCGGCGTAAGTATAGACAAGCACGAGGCATTTAGTCGACCCCGAGGGCCATTTTTTGGGGTGAAATAGTGCTGATTCCCCGGTCTGGGGATAAAAACAATCGGTCGAGGCCGCTTTTCTCGCTCCTAGGTCGCTGGCAGCCCCAGCTATCGCTGTGCTAGCAGCCGTTCCAGTCGAACTGTTCGAAGGGTTCCGAACTCGTCCGGGTGCAATTCTACGACCGCAACGGTGTTACGCCACTCGATTGGAGGAGTAAGAGCGGAAGGGTAGTAGCGGTTTACCAGCAGGCGTTTGAGGTGTTCCTGGAGGTCTGGGGTGAGGGGGTTAATCTCTAGAAGAGCGAGCACAGCCGCATATCGCACTGAGGGAGCGCTCTTCTCACGTAGGCTCCATAGCTTTGACACGATTGGGACAGCTAGCGGACCAAGGGCAGCCCCCACGCGGCACGCCCCAACCACTCTGTCGCGTTCATCGGAATCGAGGGCTGGAGCAACTTCTTCAAGCACCAATGAAGCTGGCAGGAGTTTTAGAATCTCCCGGACTCGATCCAGGTGGCTCTCATCCCTGCCCGCAGCGTCTATTGAGTCTCGCACGAATCTCTTCCAGTCAAACCCTTGATCTCCAAGTGACGCCAACGCTCGCAGCGAGGCAGAGAGAAGCTGCTCATCTTTTCCGGAGTCTTTTGCAATCGTCCGAATCGCCTCAATTACATCGGCTGACGCTGCGTCCCTGAGCTGCGATGACGAGAGCAGCTTCAGGCGCGCCGGCCGAGAGCCGTGCTTGAGCGCTTCGCCGGCGAGGGCTGAGAGTTGAGCGCCAGATAGGGGTGAAGAGAGCGCGAGGTCGAGCAGCCGCTCCTGAAGCTCATCGCTCAGGCCGCCACTGGCGAACGTCCGTGGCAGGGCTGGAGACTGCGCGATGGCTTCAGCCAGGGAGCTGCCGATCAGCTCTTTCGCGTCACGCTCCTGGATTTCCCCAAGACAGAGAGCGCATCGGTCTCGCAGCGGAGCCAACCCCGCCGAGTCGAAGTCTCTCCGTGAGAGGAGTTTTTGGGTTGCTGCGCCTCTGCCGGTGAGCTGCGTGCAGCCCTCCGCGGAGAGAGCGTTCAGAAGCTCCATCGACTCCTGTTTTGACGCCGATCCCAGGCCCTGCATGAGTACGAGGATCGACGTGCGCTCCACGCCAGTTGCCCGAGCAAGCGCTTTTTTGAGAAGCGGCACCGCTTGTGGGCCAGGCAGGCGCAAGATCGCTGCTTCCGCTGCACGGCCGAGCACTGGATCCTTGAGCAGCTCGAAGGTGGGCTGAATGGCCCGCTTCGGGAAGCTCTTCATCGAGGCGATTACGGTCAGCGCCCCGTTTGCAGCAGCGGGCTTTCCGCTTTGCAGCATCTTCACCAGATCATTTTCAGCGGAGCTGTCACGAGCGAGGAAGGACACTGCTCCTGCAGCAGGAGGCGACTCCTGTATCGCCTGAAGCGCGAATGGCAGGAGCTTTGAGCTCTCCTTGCTCGGAGGAAGCTCCGCAAGGGCTTCAAGCGCGGCCTGTCGGCTTAAGCGAGCTTGCTCGCCACCTTGTGCCGATGCTTCTGAGAGCAGGCTCGCGAGGGCGGAAGATGCCTCGGCCCGCTTGTCGGGAGCGGAGATGAGGTTTTTCAGGGCAGCTCTGCGGACTGTGTCGTCTGCACTGAGAGCGAGCTGCTGAATTTTGGCCAGAGCAGCTGCTCTTTGCTCGGCATTGAATGACTTGGGGCTGCCCGCAAATATCTCTAGCGCCTTGCGCTGCTCCTCCGTGCTGGAGGAGGAGAGCATAGCAACGACTCTCTTCGACAGCCCTGGGATCGAGCGCAGGAGGCACTTCTGCTCCTCAGCCTCAAGTTGGTCGAAGGTGGGGCGCTGCGGAAGCAATTGAGCGACGCCCGGGTCGATCGACACGGTGCCAAGGACGAGACAGCTCTTGGCGAGCATCGGGAGAAAGGCCACCGAGCGCCCCTGATCTGCCGCGAGACGTGCGAGCTCTGGCATGAACTGAGCTAAGGAAGAAGCTTGAGGAAGAGGAATCTGCCTCGCTAGCCTCCGCTGCTGCTCGTCCGGCAGCGAGACCAGAAGGTCGAGAAAGGCGCGCATCGACCGGCTGCCATCAGGGTCCACGCCGGAGAGGAAACTAATTACCTTTTGGCCATCAGAACCGTCGAGCATCGATAGGTGGCGCACCACTTGAGGCAGGGCAAGGCTGACGTACTCGTGCAGGAAGTTCTGCGCTATCAGCGGCCTTTCCGACTCAAGCACGCGCACTGCAGCTGCGATCTCGCCATCAGAAGGCACAAGACCCTGTCGATGCGCCTTTTCAGCCGCGTTTGCCGCTGCCTCTTCAAGCGCCACCGCAATCTCGTCGCTCAGGTTCTCCTTGCTGTAGATCTCAGCCAACCCGGGGATAGAAGGCAGCGCTTCAGCGCCGGCAACCTCAATCAGCTCGACCGCGCAGCGTTTGCCGCGCACTTCGCGCTTCGCGTCTCTCGTGTGCCAAGCCGGTCCCGATACGACCTCGCCTGGGCGCGTTTGGCCCGGCATCTGCGCTAGCAGCTCTGATGCCCCGGGAGCATGAGTGCTCAACGTGATGACCCGAGGCAGGAAATCGAAGATCGCTTTCCGCTTCTCTGGCGTGAGTCGGATGAACGCCTCGCGCGCCGCGCCGCAATCCTCGAAGATAAGATCCTCGACTCTTGGCTCTGCCATGGCTGAGAGAGCCGGCAGAACAACGAGCGCCATGGTTGTAAGGAGCCTCATCGGTAGGACCATGTTCCGTCTCCCCGAAGCTCAAGCACGTTCTCGTGGAATTCAGCCAAATCAGAAGCGCTACCCGTGCTGACGTAGTGCTCAACGATCGTCGGAAGTATTCGGTACAGCTCCTGCTCAATGCCACGATCGAGCGCTGTAGTCGCCTCGTCCAGGAACACAAAGCGTGGCTTGATGAGGAGCAGACGAGCGAATGCCAGACGCTGCTGCTCTCCAGTTCCTAGAACGTTAGGCCAGTCGAGTGTCGCATCGAGCCCCCCGACGCGGTCAAACATCTCTCCGAGTTTGACCCGCTCAAGGACGCCGATAAGCTCCCTGTCGAGAACGACGCGACGGCGCAGGCCGTACACGAGCTGCGAACGCAGCGACCCGAGCACCATGTATGGGCGTTGAGGAAGGAAGAGCGCCTCTCTGAGGTCCGGCCGAACGACCTGTCCCTTGCCTGCATCCCAGAGGCCCGCGATGACTCGCAGGATGGAGCTCTTTCCGCTGCCGCTCGGTCCGCAAAGCAGGAGCGACTTTCCTGCAAATGAGAAGTTTAGGTTGCTGACAAGCGACTGTTCTCGCCGTGGGGTGAAGATAGTCACACTCTTAAATTCAAGCGCGTCGCCGGTTGAGCTCTTGATCCGCTCTCCCGGGGTGACTGGCCCGGTGGCCCGGTCGAGAGCCTCGGAGAAGGAGCCGAGACGGTTAATGACCGCGGCGAAGATACTGAGGTTACTAAAGTGATTGACCACGATTGAGAGCGCGTTAATCACCACGGCAAAAGCGGCAGCCGAGAGGCTGACAACACCAAACTCGATCTGTCCGTCAAAGAAGAGAGGAGCAACGAGCAGTGTTGGCAAGACACCGAGGACGTAGTTGTAGCCGGTAGTGAAAAAGAGCAGGTTTCTGTTGCGATTAATGACGAGAAGCAGGTTGCTGAGGGCAGACTTTAGCCGTTGGCGAGTGCGCAGAAACTCACGCGGCTCGCGGCTGTAGAATGCGATCGACTCTGCGCTGTCTCGGACGTTAATCAGCTTGTAGCGGTAATCCGCCTCCTTCTTCAGCTGCGCAAAGTTGAGCCCTATGAGAGGGCGGCCAAGGTAGTAGGTGATGATTGAGCCGGCTGTCGCGCAGGCAACGGCGGTTGCCACGAGCACCCAAGAGATTGACCAGAGAACCGCAACCCACATGACAAGCTGCACCACGGCTCCGAGGAAGATGAGGCAGAAAGAGAGGGACTGCGCGCAGAAGGACCGCACATCTTCCTCGATACGTTGGTCGGGGTTGTCGATGTCTCCCCGCAGGTTGAGGCGGTAGTAGGCACGCTCAGAGAAGTAGCGAGCCAGAATCCGGTGGCTGAGCCAGCGGCGCCACAGCAGGCTTAGGCGCTGCTCTGTGTACGTGTAGAACACGGCCACGGGCGTAGCGATGAAGAAGGCGCCGACATACAGCAGGAGTTTGGTGTAGAAGAGCTCTTGGTTCTTGGTCTGCAGCGCCGTCATGACCGCGGCGAAGATGTACGACATCATGACCGAGATGCCGTTGGTCGTTAGGATCAGCCCCACCAGCAAGGCGAAGAGCCCGATCGCCTTCCAACGCGCTTCGGAGCGGAAGAACGGGAGCGCCAGCGAGATGAATCGTCGGACGACGTGGCGGTCAATCTGGGTCATGCGGCTCCTTTCGGCCAGACATGCCAGCCGCCCTGAGCTTCAGCCCCCGTTACAAAACCTCGCAGTGCGAAAACCTTAGCGACCTTTCTCATCACGCTTGAGCGCTCTCTCCACTGACAACCGTTCGTTCGTAGTCTGCCCAGGCAGCAGAGAAACCGCGCCCCGCCGCCCTCAGCTCAGGGAAAGTTCCGACCTCCTCGACCCGTCCATCCCGAACGTAAATTACCTTGTCGAACAGCGGGACAAGGGCCAGTCGGTGGCAGGCCATGATGACGGTCAGGGAGCTAAACTCGTGCATGATGCCGGCGAAGATCTGTTTCTCGGTGAGGGGATCGAGGCTTGAGGTTGGCTCATCGAGCAACAGGATGTCCTTGCCCGGAACGCGCAGAATGCCGCGTGCGAGGGAAAGCCGCTGGCGTTCGCCGACCGAGATGTTGAGGCCAGCCTCCTCAAGCACGCTGTCCCAGCCGTTTGAGAGCTTCTGCAGAAGGTGAGAGACACGGCAGATCTCTAGGGCTTTCTGAAGCTGCTGCGGCTCAAACGGCTCGCCGAATGCGAGGTTGTAGTGCAGGCTCTCCGAGAAGATCTCCGGCTCTTGCGGCACGAGGATGCTTACGCCTGCGATGTCGTCGATCGAGAACTGCGCGCCATCTGGTGTTGACACGTGCCCGTGCTGCACCGGCAGCATGCCGGACAGCACCTTAAGCAGCGTTGACTTGCCGCCGCCACTCGGGCCGACGAGGGCAACTTTTTCGCCCCGATGGATGTCGAGCGAGATGCCCTTTAGGTTTGCTACATCACCGCCGTACGAGAAGGTCACGTCACGCAGCGTTGCCTTGTTCCAATCGCGGGGGAGGCTGCTGTGAGGTGCGGGAAGCTTGAGCTCTCCTGCTTCGTCGAGCACCGAAGACGCGTCATCGTAGGCGATCGCTGCCTCGATAATGCCGCCGTAATAACCCGTGAAGGCGCCGATCGCCGACCAGATTCGGTCGAGGTAGTTGAGCAGCACGTACGCCCGCGCAATGTCGAAGGGAGTGCCGAGCGCTCGCTGATTGTGGAGGTAAATGAAGAGCGATAGACCCATCACCAGGCTGTACCCAACGGCGATCGTGCCCCATTTGAGCTCCTGGTACTTCCAGATCTTCCGACTAAGCCGTAGCCCCTCTCCACGCTGCGCGATCAGGTAATCGACAGCAGGCTTTTCGAGGCGCAGGGTCTTCACTGTAATGATGTTCGACATGTAGTCGACAGTCGTGCGGTTCAGACGATCGTTAAAGCGATTGTTCTTTCGAATGTTCTTTGTCAGGCGTTGGTTGAAGAGCAGCATTAGCGCAACAGTCACCACACCCATGGCGAGCACTGTGAGAGCCACCTCTGTGTCGAGCACAAAGATGAGCATCGCGACGACCACAAACTTCATGACGCCATCGATGATTTGCCATGTGTAGTTGGAAACAACGGACTCGACTGCCCCGACGGAGCGGTTGAGGCGGCTCAAGTTTTCGCCGGTGTGGTGGTAGACGTGCCACTTGAGCGGGAAACTAATGAGCGCGGTGAAGACCTCTTCGAGTTTCTTGAAGCGGCTTGTGAACGCCGAGATCCCCTTCAGGTAGCTCGCTAAGTGGTGCGAAAAGGCATAGATCATCTTGAGCCCCACGAAGAGCCCGATCGCTTTCACTGCTGGGAGAAACGCTTCCGCTGAAAGACCGTCCTTGACGAATATCTGTAGGATCTCGCCAAGCGCCCACGGAACGGCGAGGTCTATCCCGTAGGCGATCATGAAGAGGAACAAAAACGCGAAGAAGCGCAGACGCGCGCCGGCAGTGGAATCCCATGTAGCTACAGCGAGGCGTCGGATGGAGTGCTGCGCGCTGTTGCCATTTGAGGAGCCAGAGTCGTTCATAGAGGGTACAAGCCGGGGCGAGACGATGCCCGGAAGCCCGAGCCAAAAGTCGCCGCGTTATAGCAGAAGCGTTCCCCGAAGTCTTGGGTGGCGGGCGCACTTAACAGTACGCCGACGCTCGCAATTTTCTTCAAAACACATTACCGATTTCGATGCTGCCCGCTCCAGCCAAGTCCCCGAAATCGCGTTTCCCGACCACCGCGAACTCTCAGGGAACTCGCGGTGGAACTCGCGGTGGGTTCGATCGGTGCCGTCGGTCGGGCTTTGGCTGTAGGGGCTTGGCTGGTTTTTGAGGAATCGTTGCAGGTGGTTGGGGATAAATCGTGGGGCAATAACTGTGTGAGTGCCTATCATATTAGGGAGGGGCGAACCACCGAGGGCTGTTTTGCTGACCGAGCGGATGTTTTGAATGAGGGCTGTGAAGAAGCTCCTCTGGGAGCTCATTCGGGTCGTGGTGTGTCTGCTCGGGCTGAGCCACGGCAGCTGCACAGAGGGAAACGGGGAGCGAGTAGCCTGCCCAGAGGCGGTAGCGCATCGAGCGGGGTGACTTGAGGTTGGGGAGGCAGACCACTCACGCGCCGCAGTCGATAGGGCTGTCGCAGATGGCTTGTCGGTGACTGCAAGCCAGCGGCGATGGCGTGCCGTTTCTTGTGCACGGCAAGCACCTAAAGCAGCATCAGTACGCCCTTCCGCCTGGAGTCGCTCGCGTAAAGGCAGAAAACCTCTCCGCCGAAGAGCTGCGGCAGGTGTGCCACAGAGTAGCTCCCTCCAACTGCTTGATAGACGCCAGTGAAGGCTTCTCGGCTCTGCAAGGCTTTCGCGCAGATCTGCTGATCGGTCCCAAAGAGAACAACGGCTCTGCTCCGATCCAAGCGGCGCTTCGGCTCGCAGAGCGATCCGGAGTGCGTGATCGGCTCATCGTCCTCCGCTCTCCCGCGCACGACTGCAGCGGGCTCTCAAATCGTGTCCGCCTCATGTTTTGAATCTCGACAGCAGGGGAGCTGCGAAGGGTTCTTCGGCACAAGCCCTACGCGCTGCAGGTAGACGAGGAGCTGCTTGATTCCCCAGAGGTAGCCGCAGCACACGCGAGAGGAGTCAAGCTGATGGTGAAGACGCTCGACGAACTCGGTGATGACCCAGAGGATTGGGGAAGGCTACGAGAGAAGGGAGTTGATGCGATACTTACCGATTATCCCCGACTTCTTCGGCAAAGGCTCTGTCCGGAATGTCGCGAGTAGAGCGAAAGAAGGCGACAGTGCCAAAAATGATGAGCACATTAGCGAGCAGCAGGTGAGCGATTTTTAGCCACACCGGCGCGAGCAGCAGAAGCGTCGCAACACCGACAATGATTGCGGCACAGAACACCGCGAGCAGCCGACGGCAAGCAGCTTTAGCCTGTGCGCCCGGAGCTGCGACGCTCCAACGCACAAGAGCCCACGGTCCGAGCAACGCGAAGCTAAGGGCAAGAAAGGGGTGCAGGAGCCGAAGCCTTACGGCCAGGTGTGAGTCTGCCGACCAGTCTTTCGCGAGTCCCGAGCTCAGGGACGAAGATGGCGCAAGGTGCGACCCGAGCGCTGCTACGGCACCCGAGCAGAGCAGCACGAGCACCCCGGCAGCGAAAGCCCAGATCATCCAGCGAGTGCTCGGCTGCAGAGCACGTCGAGAGCTCCTGGCAAACGACAGGCTTTCTGCCAGCATCACGACACTAACGAGCAGTGCTGATGTGTTGACAAGGTGTAGCGGCATGACGATCAGGCGGAGCAAGTCCGTGCTCTGGTCGACGAGCCCGAGCTTAACGAGCTGCCGGCCTATGAGCGCCTCGGTTACGGTGAACACCAGCGTGGCCACGGACCAAATTCGTGCGGCATGCTTTGCAGAGAATCGCCGCCAGGTGGCTACGAGCAAGCACACGACGAATATCCCGTAGAGAGCAGTTGAATACCGGTGCGAGATCTCAATCCAGGTCTTTGAGCCTGCGTCCACCGGAATCGCGGCTCCGTGACACAGCGGCCAGTTGTCTCCACAGCCGTCTCCCGAATGCGAGATGCGAACCCAGGCCCCCCAAAGGATCACGAGAACCGTGTACCAAACCAGGGCCCACGCGAGGCGAGCGAGCTTGTTTCTCCGTTGTGGCAGCTGTACGACTGAAGAATTCACACCGCGAGGTTAGCACACGCCGCATGTGGCGAGCTACTCGGCCTTCCCGGATGGGATGATGAGAGTCGGAACGTGCGAGTGCCGAGCCACGTGTTCAGCGACGCTTCCCAGCAGCGCACGAGAGATGCCAGTCCGGCCATGAGAGGCGATTACAACCAACTCTGCGTCGCTTCGGTGGATATGCTCGACGATAGTGTGGTGGACCGGCCGCGCCGCTTCGGTAACGGCATGCTTGGCTGGCATCCCCGGGAAGTGCTGAAGTAGGTGCTCTCGAAGCTCCTCCTCGGTGCGAGCTTTAGCGGCTTCGACCGCAGCAGGGAGGTAGACGAGGGGCATCTCGAGCCCAGAGCTGCTCTCTCCGAGATGCACTGACACATCGATGCAGGTGAGAACTGTCACGACGGCATCGTAAGCCACCGCGAGCGAGCGGGCTGCTGGATACGCCACTGCGGCAGCAGGGGAGAGGTCGGTGGTTACCAGGATCGATCTGGGAAAAAACTCCGGCATGGCCCCGAGGAAACACCGGAAAAGAGCGATCCTGTATTCCCCCGGTCATGCTCCGTCACCGCGCCGCTCCCAGCGAGCATTGAACAGCTCGCCACGGCACTGAGGGGGTCGTAGGGGATACCCGGCAGGATTACCGCGAGTGCCCAAGCTCTCCCTTCGCCTCGCGCGGCAGGGCAATCCAAGAGCGACGCGAGATGCGGTCGTCTGAAACTACCGCCTTGAACATCGGGTCAGCTTCGCTGAGGGTCATGACGCGCCCGTCTTCAAGAAGCACGAGCATCGACTGTCGAGTGTCGCCCGAGTGCACATCTGCCGTGGAGATCTCATGCAGGTAGTAGCGTGGCTCGAGCCCCAGCTTCTCAAGCGCACCGCGGCCAGCAGCGATAAGCGACTCCATGCTTGTGCCTGGAGCACAACGGATCGTCTTAAAGAGCCTGCGGTGCAGCAGCCTGTCACACAGATCCCGCAGGATCGCATCGTTGCCCTCAGACCAGCGAGAGATGTGGTAGCGCCACCACGATTCCCGCATTCGGAAGATTGAGTCGAGCGAAAGCTCAGCGGCATTTTTTGCTGCCAAGGCGTGACGCATCACTGGATCGGCGAAGCTCAAAGCTTCTCCTAGGTCGCGCGCCCGCTGCACTATCGCTTTGTTGATCATATCGGCCGCGAGCAGCACGCGGTGCTGGTACACCTGCCGGTACATGGCGTGGCGCGACACCATGAAATGCATCATCGCGTCGAGCCTGTTTTCCATGAGAGCGAGGTGCTTTTCGTTGGTCAGCACCATCGAGTCAACGAGCGCTGGGATGTTGTACTTTCCGTAGCTCACTCCTGCCAGCACACTGTCAACGGTTGACCAGTTTCCGCGATCAACGTTCCAGCCGCCGCCCGAAATAATCTCCCAAGTCCAGGCCGGAACGCTCTCGGACTCACCTAGGATGGCAGTAACAGCCGGCCGAAGCTTTAGCGAGAAAGCATCGAGCAGCCCAGAGATCTCAGGGTCCTCATTGATAACCAGCTCAGCTATCTCTTCATGGCAGTCGGGCTGGCCCGGGAACCAAGTCTTGAACGCTGTGTGCGAGCCCGGAGCGAGGTGCCCCACGTCGTGCAGGAGCGCGGCTGTAAGGATGGCCGCTTTGTGTTCCCGCACATCCTCAGGAAATCGGCGCGCGAGCTTCTCAAGAACGAGTTTTGCAAGGTAGGCAACACCTAAGCAGTGCCCGAAGCGCGAGTGCTCAGAGAACATGTACACGAGGCGGGTGTTGGCGGTTTGGCTAATGTCCCGCAGCCGCTGAAACCAGCGGGTGTCCGCCAAGCGGAGGATCAACGCCTCGGCCGGATCGGATGGAGAGAAGGAGACTGACTGGTGAACTACGTCTGCAAAAGTAATGTCGCTCATACGAGGTGCCCTTGAGCCAAATCTACACTAGGAAGTGGCTGCTGAGAAACGATTGTAAGGCCGAAGCTCGCCAGACCGGTGAGCGAGCGGCTGCTGCTCGACAGAACCTCAATCTGCGACACCCCAAGATCACGCAGTATCTGGGCGCCAACGCCGTATTCCCGCATCATGCTGGCAGGTTGAGCGCCGCCTGAGGCGAAACGCTGCTCCGCTTCAGGGGACTCCTCGAAAGCAGGCCGCCGTAGGTACACCAGAACGCCGGAGCCGCGTCCCGAAATCGCTTGCAGCGATGACTGAAGCAGCGCTCGGGAGCTTCGGTCTCCGCCACCAAATACGTCCGAGAGCGTGCTTTCTGCCTGGACGCGCACGAGCACCGGACCGCCGTGCGCCACATCTCCCTTGATAAGGGCAATATGCTCAACGTCATGAATCTTCGAGCGGTACGTTATGCCCCGAAGCTCACCTGCGATGCGAGAGGGGATGATGGCCTCAGCCGTTCTCGTGACAAGGGGCTCGCGGTGCAAGCGGTACGAAATGAGCTGAGAGAGCCCAACGACCGGTAGCCCATGCTCAGCGGCGAATCGTGTCGACTCCGAGGCTGACAGGAGATCACCGCTGCGGCCAACCAGATCGACGAAGAGCGCAGCATCTGAGAAACCGGATAATCGCACGATATCGAGGGCTCCTTCGGCAAGAGCCGCTTTTACGAGAACTCCGCCGCTTCGAACTTCTACCGGGAAGATATGCCCTGGCTTGACCAAGTCTCGAGGGTGAGGAGTGTCACCGCCGAGAATCCTGACAGTCGCTGCGCGGTCTGAGGCACTGATGCCTGTCGTGATCCCTTCACGCGCCTCAACAGAGCAGAGCATCTTCAGAGAGTCGACAGTAGTCGTTGCCTTAGCGCTTGAGCGAGTAGGTGAGGGGCGAGACATCTCCGGGAGCATAAAGGCCGCGGCTCGTTCCGCAGAGACAGCGACGAAGGTGAGGCCTCCGGAAAGGGAGAGTGCTCGGTTCATGATTTCCGGGGTCATGTCGCGCGTCGGCGCGATTAGTGCCGCGCGAGGCGGGCCGATGTCATCGACTAAGATACCGAGACGTGCGGAGCTGAACTGACTGAGAAAGGCCGGAATCGGCGACATGCCGCGATTAGACCAGACTTTGGCGGGGCTGTCACGGCTGCCGGGACTAGTCAACTGACTGAACTCGCTAGGAAAACAGGACCGCCGAGATTCCGTTCAAGGTTTTGCTCGGGGGAGTCGAAGATACTCTTAGGCCAAGGAAGTCCTCACCAAGTAGTTCTTGTAGTTCTCAGTGGTGCAAACATGGAAACGGAAGTTGTTGAAATCGATCTCACCAGCCGCGATGGGCTGGAGAAAGCTATAATTCGTGCGCGTCGCACGGCCTTCGTTGCGCGATTCATCGTGCTGCGAGAGTCAAAGCGAACGAGAGCGCATCGCGTTATTGAGCTGATGGAGTGGGGTGAGCTGACCACAGTTGAGGAGCTCGCCGGACGGTTCCGGGCCGCGTTTGTCGAGAACGGGGACAACATGGTTCCTGTGGACAGGGACCTTCGGCGTGCGTTGGCGCACTCGTTCAGGTCGCTCAAATTCTTTGTTGAGCAGTATGCCGTCAGGGCCACCCTCAACTTCATCGATGCGCTTGAGGACTACGAGCGTTCTAATGAGCTCCTATTCGTAGCGGAGGATCAGCCGAAGCCAGGCGGTTGGCGGCTTCCAACCGAGCTGCGAAAGCTGAAAGTGCAGGATGCCGCTCCTGGAGCAAAGCGCGGTTCGCGAAAGCCAAAACACGCAGCTCACCCTTAGGGAGTGAGTGCGATGATGTTTGTGTGTTGAAGGGAGAGCGAGGCTCTCCCTTTTTTTGGGGAGCTTTTAGCGACTAGAACAGCGCGTAGATAAATGGCGATAGAGCAGAGCCCTGAGTAGTAACGAGGACAAGACCAAGCAGGAGGAAGACCACAATAATCGGCGCGAGCCACCAGGCCTTGTGCTCCTTGAGGAGCCCTGCAACTTGAATAAGGGTGTTTGTTTTGCTCATACGTGTACTGCCTCGAAAGCGCTTAGGGTCTGCGTTGAACTACGAAGCTGCCAGAACTGGGTGCTGGAGCTACGCTGCTGCCCGGTTCTCGTCCTCGTTGTGCTCCGGGTCTGGCGAGAGCTCGCTTATAATCTTGTCGACCTCTTCAATGAGCGACCCAATCGCGTAGGCCCAAACATACTGTCCGGCCTTCTTCCCGGTCAACACTTCGGCTATCTCGCCCTTATCTTGGATGCGGTGCTTGATGAAGAGCTGCTTGCCGTCCGTTAACAGAACCATATCACTAGGGTTCTTGTGGAGCTTCGGCAGCTTCTTGCGAAGGTAGTCGATACCTCTGCGAAACCGGTTGACCGGCAGCCCTTCGCGCTTCATGCGGAAGAGCCAGCAGAGCAGTATGAGGTCTGGATACGAGTACTTGGGACGACCACGGCTCTTGGTCTTGCCCGTAGTGGGCACGAGGTTCGTGCGGGCATAGTAGTTAAGGAGCGCGAGACCGATCTTCTCGTCGCCCCCGGTGAGGGTGCGGAGAATCGACTGCACCTGCTTAGCGGTGAACTCACGGTCAAGAATGTGAACGGTCATGAAACGGACTCCTGAACAGCCTGCGACAACCGAAAATTCCCTGTTACTACAACCATCTTTAACTAACGGTACAGTGCGCTTCGACGGTATGTCAATTAGCCTTGTTTGCTTGGGTGCCGGACCTGCACCGATTTTTAGAGTATTTTCGGTGGGCTGAGCTCGATGCAGAGGGGGCTTCAGGAGCCACGTTCCGGCTCGCTGCAATGCCGACTAGCGAGGCGGCTGGTGCTGTTCTCTGTATGGACCGGTAGGAACTAGCGCCAGTGCAACCGGCACATCGTCTCGACCGGGAAAGCTCTCTTCCCGAACAGAACCCGCGTGCCCAGGAATCTCGCCAGATATGTAGAGCTGAGAAGAGCCTCCGCCATCGAAGTTTAACGCGTCGACGCAGTTCACCCCGGGAGCAAGGAGGAGTCGTTGAAGGAGCGGCAGCGAGGAACCGAAAACCCCAGCTGAAACGCGATAGAGCACGACCCGCCCCTGCCGGTCGAGGCACATGCCCGAGAGGTTCGTGCGAAACGACGACTCCTTGAGGCCCGAAACGAGCTGCCCGTCATCGAGCACGCGTGGGCCGGCTTGAGTCGCCTCTATCACGCCCTCGGGCGAGAATGCGTCCCGGTGCGCAATCCCAACAGACTTAGGAGTAACATAAGCTATCCCGGTGAGCGTTCCTCCGCCTCTATGTATCTTCTGCTGGATAATTCCGCGGCTGATAACGAGCCCGAGCGCGCGTCCCTGTTCATCGAAGAAGTTGGAGTTGATGCAAGCTGAGGCCCCAGCCTCCCTGCACATCGCTCGAACGTTCGCGCGCTTCCAGCCGTAGTCTGCTGCGCGCAGCACTTGTAGCCGATAGTTCGCGAGGGAGGAGCGAATCAGGACAACAGAAGCTGAAAATACTGAGTCTGGATTGAGCTTGGCGTTGGCTTGCTCAAGATCTGTTCCGAGTGGCTCCCAAACGATTTCGGGCTCTGCCACCGCGGGGCACAGCGGCGCGAATGCCGAGAGAGCCGACAGGAAAACCGCTTTGAGACGACTTCTCCTGCCTTTCTCTCTTGCAGCCATCGGCGCGCTTAGTGGTGTTCGCCGAAGTCTGCGTTGAGCCGCTCTCGCCTGGGCAAGGGGCCTTTGCTTGACTCGGCAATACGTTGGCGGAATTCGTCCTTGAACTTGGTGGTGAAGCTTCTCACCGGCATAGCGAGAGAGTCGCCAAGGAAGCAGATCGTGTGCCCAGCAACCTGGGCACAGATCGTCTCAAGAAGCTCCAGGTCACCTGGCAGGCCATCGCCGTTAGCCATGCGCTGGAAGATCTTCTCAACCCAGTGGCCACCTTCGCGACACGGTGTGCACTGACCACAAGACTCGTGAGCGTAGAAGTGTGCAAGGTTGAGGATGGCGTCGACCATGTCGACCGAATCATCCATGACTATAACACCACCTGAGCCGAGGAAGGTTCCCAGCTTGTTCCACCCCTCGTAGTCCATCGTCGCATCCTCGATGTCTTCAGCGCGGAGTATGGGCACCGAGGAGCCGCCGGGGATGACAGCTTTCAGTCTTCTGCCGTTGAGCATTCCGCCGCACTCCTCCTCAAGGAAGCGCTTGAATGGATATCCCATCTCGACCTCGTACACGCCTGGCTTGTTGATATGTCCCGACGCTGAAACGAGCTTGGTGCCCTTTGACTTCTCTGTTCCGATCGCCGCGTAGGCATCAGCCCCGTTCGCAACAATCCAGGGAACTGCAGCGTACGTTTCGACATTGTTGAGCACAGTTGGAGAGTAGTAGAGGCCCATCGTTGCAGGAAAATACGGCGGCTTAAGGCGCGGCTGCCCCTTCTTTCCTTCGAGAGACTCAAGGAGACCCGTCTCCTCTCCGCAGATGTAAGCCCCTGCACCTCGGTGCACAACGAGGTGCAGGGAGTATCCGCTGCCGAAGATATTGTCTCCGAGGTAGCCCTTCGCGTACGCCTCGTTCACGGCTTTTTTAAGCTGTGCGTAGGGATAGGCGTACTCACCGCGGATGTACACGCACATCCAGTGGCTCTGCACAGCCCAAGCTGCAATCATCATCCCTTCGATAATCGAGTGAGGATTCTTCTCAAGCAGAAGCCTGTCCTTGAATGTCCCTGGCTCGCTCTCATCTGCGTTGCAGACGATGTAGGTTGGCTTGCCAGTGTTGCGCGGAACGAAGCTCCACTTCTGGCCAGCCGGAAAGCCCGCACCACCCCGACCACGCAGGCCCGACTTCTTCACCTCTTCGATAAGCGCTGCAGGGTCCATCCCCATCGCCTTCCGGATCGCGGCGTATCCACCGCGAGACTCGTAGCCCGAGATTGTGTGCTGGTCGGGTTGCTTAATATGCTCAAGAAGGATCTGACGGTTCTGTCCCACGTGCTGTAACTCTCAGTAAGAGGCTGCCTAGGCGAATTGCAAACTCTCGACAGGATAGTAAAAGGTTCGGCCGCCTGCAATCGAAACGGCGCCTTAAGTCCATTTTGGGGCAGCTTGGTTATGCGCCGACTATTCGGCCTGCACCGAGATCGGCGAAGATGCTGCGGGGTCGAACTCCGGGGCTTGAACTGAGAACTCGCCTTCGTTGCTCTGCAGTGGGTCGTCGACATCCACATCGACTTCGATTAAGCCGTCAGTAACTGCTTCTACCCCCTCAAGCTGCAGCACAACGGTGCCTTCCTCCCCCTCATACTCCTGGCCGCTCGGGCGAAAGAAAGACTGTGGAAGATAGAACACAAGGTAGCGGTCGCTGTCATCTCCCAGCCCGTTGAACTTGGGGGTTAGGTCGACCTCTTTCTGCCCGACGAGCAGTAGGGCCGAAGAGCGGACGTATTTGAGCGCATCAGGGAAGCGGACCTTGAGAGCTACTCCATCTTCGATCACGTTCGCCAAGGTGATTGCCACCTCGGTTCTGTCTCCAGAGTCGATCTCAGTGGGAGAGACGTCCAGACCCACATCGGCAGCGCCCACGAAAGAGTCGCTGCCACCGCCGCCCCCGCCGCAACCCGTGAGGGGCAGGGCAAAAGCTGCAGCCAGTAGTACGGCGCGGAGAGTAAAGCGGTTGTAGTTCATGGTCGTGACAACAAAAATTGTTCAATAGCTAGAATCTATAAGGGGTTTAACGTATTTGCACCAGGAGTAATCGCGAAGCCTTTTTCAACTTAGTGAGTGGTCGCGGGACGCCTCTACTGGTACCCTGCCGAGGGGTTTAAGGTCGGATCTGGCATAATCAAAAGCCGTACTACGGGAGCTTTATTAAACTCCCCGCTACCTGTATCTTTCCGGGGTCCAGATGCCCGGTGCGGTAGGCGGTCCTAACCGTTTGCAGGGTTTGATGATTTTGTCCGTTTGCAGGGCGCTCGTGAGAGCGTTCCGAGTGCGTTCGGACTCAGGTGATGGAAGCAGCAGAAAAAAGATGTCTCAGCCCGCAGAGAAAACACAGTCGCCTGAAAGGCATGCGCCCGAGGTAAAGCTCGCAGCGCCCGCCACTCCCAATCACAGGACTGGTTCGTGGTGGCGCAGAGAGCTGACACTGGTTAACGCCTTGGCGGCGGTGGTGTGCTTTGGCTACGCCTACCTTTTCCTAAACAGCATCAGCAGCTTCTGGTTTCACAAGGACTGGACCACCGACGATGCCCTGCAGCAGGTCTACCCATTCCATGAAGTGCAGTACCCAGGACTCTTCGCCGGGGACATCGTCACCGAGGTGATGAAGGGGTACCTTGCGCCGCTGCACTACTGGATCTGCTACGGCGTTACGATGCTGACGGGTGACCCGATCATGATGTCCCACTGGGTTATGCTCATGCAGGTCGTCCTTACGGTAGGATTCCTCTTCGTAGCGATCCGCTCGGCAGCAGGAACGGCGCCGGCGCTGATCGGTATCGCGTGGCTGCTGCACGATCGCAACCTGATGCAGCGGCTCACAGCCGGCCTGCCGCGTGGCTGGTCTGCGGTGGTCATTTCGGCGTTTCTTTGCTTCGTCCTGCGGGGGAACCACCGCGCTGTGTTAGCGACCATTTTGGCAGGATGCCTTCTCAATCCGCCCGCAACTCTCGGAGTGGCTTTTGCCTACGGTATTCTGCTCATTTGGCGCTCTGTTGTTGGGGAACATGATTCTCGGCGGGCCTGGCGCAGAAGGCTTCTGACGTACGTTCTCCTCTCGCCGCTTTTCGCTCTTGTGACGCTTGCGGTAGTGCAGCGGCCCGCGACTATTGGCCAAATGGTTTCTTTCGAAGAAGCGTCCCAGATGCCCGAGTTCTCCCGTCCGCGTGGACGATTCCCGTTCGTGCCGCTTAACCCAGCGGGTGAAGAGGTCAGGATCGTCGGGCTCGAGGCGTTTGTTAACCGCTTCTACAATCCAGGCCGCGAAGTTCGCGCATACATTCCGCACATGGTGCTTGGTTCGCTCGCGCTCTTGGCGCTGATTGGCGCAGCTCGGCGCAGAGTCGTCGTGCCGGCAGAGATCATGGCGTACGGTGCCGGAGCCCTGATAGTTTACTTCCTCTCGCGCATCCTCGCCTTTCGCCTCTACGTTCCCAACCGCCATCTGCAGATTCCGATGGCTATCTTCTTTATCGCCGCTTTCTGCATAGCGGGCTGGAAGACCTTCCATCGCGGCGACCAGAACGCAGCAGAGACTGACCGCTCTCTGCGCGATACTCGCCTCCGGTTTAGCTGGGGCAGTGCGCTCGCGCTCGCAGCACTGGGTTGCCTCGTCGCTGTTGGCTCGGGCTGGGGGCTGCGCGGCGCTGCCAATTTCAATTACTCGGCTGATAAGAAGGGCGGGGTGTTTGCGTGGATTAAGCAGAACACGCCGCTCACCGCTGTTATTGCGGGTCATCCCACCCAGCTAGATCCTGTGTTCCTCTTCGGAGCGCGGCGGGGCTACATAACCACTGAGACGGGCCACCCGTTCTACAAGCGCTTCAATGAAGAGGTGCAGCGCCGGAATGAGATCTCGCTCCGTGCCCACTGGGCCGCATCGCTTGAGGATCTCGTCACGATCCTGGAGCCAGAGGGTATTACGCACTTCCTTTTCAGGCGCAGCGACTTCACCCCTGAGGGCTTACAGCAAGCAACCTTCTTCCCTCCGCTGACAGGCACGGTCAAGCAGCTCACCTCCAAGCCGGCGGGCAGCTACGCCTACGACAAGCTGCCCAAGCAGCCAGACCCCGCACAGCACCCGTACGTTGTGTTCATCGACTCGCAGTCGCTTCTGATCGACGTTCAGGCGCTCAAGGCCGACATGCAGTCGAAGGGTTGGACGCCGCCCCAAGCGCAAGGGGTACGGGCGCTTCGCCAGCTCAATATCTCTCCTGACCGGCTTGACGGCGCAGCAGTGGCGAAGGCGCCATCGCGTTTATCTCAGAAGACATCAGGGTAGGATTTTCGCATGCTAACTCGCTCAACACTCGCCCGGTTGCTCGTTGTGTCAGTTGCAGCCTTCGTGGTTGCCCTGATTGCTGCCACCAAGCTCAACCGCTCAGAGTGGAGTGGCCGCCAGTTCGCGCAGATGTCAGACGGCGGGATGTACGGTGATGGTTGGCTTCGAGACGAAGCGGCTGTTTCAGTCAGCGGGTTCTCTACGATTGCAAACGTGGTCGAGCTCTCGATGAGCCCGGTTCGGTTGGCGGCTGATGGTCCCCCGCGCGTAGCGGTCTCTATCTGCGGCGGACGGCCCACCGAGCTTGAGGTGCGCAGCATCTCGCCACATCCGTTTGCCATTCCGTCCGGCTGCTCGCCGCTGCAGCTCGATATTAAGGCTCTCAACTCCTTCGTATTGCACGAGCAGGGCGGTGACCGCACCGTTTCGGCGCAGGTCAACGGGCTAAAGATAACGTCATCTTTGGGATTCCCGCTCTTCTCTTTTGAGATCGTGGTCGAGTCGCTCGTCGCGATGCTGCTGCTGGCTCTTTGCGCGTATTGGGCGCCGGGGAACGCCAGCTCTCTGCGCCTCCCTGCGTCGCTAGCAGCGCTTGGGCTGACAGCCGCGATTCTGATCCTCGGCACAGTTGACGCTGACAAGTACCTTCCGCTCTACCTCTTCGTTACTGCGGTGCTGGCGGGCATGGCGCTCTTCGGGGCGTGCAAGCCGGAGCCGGAGAAAGAGGAGCGGCAAGCGCCGCGAGCTCTTATTTTCGGAATCGTGGCGCTCGGCGCACTCCTGCGCTTCTACGGGATCGATTTCGGGCTTCCAGCACACTTTCATCCAGACGAAGTTCCGAAGGTGAACGCCATCATGCGCATGGTTGAGCAGAACACATGGAACCCTCAGTACTTCCTTCATCCATCACTGCTCCTCTACTCCACGTACGGGATGAACTCGCTCCTGCACCTGCTTGGGTTCGAGGGCACATTCCGCGACACCGCCTACCTCGCAGGCAGGCTAGTGAGCGCCACAGCGGGCACCATCTCCATAGCGCTGACGTACGCGATAGGCCGGAGACTTCTCTCGCGCAACGCGGGGTTGCTTGCAGCCGCGTTTCTCGCTGTTTTCCCGCTGCACGTCACCTGCAGCCGTTACCTTAAAGAAGATGCGCTGCTCACCTTTGTTGTGCTGAGCTGTGTGCTTGCCACAGTCGTAGCCGTGCAGTCTGGCAGGCGCTGGATGCTGCTTATTGCGGGTCTCCTGGCGGGAGCCACGGCCGGAACGAAGTACTCAGGGATCCTGCTCGCCATCGTCCCGGCATCCGCTCCGTGGTTTGCGTCCCGAAGCTGGAAGCCGGACCTGCGCTGGCTTCCATGGTCGCTAGCGGCCGTGTGTATTGCCCCGCTGGGCTTCTTGGCGACAACTCCGTACGCGCTCATAGACAGCCCTAAGTTCCTCAAGGACTTCGCCGCAGAATCGCGTCACATGCAGACAGGGCACACGAACACGATCGACCCGTGGTCGCAGCTCTGGATGTACCACTTCTACCGCAGCATCCTTCCAGGCATGACCCCGGTCTTGGCGATCGCCTCTGCGATGGGGCTCGGCTTCTTGGTGCGGCGAGCGAAGATTGAGGGTCTCTTCATTGTGTCTGTTGCGTTGCTCTTCTACCTGCCGGCCGAATTCGTTAAGGCGAAACCTGCGCCGCAGCCAGAGCGCTACATCGTGCCGTGCTTGCCGTTCTTGGCGTTGGCGCTAGCCGCTTTCGCGGGAGCGATCGGGCGCTCGCTGCGAATTCGTCATGGGGCTCTGCTGTGCTCGCTCGCCCTCCTCGCGGCACCATTTTCAAGAACCATCTCGCTGGCGGCAGATCTCAAGGATGATACGCGCGACCAGATGGCGGTATGGATGCGGCAGCACATTCCCGCAGGCGCAACGGTGCTGATGGACTGGAAGCCGTACTGCCCACAGCTTGAAGGGGCACCCTTCAAAGTAGAGCACATCGAGCGCGCGCGTATTATTCCGGAGCTCGATCCGCTAGTGTTGCGCAACTCGGGCGCAGACTACCTGGTGCTCTCAAGCCTGTTCTACGCTCGCTACTTCAACCAGCCGGAATCGAATCCAACCCTGCGGCAGCGTATTCGCGATGTGTTCCAGATGGTGCCGATAGTGGCGCAGTACCGTGCGACTTCGGGCGTGTACGGCTTTCACAACCCAGTCTTGACCCTTTTTAGCTTGCGCAAGGACGACTTCGCCAAGCTCGACCTTGAGCGGACCCAGAAGCTAAAGGGCCAGATCTCAGAGACCTCAAACGAGGTCCGCGCGCGAGTGCGCTGGTAGCTGCTAGTTGTAGCTGACGTTGATGTCCACGTACCCGTGCGTAAGGTCACACCCCCACGCCACGGCCTCGCCGCGACCCAAGTTGAGCTGAAGCCTGACAGGAACCTCACGCACCGACATGAGCTTTCTAATCCGCTTCCGGTCATGCGGGACAACTTCGCCGCGGCGCATCACAGCAGCACCCGCAAAGGTTAGGTCAACCCGGCGCGGATCAACCTTTACGGCCGGATCCTTTCCGGCGGCAGCGAGCACGCGGCCCCAGTTTGGGTCTGCGCCATGGATCGCTGTCTTCACGAGCGGCGAATTAATTACGTTCTTCGCGATCACTCGCGCCTCGCGCTCGGTGCGAGCCCCGACGACCTGAACCTCAATGAGCTTTGTGGCACCCTCGCCATCTGCCGCAATCATCTTGGCCAGGTGCTGGCACGCCTTCCTGAGCAGAGCGAGGAAATCCCGCTTCTCCTTAGCCCCCGTGACCTTCTTTCCCTTGGTGCCGGTGGAGAACGCCATAACCATGTCGTTGGTCGAAGTGTCAGTGTCTACCGAGGTCATGTTGAAGGAGTCATTCACTGCCCGACGCAGCATGGTGCGCAGCGCGGCGCTGTCGACCTTGGCGTCGGTCACGAGGAAGCCGAGCATCGTGGCCATGTTCGGCGCTATCATCCCCGAGCCCTTTGCGAAACCTGCAACTGTCACGCGCTGTCCGCCTACGGTTCCACTCACAAAAACCTCTTTCTGGGTAAGATCGGTCGTCATGATCGCCCGCGCCGCGTTCTTTCCGTCGCGCTTGAGCGGATTCTTGAGAAGCTTGTTGAGGCCTGCTTTGACGGCCTCCATCGGCATGAGCTTCCCGATAATTCCTGTGGACGAAACCGCCACCTGGTGCGGCTTGATTCCGAGCAGCTTCGCCGCAACCTTTGCAGTTTCTCGCGCGTCACGGAGGCCAATCTTGCCCGTCGCCGCGTTGGCATTTCCGGAGTTAACAATCAGGGCTTTCACCGTTCCGCGTCGGAGGGCTTCCTGCGTCACGATCAGCGGCGGAGCGATGAAGGCGCTCTTGGTGAAAACGCCCGCGCTGCCGTAACAGTCCGGGATGAACAGGTATGCTAGGTCTTTCTTTCCGTTCGCCTTGATTCCGGCTGAGATGCCGCCAGCGAAAACGCCTTTGAGGTTAGTGATGTTTCTCTTCATGGCGCTCCGAGTAGCACATCGAGGCGAGTTCTGGTAGCGGTGTTCGACACCCAAAGACCCAGCACTCTCCGCTGGTCGATCTGACTCTGTTCCGGAAATCAGGGGGCCGCATCTGTCGATCAGATTTCTGTTACCTTCAGGCTGCGAATAAGAGCTGGAAGCAAGCCCCACGACCGAAGTTCTCAGAGGTTGGTGATCGCACTTGATAGGCTTATGTGCGAAAGCCTTTTCCTCCCCTCGGAGAGCTTCGATGGTCGGGCTGTCGCTATAGCGCTTCGTCCCGTCTCTGTTCGAAGCCGCTCCCCTATGCGTGGCTGCTCTGTTGGCCAGAAACTGTGAGTAATATCCCCCCTTTGTGCCACCCCTAGCGCACCTTCCAACCCTTTGATCTCTCTAGGCGCTTCGGCTATAACGTATCGAAACGTGGTGTCCCGCAGATAGTGCTCAAACAGCCGTCAGTCGCGGGGGACCAGATTTGGGTTAAGCCCGCCTGACGCGCCGCGATACCGCGTCGAGTTGCCTAGGTTACGGAAGTGCTAATCGGCTGGTGAAGGCTGATTAGGCGCACCGAAGAAGACGGAGAAAGTCAGATGAACATCGCAGTTGTCGGTACGGGATACGTTGGTCTAGTCGCAGGGGCTTGTTTCGCTGAGACCGGTAATGAAGTTATTTGCGTCGACAACAATTCCAAAAAAGTGGACTCCCTTCGCGCCGGAGACATCCCAATCTTCGAGCCCGGCCTCGAGGATTTAGTCAGGAGCAACACCAAAGCTGGACGCCTTTCGTTCACTACCTCTCTTAAAGATGCGGTGCACGCGTCGGATATCATCTTCATCGCGGTCGGCACGCCGCAGGACGAGGACGGTTCTGCTGACTTGACGCACGTGCTCGCAGTTGCCAGGGGTATTGGCGAGAGCATGAACGGCCCGAAAGTCGTTGTAGACAAATCGACGGTCCCGGTCGGAACAGCTGACCTTGTTCGCGCCGAAATTGAGAAGGTCTCAAAGTTTCCGGTCGAGGTGGTCAGCAACCCCGAGTTCTTGAAAGAGGGTGCCGCAATCGATGACTTCCTCCGGCCAGACCGGGTCGTCGTTGGAGTAGCCTCCGAAAACGCGGCGAAAGTAATGCGAGAGCTGTACCGGCCGTTTGTCCGGACGAACAACCCGATTCTCGTGATGGATGTGCGCTCAGCTGAGATGACGAAGTATG
Organism: Deltaproteobacteria bacterium; assembly: GCA_947491545.1. Classification (GTDB taxonomy): domain Bacteria; phylum Bdellovibrionota_C; class UBA2361; order UBA2361; family OMII01; genus OMII01. The sequence goes on from CANLJX010000003.1 coordinate 43,827, forward strand.
CGGCGAACACCATGCTCGCGTTGCGTGTCTCTTTCATGAACGAAATAGCGAATCTGTGTGAGGAAGCCGGTGCGGACATCAACAAAGTGCGGGTTGGCATCGGAACGGACTCCCGCATAGGCATGAGCTTCATCTTCCCCGGCATCGGGTACGGAGGCTCCTGCTTCCCGAAGGACGTTCAGGCCCTCATTCGCACTGGCAAGGTGCACGGCGTTGACCTGCGCATCGCCCGTGCAGTCGAGGATGTGAACAAGGCTCAGAAGATGCTTATGGTGCGCAAGGTTGTTGAGCACTACGGCAGTGAGAAGCTGGACGGCAAGACCTTCGCTGTGTGGGGGCTCGCCTTCAAGCCTAAGACAGACGATGTGCGGGAGGCGCCGGCCCTCACCATTTGTGCCGAGCTCATTCAGCGTGGCGCTAAGGTGCGCGCCTTCGATCCGGAAGCTACCGCTACCTTCAGCGAGCAGTTCGGCGAGCACAAGAGCATCCAGTACGTCAGTTCAAACTACGACGCGCTTAAGGGCTCTGATGCCCTGATCGTTTGCACGGAGTGGAATGCCTTTCGCCAGCCGAACTTCAGCAAGATCAAGCAGGAGCTCTCTGAGCCGGTCATTTTTGATGGTCGAAACATTTACGACATTGACGACATGCGCTCGTATGGGTTCCTGTACTACAGCGTTGGCCGCCCGAGCGTGAATCAGGGCTAAGGCAGAAACTTTCGAGGGAGTGGGGGAGGATTATGGCACGAATCGTTGTAACTGGAGGCGCAGGCTTCATCGGTTCCCACCTCACGGACGTGCTGCTCTCGCAGGGACATGAAGTGACGGTAGTCGACAACCTCTTTACGGGGGCGAAGCGCAACATCCTGCACAACCGCGAGAACCCTCATTTCGAGTTCATTCGGCACGACGTAACCGAGCCACTGATGATCGAGTGCGACCAGGTCTACCACCTTGCTTGCCCTGCCTCTCCGGTGCACTACCAGTACAATCCGATTAAGACGATCAAGACTAATGTCACCGGCACGATTAACATGCTTGGGGTCGCCAAGCGCACCCATGCTAGGTTCTTGCTTGCGTCAACATCCGAGGTGTACGGCGATCCGCTACAGCATCCGCAGGTAGAGAGCTACTGGGGAAACGTGAATCCGATCGGTCCGCGTAGCTGCTACGACGAAGGGAAGCGAGTTGCAGAGACGCTCACGGTGAACTACCACGAGCAGGGTCACGTCGATACTCGCACGGTGCGCATCTTCAATACGTTCGGCCCACGCATGCTCTTTAACGACGGGCGGGTTGTGTCGAACTTTATTGTTCAGGCTCTCAAGGGCGAGGACATTACCGTGTACGGCGATGGAACGCAGACTCGTTCGTTCTGTTTCGTTGACGACCTCGTGGCAGGTATCATCGCTACGATGTCCAAAGATGGATTCAGGGGGCCGGTGAACCTTGGCAACCCGAATGAAATGACGATCGCTGACCTGGCGAAGAAAGTCATCGATATGACAGGCTCCAAGTCCAAGATCGTCCAGAAGCCGCTACCGAAGGACGACCCCACTCGCCGCCAGCCGGACATCTCGCTTGCGAAGCGCGAGTTGGGCTGGGCCCCAAAAGTTGACCTTGAGGCGGGGCTCAAGAGAACAATAGCCGACTTCGACGAGCGGCTGCGCCGCGGCGAAACGGCCCGATAAGAGTTTCCAGTTGTGATAGATAAGAGCAAGATTCGGAATTTTAGCATCATTGCGCACATCGACCACGGCAAGTCGACATGTGCCGATCGTATCCTGGAGGCGACTGGGGCGCTGCAAGCGCGCGAGATGCAGGCGCAGTTTCTCGATAAGCTAGACCTTGAGCGTGAGCGCGGCATCACAATTAAGGCACAAACGGTCCGGCTGTCGTACACGGCCGACAACGGCGAAACCTACCAGCTTAACCTTATCGACACGCCCGGCCACGTGGACTTCAACTACGAAGTCTCCCGCAGCCTCTCGGCCTGCGAGGGAGCTCTTCTGGTTGTTGATGCCTCTCAAGGCGTAGAGGCACAGACGCTTGCAAACGTTTACCTCGCGATCGAAAACGATCTTGATATCGTCCCTGTGATTAACAAGATCGATCTCCCTAATGCCGACCCTGCTCGTGTAAAAGAGGAGATCGAGTCCGTGATTGGTCTCGATACCTCTGATTCGCTTGAAATTAGCGCCAAGACTGGCATCGGCATTAAGCCGCTGCTGGAGGCGATCGTGAAGCGCGTGCCGCCCCCAACCCGTGGGTCAGTCGATGCGCCCCTCAGGGCGCTCGTGTACGACTCGTGGTTCGACTCCTATGTCGGAGTCGTTGCCCAGGTTCGTATCATCGACGGGACGCTGCGACCGGGCGACAAGGTGAAGTTCTTCTCGACTGGCGCAGAGCACGATGTCTACAAGCTCGGCGTATTCACCCCGCACCCGCAAGAGGTCGAGGAGCTGACGAGCGGCCAGGTGGGATACTTCTCCGCGGCTATCAAGAACCTCCGAGACGTCAGGATCGGTGATACGGTCACCCATGTGCGGAAACCCGCACAGGAGGCCCTGCCAGGCTTCAAAGAGGTCCGGCCGATGGTTTTCGGCGGGCTCTTTCCAGTAGAGGCAGACGATTTCGTTGCGCTCAAAAGCGCGCTTGAAAAACTTAGCCTCAACGACAGCGCCTTCACGTACGAGGCCGAAACTTCAGCGGCACTCGGATTCGGGTTTAGGTGCGGCTACCTCGGGCTTCTGCACATGGAGATTGTGCAGGAACGCCTCGAGCGCGAATTTCTCCTTAACCTGATAACGACTGCGCCGTCGGTAGTCTACAGGATGGTGCTCAACGACGGCACCGAGCTGATGGTTGACAATCCAACCAAGATGCCCGAGGTCGCCCAGATCCTGCGAATCGAGGAGCCAATCGTGAAGGCAACGGTTCACTGCCCGCGCGAGTTTGTCGGAAATGTGCTCAAGCTGTGCGAAGATCGTCGCGGAGTGCAGGAAAATATCTCGTTCCACGGCATGGAGCGGGCTGTGATCGTGTACCGGCTCCCACTCAACGAGATCGTGCTCGACTTCCACGATAGGCTTAAGTCGCTCACTAAGGGCTACGCATCTTTCGACTACGAGCTCGTTGGCTACCAAGAGTCAGACCTCGTTAAGCTCGACATTAAGCTCAATGGTGAATCGGTCGACGCCCTAAGCATCATCGTGCACCGCGACAAGGCATTCAATCGCGGAAAGGAGCTGACTGAGAAGCTCAAGGACATTATCGACCGGCAAATGTTTGAGATAGCGATTCAAGCCGCGATTGGGGCTAAGATCATTGCGCGCAGCACGGTGAAGGCGCTGCGCAAGAACGTGACTGCCAAGTGCTACGGCGGGGACATTAGCCGGAAGCGCAAGCTGCTTGAGAAGCAGAAAGAGGGCAAGAAACGAATGAAGCAGATCGGAAAGGTCTCGATTCCTCAAGAGGCGTTCCTTGCGGTGTTGAAGCTCGGAGATGACAGCTAGTTCGCACAGCCAACCGCCCGCGCTGCTGCGGGCAATTCCAGAGCGCCCAGCGCGAGTATTCGCTGTTGGCGATATTCACGGCTGCGCCGACGAGCTCGAGGCGATGCTCAACTTTCTCAAGCAGGAGCAGACTCTCGGTTCAGAGGACCTGCTGGTATTCCTCGGTGACTATATCGATCGTGGGCCTAAGTCTCGGGAGGTAATAGAACAGGCACTTGCGATCCGGAAGGAGCTGCCGAACACGGTGTTCCTAAAAGGCAACCATGAGGACATGCTGCTCGACTATCTCGGCTTTGGTGGGGAGAGCGGGGATGTGTACCTTGAGAACGGTGGCGCGGAGTTTCTGAAGAGCTACGGGCTGCACCCCTTTGCGACGCGCGCTGATATCTTGGCGGCCCTGCCAACAGAGCACATCGAGTTTTTTAGGAGACTTGAACTGGGGGTCCTGTTAGCGGAGTTCCTCTTTGTCCATGCCGGTCTCCACCCGGACCGTTCGCTCGACGAACAGTCATCCCACGACCTGATGTGGATACGCGGGCAATTCACGCACGCCACGCACACCGTTGGCAAAACTGTGGTATTCGGGCACACCCCGTTTGAGGACGTGATGCTTCATTTGCCTTATAAAATCGGGGTAGATACGGGACTGGTTTTCGGTAATCGGCTCTCAGTTGTCGAGCTGGTTCACGGCCAGCTTTTCCAGCTCGATCACGGCGAAAACAAGGTCAAAACCTTTAGCCTCCGAGAGCGCTTAGGCGGTTGATCTGAAGGGCTTTGCGTCCTATTGTCAGCGAGTTGCTTTCCTCGGCTTACGGGAGATTTGTGCCCTAAACAGCCGCAAAAAGGGTGGGAGCCGCCGAGAGGCAGGCTGCGTACATGCACCCGGAACTGAAGGAGTGTTATGTCAAAACCAAGCGTAGGAATGATCGGCCTGGCCGTAATGGGCTCTAACCTTGCCCGCAACATCGAGAGCCGAGGAATCCCCGTTGCCGTCTACAACCGCACCGGAGAGGTGACGAAGGAGTTCATGGCGAAGTTTGGAACCCGGGATGGCAAGCCTGCTGGTTTCACCGCATCCTACACGATGGAGGAATTCGTTAAGAGCATGCAGTCCCCGCGCCAGATCATCATCATGGTCAAGGCGGGAGCCGGGACCGATGCGGTGATCGACCAGATGGCTCCGCTCCTGGAGAAGGGCGACATCGTCATCGACGGAGGCAACGCGTACTTCAAGGACACTGTCCGTCGTGAGCAGAAGCTTACGGCGATGGGGCTCAACTTCCTCGGCATAGGCATATCCGGTGGCGAAGAAGGGGCGCTCAAGGGTCCGAGCCTTATGCCAGGCGGCCCTAAGGACGCTTGGAAGATCGTCGCGCCGATGCTCGAAAAGATCGCTGCGCAAGCTGATGGCCCCTGCACGAATTACGTCGGCCCGGATGGCGCGGGGCACTTCGTCAAGATGGTGCACAACGGAATCGAGTACGGCGACATGCAGCTTATAGCGGAAGCCTACGACATCTTGAGGAGCGTGGTCGGCTGCAAGCCAGACGAGCTAGCGAAGATCTTCGACACGTGGAATTCAGGCGTGCTCTCGTCGTTCCTGATCGAGATTACCGCCAAGATTTTCACCAAGAAGGATCCTCAGGGCCCCGGCTACCTCGTCGACAAGATCCTCGACAAGGCAGGACAGAAGGGCACCGGAATGTGGACAGCGCAAACCGCGCTCGACCTCGGCGTGTCGATCCCAACTATCTCGGCAGCTGTTGACGCGCGCACCCTGAGCAGCATCAAGGACCAGCGTGTGGTGGCCGCGAAGGAGTTTGCTGGACCGTCCGTGGAGGACTTCACCGGCGACCGGCAGCAGTTCATTCAAGCCGTCCATGATGCCCTGTACGCCTCAAAAATTATGTCGTACGCCCAGGGCATGGCTCTCATTGCTACTGCATCACAGCAGTGGAACTGGGACCTTAAGCTCGACGAAATCGCTGCGATGTGGAAGGGAGGATGCATCATCCGCGCCAAGTTCCTTGACGAGATCCGTCGCGCATTCGCCTCGAAGCCTGCTCCGACCAACCTGCTGCTCGACTCCTTCATGAAGAAGGAAGTCACGCGGTGTGTCCCGAACCTGCGCAAAGTCGTCGGTGCCGCAGTAAGCCGCGGAGTGCCAGTCTTGGGCTTCGCAGCCTCGCTCGGCTACTTCGACAGCTTCCGCACCGCAGAGCTGCCACAGAACCTGACCCAGGCGCAGCGGGACTTCTTTGGTGCTCATACGTATGAGCGCAAGGACGCTCCGGGCACCAGCTACCACACCGAGTGGGAGCAGCAGTAAGGGGCTACGCTCGAGTCAGCAGGCCGAGCACCTCGCAGTGCTCGGTAAGCGGGAACATGTCAAAGAGGGCGATACGCTGTAGCGTGTACGCCCCGCGCCAGGCTGACACGTCTCGTGCAAAGGTCTCTGGGTTGCAGCTTGAGTACAAGATCTGCTCGGGCGTGGCATGAGCTATCGCCTTAACCAATTCAGCCGACAAACCGCGGCGCGGTGGGTTAACCAGAACTGTGTCGAAGCGCGATTCTGCGAGGGACTCCACCATCCGCAGAGCATCTCCCGCCAGGAATCGAGCTTTTTTCGAGAGACCTAGCTGCGCGGCCGCTGCTGCAGCGCTCTGAACGGCGGAATGAGAGATCTCTACTCCAGTGACTGATTCACATACCGGTGCCAGCGAGAGCGAGAACCCACCGACTCCGCAGAAGATGTCGAGCAGGCGGCCTGGCCGAAACTCATCAGCCCAGGCCCGAGCCTTGGCGTAGAGCGCTGCTGCCACTTCCGGCGTTACCTGCATGAACGATTGCGGCGAGAAGAGCAGCCGAACTGGCCCGTACTGCGCTGAGATCTGCGACTGCTCCGTGAGCACGATCTCCTCGTCGCCCTCAAGCAGCGCTGCAGGCAGAGGCTGGATGTTGCAGCTTACGACCTTCACCCACGGATGAGCCGCCATGATAGCCGGAATCGCTTTTCGTATGCGTGCTACAGCCTCCGTGCTCCTGAGAACGAAGCGGAGAATACCCTCAGAGTGGCTGCTATCTGACATCACTATCAGCCCCTTCAGCTCGCCGCGGCGTGCTTCGATCTCGTAGGGGGTAAGTGCATACGCTCCAATTACTCCGCGGATCTCCTCAAGCAGCGCCCGAAAAGGGGCAGGGGAGAGCGGGCACACTGCAAGCTCAACGGCTTTCAAGTCTGAGCGCACAATTCCGATAACAGGAGCTGACACGGTGCCTGTGACGCTCACCTTTATCTTTGCTCGCGAGCCCCAGGGGCTTGATGGCAACAGGAGCGGCTCGACTAGAGCCGAAGCAATTCCTGCTCCGCGCAGCACCTCAAGCACACTGGCTGTCTTGGAGCTTGCCCGATGGCCACTACTGAGCGCTAGGAGGCCGCAGGAGCGGCACGTGCCAGCGTCGTACAGGGCACATGAGGCGCTCTCGTAGCGCTCCCCTGCGGCCGCTCCCTCTGTCTTGCCGGGCTCTGTCATGCTGCGCATTCTTGCCTCAAATGGGCTGCTAGGGAAGTCCGGCAAAAAAGTGGGAGAGGACCGGAGGGGGATGACTACAAAGAGAGCGGCGAGGGCGGAGAGAGGGAGAGGCTGGAGTGTTCAATTCCATCTCCCGTTCTCGCCGCTCTCTTTGTGAAAACTCATTGTCTCAACCCTTTAGTCTCCGCCTAGCAAATGAGTAGCGGCTCCGCTCATCAATTTTCGGGTCATTAACGAGCCGATTTCCGGGGTTGCCGAAGCGCTTAAGCTCTCCCTCCGACCCTCATCTCCGCGTGGAACCCGTGGCAACTCGCCGTAAGCCCTGATACAGTTCGCAGCATGAAATTCTCTCGCTACCATGCCCTGGGAAATGACTACTTGGTTATGGAAGCTGCTGAGCTTGGTCCGGCGCCCTCCGAGGCCGTAGTCGCGCGCATCTGTGACCGGCACTTCGGGGTCGGTTCTGACGGAATCCTTGTGCATGAAGCACGGCGCAGCGGTGGTGTTTTCTCGCTACGCATCTACAACCCAGACGGCTCGCAGGCGGAGAAGAGCGGCAACGGCCTCCGTATCTTTGCTCGGTACCTCTGGGATCGAGGACTCGTTTCTGACGCTGCCTTCTCTGTGAGCACTGCGGGGGGAGACGTTTCGTGCCTTGTGTCTGAGTCAGGGCGGCTTGTGACTGTCGATATGGGTCAGGTGAGCTTCTCAAGCGGGGCAATACCGGTTGTTGGGCCAGAGCGCGAAGTGCTTCACGAGAAGGTTGAGGTTGCCGGAAGAGAGCTCCTGTTCTGCGCCGCGACGGTTGGCAATCCCCACTGCGTCGTCCTCGATCTTGACCCGACCCGAGAGAACGCCGAGCGCTTCGGCCCGCTCCTTGAGCGGCATACTCTCTTTCCAAACCGCACCAATGTGCAGCTCCTCCGTGTGCTTTCACGCGCAGAGATACACATTGAGATCTGGGAGCGCGGCGCAGGGTATACGCTTGCATCAGGCAGCAGCAGTTCGGCCGCTGCAGCCGTAGCCCACCGGCTCGGATTAGTTGACGATGCGGTTGTTGTCTCGATGCCGGGCGGCAAACTCTCGATTGAGATAGGAGCTGCATACGCAATCCGCATGACTGGTCCCGTTACGCGCGTTTGTGACGGCGAAATTTGGGCAGAGTGTCTCTAGGAGCTGCTCGCAGGGCTGCCGTGAAGCGCCGGCTCAAGATCCCGCGGAACGGTGCTCGAGCTAGAAGAAGTTGTAGTTAATTCCGAGGATGAAGGAGCGACCTTCGAGCAGCGGATTCTCGACACCGGTGATGGTATTGTAGTCGAAGTCGCGATTGAGAATGTTATCCACTCGGAAGAACACGTTTCCGTGCTGTTCCGGAAAGCGGTAAGAGACGGCTGTGTCGAAGAGCCAGAAGCCGCCGCCCGCCTGCGATTCATCTGGCAGGTAGCCTGGAAGTCCGGAGATATTCTGGTTGCGGTAGGTTCCCGAAACGGTGAAGGAGAGGTGTTTGCCGTAGTACTGGCGGGCGCCGAGGCGCACTCTACGGCTTATAATAGTAGCTGGTTCCTCTCCGGGGTCCTGCAAGTTAAACCAGTCCATCAACGTATCGGCGGTGAAAACTGTGCTGTCTGAGAGCACCGAGTACAAGTATCCCCGGAAGATCTGGTCTTCCGCGTACGAGTTTTCAACGTCAAAGTTCTCAAGCCCTACCAGCGACAGTTCTGGGTACGCCAGCTCGGAGTACTGCTCGACGTAGCCGATTGGCTCTTTCAGGTTCCTGTGAGTGTACTGAGCGCCGACGTAGACCTTGTTGGGAGCCTTCGCATCAAGACCAAAGGCGTAGTTCTCGCTCTCAGCGCCGGACAGGTTGTTAAAGTCTTGGTTTAATCCGCCGACGAGCGTTGGCTCGAGCGAGCTTAAGTCGGTGAGGTCGCTCTTCGAGAGGTTCTGAAAGTAGGCAGCACGAGTGGTCAACCACGAGGTGGGTGTCGTTACAAGGCCGATTTTAGGGCTAAGCTTGCTTTCACGCTCAGTAGCTGACAGGTATGGAGGAATGTAATTTGGCTCGTATTCAACGGTGGTCGCCGTGAGCCCCAGAGTCAAGTTGGCAGTCTGTGGGATCTTGAAAGAGAGGTACTCGTACACGTCCCCTGAGGAGAGATTGGCCGAGGAGCTGGTGTTGATATCCCCTTGAACGTCAACCTGGCAGGCAGGATCAGCTCCGCCCTCACAGACGTTTATTTGAGAGACTGGGGAATTCTCTCGACGGCTCGAATCGAAGTACAGCCCCTGAACGCCGGTTACCGAGTCGATATACTTCGACGTGTAGATGAGCTGCGCAGAGTAGTTGTTCTGGCTTATCACGTCCTTTGGATTTGCCTGTAGGGAGAGAGGGGCATAGAAGAACGTGTCGGGAGCGGTAAAGTCCGCAGACAAGTTGTTCGTTCGCTCTTCTGGAAATGAGAACTGATTGCTGTCCCTGGCATACCCTGCCTGCGCCAAGAAAGTGAGGTTTGTTGAGAACCTATGGTTGTAGCCCAGAGAAACATCGCCGGCGTGAAACCCTTCTGACTCGTACGACGATGTCCCATCAGCCGTCGTCTCGTTGTTTTGGGTAGACGCCCTAAAGTTCCCTTCAAGGACGAAGCGGTCGTCAGGCGTAAGCTCGTACTGCAGCGCTCCGCGGACGGTATTTGCAGACGAGTGGTACGGGTTCGGGTTCGAGGAATTGGCGTAGTACGGCGCGTAGCGGAAGAGGTATCCGAAGGAGTCAGTCTTTCCGGTAGCAAGCAGCTCGCCACCGACCTGATTCTGGTTGCTCTGCCACACCGCCTGGAAGGCTTCGCGGGACTCCTTCTTGTCGAACAAGGCGTTGTAGTCACCGAGAGCTGTTGACTCGCCGATGCTGTTAAAGATGTTGAAGCTCAGGGGCGAGAGCAGGTTTGCAATACGCTCTTCCGAGAATCGGGCCTCGGCATCAAGGATCGAATTGTACGAGTCTCCGAGAAGCCGGTGTGCCGAGTAGTTCCCATAGTCATCGCTAATTGACTTGATCGCCTCTACACGAGCGATATCGCTGAATCCGAGTTCGTTGAAGACTCGCGCCAGTCCTGCGCCGCGAACAGCCAAATCGCGGTCGAGAAGGAGGGTGGAGCGGTAGACGGCGCGGTTGTTGTTCAGCGCGATAGACTTCTCCACGTCTCGTAATCCGCCGATCACGTCGTTTTGCGCAACGTCGACGTAGGAACGGTACAAGTACGCGGTTGGATCGTTCTTGTCGAGCTCGATAGCTGCGTTGTACTCCTCACGAGCCGCGTCTGAATGCTCATCGTCGAAGAAGAGCTTTCCGAGGTACGAGCGGTAGGACGCCACAGCCGGATCGAGCTGCACTGCTTTAGAGAGGAGCTCTTTTGTTTCACCGTACTCACGGTCATTGACCTTAACCAGGGCTTGTCCGAGGTAGGCAAGCGACTGAGAGGGGTCTTCGCGCTGCGCCTGCACAAAGTTGGCTTGGGCATCATCAAAATCATGTCTTGAGAGGGCAGCGAATCCAGCGAGGATTGAGTTCATCGAGCTGGCTCCAAATTCTGCCCTGCGCTCGTTTAGGAGTTGAGTCGCATCGGCGTACCGATCGAAGGAGAGCATCAGCTCAGCCTCACGGTCGTAGAGCGAGGCGACTTTTGGGTGTGCTGCGCGAGCTTGCTCGATAACCTCCAGTGCGTCATCGAGGTCCCCCTTTGACTGCAAGACGTATGATTCTAGGATCGCCGAGTTGACCATCCCGGGACGTGCGGCTTTTGCAGCGTCGTATTTAGCCTGCGCCCCCTGGGGATTCCCCTCAACCAGGTCAGTGAAGGCGAGCACTATGTCGCGCAGTGCCCGGTCTGTGGGGCTAGCTCCAGCAGGCGCCTTGAGCAGCGCAGCACGGGCGCCTGAAGGATTTCCTACGCGCCAGTCGGCCACGGCCCTGAGCACCGATCCGCGAGCCGTGCCAGAGAGGGGTTGGTCATGCTTGTCGAGAGCGGTGAGGAGAGTGTCGCCCTTGCTCACGTCTGCGAGGATAGCCTTAATGGCCTGAGCGCACGCATCTCCACAGCCTGGATCGGGCGAAGCGAGCAGGTCGCCCTCCACGAGCACGAACGGGAAGTTAATCATCCACTGTACCGAGTCAGCTGGGCGCACCAGGATTGATTTCGTCGGGGCTTCGTTGAGTCGCGTGACTGCGCGGTCGCCAAGTGCAAGTGAAACGCTCCCTTTCGAGTTCGAGGCGTTTACAGAGCCGTGCAGCACATCGATAGTAGTTGAATCGGCTGATACGTCGACCACAAGCTCGGTGCCGAAGATGGCAGCGTTGACATGCCGGGTCTTAATCTCGGGCTCGCGTTTTGCGCCACGCGAGAAGAAGTACGCTTTTCCCTCGGTCTGAGAAACTGAAGGGTTGCCTGCAGCGGTCACCTTCTCGAAAGTTAAAGCTGAGTAGCGGCCCAGCCGCACCAGGGCTCCGTCGACGAATTCCACAGCGGCCTTGCCGTCTTTCCCGGTCCGGATGGTGTCTCCCTCGCGAAAGTTCGCGCCGGTGTTTACGCCTTCCCAAGAGCTGGTGCCGACCCGCCTGACGGAAACGGATCCCTCGCTAGCGTATAGGGTCGCAACTGTATCGTTCTGTGCGATGGCGCCCTGCGGGCTGCAGATCAGCAAGAGCCCGGTCAGTAGGGCCAAAAGCGAGAATATGAGGGGCCTGCGCAGGAAATCCAAAGGGTTACCTCTCGGCGTGTACAATCCTCTCGTAGATGGAGATGCTTGAGACTCGTATTTGGCATCAGAATTTTTAGGGGATCCCGCTAAGCTTTCTGGCACTAATGCCGATAAGAGTCTCGTGGACAGGAGACTATCACCGGAGCAGAGGTCCAGCTTTTGGGGCTTACGGGGCATACACTTTCTTCGACAGCTGTGTCGGAGTTCTTTAACTCTTCTGCGTTAGGACGATAGAAAAAGCATGGCTGAAACCGGAACAGAGACCAGTTCGTTCTTTTCCCCGGGGCACATTATCGGCAACCGCTACAAGGTTATCCGGCCCCTCGGCAGCGGCGGCATGGCGTCCGTATACCTGGCCGAAGACCTGGTGCTCGGTGAAACCCAGGTAGCAGTCAAAATCCTGCGTCAAACGGGGAATTTCAAAGAGGACATGGTGCACCGATTCCTGCGGGAGGTGCGCCTAACCCACAAAATTAACCACGAGAATGTGGTGCGGACGTTTGACTTCGGTCAGGACGGAGACACGCTCTACTACACCATGGAGTACCTGGCCGGCAGTACCCTTGAGGCTGCGCTCAGGAATGAGGTCATCCCGCTTGAAAGCATCTTGGGGATAGCGGTTCAGCTCATGCGTGGCATCTCGGCTGTCCACGCAGTCGGCGTCATACATCGCGACATAAAGCCAGCTAACGTGATGATCCTGGACGAGGGGCGCCTAAAGATCACCGACTTCGGTATCTCGCGCGGAGGCGTGTCGAACCTCACGTCGTCTTCTGGCGAGATCGTCGGCACAATCGCGTTCCTTGCACCAGAGACGCTCGTCGGCGAGGAATCGACCATCGCTGTTGACTACTACGCTATTGGGGCGATCCTGTACCAGCTCCTAACCGGACATCCTCCGATTGACGACGAGGTGCCGGCGCGCCTCATTATGCGCAAAGTCGAGGAGATGCCTCCCGACCCACGGGAGTTCCGACCTGATGTGCCTGAGTGGCTGGCCCAAGGACTGCTCGGCCTGCTGGAGATCGACCCGAAGCTTCGCATGCGCTCCCTGCCCACCTTCGCAGCAAATCTAGACAAGTATGCCCCACGCCAACTCGATGAAGGCCTGGTTGCAGGGCTGATTAACAACACGCTTTCGATCGACAAGCTGCTCGAAGACGCGCCGCTGCACACTCGAATTCTGCGGCGGGTTAGCCAAGGAGCTATAACCAATAGAGTCATGATGGGGGTGATCCTCTCGCTTTTCGCGGTCCCTCTAAGCTCAACCGACATGTTTGCGAGCATCGAGCTATCGCAGTCTGACAACCTCTTCCGGATGCGCGGACCACGGGAGCCGATGGAGAACATTGCTGTTATCTCCATGGACGAGAACAGCTACCAGGCGCTTGGTGTGCCGATCACTGGCGCATGGCCGCGGCAGCTCCATACCAAGCTCGTGAATCGCTTGGCTGATGACAAAGCGAAAAGAGTCGTCTTCGACATCATCTTTAACGACAAGTCGGCTGATGAGACAATTGATCTAGAGCTTGCGTCTGCCATGAGGCGCGTTCCAACCGTTTTGGCAGCGGCGCTGGGCACAACCCAGAAAGCAACCTTGAATGGCTCCTTCATGCTTGAGGAGCTGATCAAGCCCGCTCTGGTTTTCGAGGATGCAGCAGTCGCTATCGGCACGGTAGGGTTGCCGCAGCGTTTCGGGCGCGTTCGGCAGTTTAACGTCGAGCGCTCAGAGCTCTTCCCTGATGTGCCGTCCCTTGCTCAGGCTGCAGCTAGCGTGCTTGAGGGACAGGCTGGGCAGCCAAACGCTTTATCACTCATCAATTTCTACGGGCACGCTCGTACCATTCCGACTGTTCCATACGAGATGGTTATCGACGAGAAGAAGCCTCTCCCGGCCGGCAGCTTTAAGGACAAGATCGTTTTTGTGGGTCTTGGCTTGCGCAGCCGGACAGGCCCGTCTCAGCGCGAGTCGTTCGTTACCCCGTACGACCAGGGGATGTTCGGGACTGAGATCCACGCAACCGCCGCCTCTAACATGGAGAAGCAGGACTGGATCCAGGAGATCTCTTCAGTGTGGGGCACTGTAGCGTGCGCGGTGATTGCATCGCTCTTTGCAGCGATGATCCTTACCCTGCAAGGCTCCCGAGCTGTCATCACTCTCTGTGGTTCGGTCTTTGCGGTTATTGCGCTACAGCTCGTGCTATTTAACTTTCGGGTCTTGGTGCCGGTCGTGTGCCCAGTTGTGTGGGGGACCTTCTCTGGGCTCGTTCTGCGTCTTCTCTTCTCTCAGGCTATGTACACGGGCTGGCGTCGGCGCTAGATCCTAAGCCTTGTTAGCTCTATTCCGTACAGGAACCACTTCGATGGCGGCCCCGGGCCGTTGCGGCCCCTCCCAAAGGTGTTATAAGCCACGGTATGGGGTTAGAGCCTAAAGCAACAGTGAACCCGAGCGTGGAGCCGTCTGAGAGCGAGAAACCAGCCTCAGCCGTGTGCACAACCAGTCCAAGAGCACATTCAGCCCTAAGCCTCCTTGCTGATGAATCCCTTACCATTCGCCGCGGGGCAGCCGAGCACATTCTCTTCTCGGTACGGAGCTTCAATTCGGTGCCCAGAGAAGTTGTGAGACGTCTCTGCGAGGAGCCGGACACGGAGTTGGTCTCCTCGCTGCTCTCGTTTCTCGGAGCCGTGAAGGATCCAGCTGGTGTCGCCCCAGTTCTGTGCGCGCGCTTCATATCGGACTCTCGGCCTGGTGTTGCGATTGATGCGGCTGCTGCGCTTGGCGAGATCGCTACGCGGTCGAGCTCACCAATCTTGCCGATGGCCGTGCTTTGGAGCGTTACCCCATCACAAGGTGATCCACGACTCAAAGCCTTCGCCTCCGGAGCTGGAGGGGCAGCTCAACAGCGTGATATCCAGGATCTGGTCTCGCGCTGCCTACGACTCTCTGAGCGTGCCCAGAAAACGGAACTCAAGCATACCACCCATCCGATTGAGGGTTCATGGAAGGAAGAGCAGCTTCACGTAGTTCTCATCGGCCTGTGCTCGCCGGGTGAGACTGTTCGGTCGTTCGCGCTGAAGCTGCTCACCCTGTACGCAGACCAGCTTCCTCCTGAGTATCTGCCCAAGGTCTGGACAAGTTTGTCGTTTGTCATGGACCGTCTCGAAAACGCGAGCCCTGTGAAGCAATTCGAGTACTTCAACGCGATGCGAAGGTTGGAGTTGCCAGAGGAATTAGCGCCACTCGTTGAGAGCTTTAAGTGCCGCGCGCAGTCGGTAACGAGTATGGGGCGGGATTTTACTGCCGTCTATCTTGCCCGCCGGGGTATTCCAGTCGGAGCAGTGGCAAGGACAGAGGAGATGCTCTGGTCGGATATGGCATCGGCCAGTGGTGGAGCTGCCAGTAACTTTATCATATTAGCCGGACTTGATGATACTAATCCCGCTCTGGCGTGGAAGATGGTTCGAATGGCTCTTGAAGCAGCTGTCGAGCGCTCCGGCGACGGGAATGCTGTTGTTCGGGAGCTTTTACGGGCTTTTTCCCTGCTGGAGGCCTGTCAGCCGGAGGCGCTCAATTTCTGTGCTGACATGGTCGCCAGGAGCTCATCTCCGGATGTGCTGACTATGACAGCTCGGTTGCTCGGATGCATTCCATGGGAGAATGACGAAGTCCTCACTGGAGCGGGCGAGCTTCTGCAAGTGCTCACAAAGTCGCGATTCACGCGCGTGGCGATTGCCGCCGGGAAAGTCTTGGCAAAGGCGTCGGAAAGCTAGTCGCCCTCGCTCTGCATGTTGTGGAAGACGGTCTGCACGTCGTCGTCTTCTTCAAGTCTCTCAATTAGCTTCTGTATCTCCTGCTCCTGCTCAGCTGTGACTTTGACGTAGCTGGTGGGGATCCGCTGTGGAGCGGCACTCTTCACCTCAACCTTGTGGGCCTCGAGAACCTTCTGCAGGTCGCCGAATTGCTTGAAGTTTGAGTAGAGCAGGAGTCCGTCATCGGCTTCAAAGATATCCTCAAGGCCGTGATCGATTAGCTCAAGCTCAAGCTCATCCATGTCGCCAGCAGGCGGGACGATCTTGAATACCCCTTTGCGGTCAAAGATGTAATCGAGTGCTCCAGAAGTTGCCAGGTTGCCGCCGTTCTTCGTCACGATGTTGCGCACATTCGCCACGGTGCGAGTGCCATTATCGGTTGCAGTTTCAATGTAGAGTCCGACACCGTGCGGGGCAAAAGCCTCGTAGGTCACTTCGCTCAAGTCAGCCGCGTCCTTCGCTGAAGCTCGCTTGATAGCCCCCTCGATGCGATCCTTTGGCATATTGAGTGAACGGGCGGTCTGCACAGCCATGCGCAGTCGAGGGTTGCTGTCTGGCTCTGGGCCACCCAGCTTCACGGCGATCGCGATCTCTTTGCCTAGTTTGGTGAACGCCTTGGCGGTCTTCGCCCAGCGGGCGAACATGCGGTCTTTACGCTTCTCAAAAATGCGACCCATAGCACTCTAGTAGTTCAAAAAAACAGCAAGAGAGTATCGCTAAGAGCGGACTGAGGCAAATGGAGAAAGAGGAGTAAATTCAATGAGTCCGGTCGTGTGACGGGAGAGCTCCGGACTGTGCCAATGCCGCGCTCGCGGCTCAGATCCAGCGGGTTGGAATGGGATTGGGCTACGATTCAGACACCTCGCTTCCGCAGTCGGCTGCACCGAGCAAAGCCCTGGTGATCGCCATGCGCTGAGCGGCGTGTGCGATTACCGCTCGGGGGCAGCCCACCTGCAGAGCTCGAGCGGCGCACTCAACCTTCGGTATCATTCCGCCTGAGATTGCTCCGACCTCGATCAGCTCTGCGATCAACGCTGGCGTTAGGCGCGGGATAACCTCGCCCTTACGCTTTACTCCCGGAACATCCGTCAGGAAGACGCAGCATGCAGCCCGCACCGAGCCAGATAGGGCAGCTGCGGCGTAGTCGGCGTTGAGGTTAAGCGCTGAGCCGTCACTCGCCTCGCCGACTGGGCTAATCACCGGAACGAAACCTCCGCGCAGCACGGCCTCGACCGCCGAGGGGTCCGAGCTCTGAACCTCTCCGGTGCGCCCAAGATCTTCGCCACGTTTGCTACGAAGCTTAATGGCTCGGAGCAGCCCTGCGTCGCGACCAGATAGCCCGATAGCGGGCGCTCCGGCGCCGGTGATGCGTGACACAAGGTCGCTGTTAATCGTGCCCGACAGCGCCATCTCGGTCGCCACCATCGTTTCATCGTCGGTAACGCGCAGTCCATCGATAAAGCGGGATGGCAAGCCGAGCCGCTCAAGGAGGCGTGAGATCTCCTTTCCGCCGCCGTGGACCACGACGATCTCGATTCCAAAACGGGCAAGGGCGGCAACTTCGGAGCAGACTAGCTGCTTGGTGGCGCTATCTTCCATGGCTGCGCCGCCGTACTTCACGAGAACCCTTTTTCCTCGGAGCTGCTGTAGCTCGGGGTGCGAGGCCTCGATCTCGGCCGGATTGATGGCGTTGTGGCTCATGCTGGACCCACGGAGGCGTGAAGAAGACCCGTGGTCTCTGGCAGGCCGAACATGAGGTTTAAGTTCTGAAGAGCCGAGCCAACCATTCCCTTTCCCAGGTTATCGAGGGCTGCCATCACCACGAGCTGCTTGCCACGCAGAGCGAATGAGATATCGCAGAAGTTCGTCCCAACAACATCAACAAGGCGCGGCGGGGCAGCGCG
>CANLJX010000004.1 GCA_947491545.1 Deltaproteobacteria bacterium
CAAGTTGCCCTCGCCGCTCTCTTTGTGAAAACACTCCCATCACATTATGGGGTAGGCGATTTTCTCCGGCTTGGCGCCAGCTCGCTACTGCACTGGTTGCCTTAAAATCCGATAACCACCAGGCAACGGGAACGGCACCGGCTCCGGTACCGGTTCCGCTCCCGAATCGCACCTGCCTTGAAGCTAGCCAGAACCGCCCTTACTTCAACCCCTTCCCCGTCCCGCGATACACATTCCACTGGCCAATCTCTGCCAGCTTCTTGTCGCTCAACGTGGGGTCGATTCCGAGCAGCTCCTTCTCGTTGCGATTGCGCACGACGAGCACATCTACGTCCGCATTCGGAATCTGCGGGTCCTCTAGGTTCACGATCGTCAGAGATGGGCTCTGGTGCAGCGGACCGTAGAAGGTGGACGAGAACGGGAAGTACACGGGGAATCCGACCCGAATCTGAGCGTCTGGCTTCGAGAGCGATGCAACCAATTCAAGAACGCGGCGTGAAGAGCGGTTGTTCGAGATATGGTTGTTCCACGCTACGGATGCGAGGGCATACGTCATGACCGTGCAGACTGCGAGTCGTCCGATCTCCTTTATTGGAGATGTCTGCGCCCGGTTCACGTAGAGCGATGCTACGTACAAGAAAGCCACCGCAATCACGCACGCAGCGAGAGCGCCTGGGGTCCCGTACATTGTAACGCCGATAATCGCCCCGGTGAATGTTACTGCAGCCAAGAGGACCGTGAGGCCACGCGTGAGCTTGTACGAGAAGCGCAGCGCGCCTTCATCTGGCTCAACGAAGCGAGCCCACAGCACAGCGCCCAAGAAAGCGAAGCCTGGAATGGAAGGCATGATGTAGGTGCCTGTGTACTGCCGCGCTCCGAGCAGCAGGAACGGGCAGCAAGTTGCCCAGAGAACACCAAAGAGCAGGTCTGGATCAACAACGATCTTCTGTACTGAGCTTTTGCTGAAGACCTGCTTGTAGCGAGCAGCAAACCAGAACAGGAGCATTACAGACCACGGGACGAGTGCTGGAATCATCATCAACCACGCGGCACCGAAAGGTTGGCGATGGCCAGAGCCGTACACGTCGCCGTACTCCTTCTTAAAGAAGCGGCCGAAATTCTCCGAGATGAAAAAATACTCCAAGAATCCCGGAGTTTTTAGCTCAGCCAGAATGTACCAAGGCATGGCGACCACCAGGAAGAGCAGCGTGCCGGCAATCCACGGCAGTGCGGCAAACTGCTTAGGCCACTTTCCGGTGGTGTAGCGCAGAATCACCATCCAGGGCACGACGATGAGTCCCGGCAGCACGACTGCCAGAGGCCCCTTGACTAACATGCCGATGCCAGCACCAACGAATGCGACGTAGCCCCAAACGTTCGAAACTTGGAGCGAGCCCGGCCCTCTTCTTTTTTCAGCAAGAAGAAATCCGACGATCGACATGGTTGTGCCAAGCGTCAACGTCGTGTCTAGCAGCGCTGCTCCGGCGAGGAAGAAGGCTATCGTCGAGGATGCGAAGATAATTGCTGCTGTGTAACCGGCCGTAATACCGAGCCGAACCCTGCCCGCAAAACCGAGCAGCACTCCAATTCCGATTCCGCTTAGCACACCCGGAAGGCGAGCTGCGAACGATGTGTATCCGAAGAGGAGGTAAGAGATCTGCATCAGCCAGAAGTGGAGCGGGGGCTTGCCGTTGTAGGGCACCTCAACTCCCCGCAAGTTGATCCACGGCGTAATCCAATCGTTGCGGTCGAGCATTATCTTGGCGACCGAGCCGTAGCGACCCTCGGTTGAGTCCACCAGGTCAGGGAAAGGCAGGGTAAGGAGCCGCATCAAAACGATGGTTGCGAGAATGGCTATGGAGCCTTTCGCGAACTGCCGGGAAGAAAATTGTGGGACGTGCACAGTATATCCTCAAGGAACTTCAAGGCGCCGAGGTTATCACCTGGAGAGGGGGCTGACGAGCCGTCTAGGGTATAAAAATGATGACCCTGTTGCTGGGTAACTTGAGTCCCTGCCAGGGAAAAAAGAGAGGAGCAGCTACCGGTCGATCAGGGGAGGTTTTGTGGCAACCGACCGGTAGTGCTCCACGCCTAAGGTGATTGACGGCCCTCTCTCCACTCTATTCAGGACCTGCGGCGCTTTTTCCTCATCCTACTCCGTAAGTGCCAGTGCCGCTGAGGTATCTGGACCAATTTCCCGCGGGATCTTCATGTTCTTTTCGGTATCGATGACGCGTCTTGTGGCGCGGATCTGTGCGCTCTTTGCGCTGCTGCATACCGGCGGCTGCTTCCGCGTTTCGCGTGATCACCTCTACGACGGGCCCCCGCCTCGGCCGGCAGCGATGGAGCGCTACTACGCGCCTGAACAGAGCTACACCGGCTACCGCGAGGAGATCGAGAAGGCAACGCCGAAGTTTACGATCAAGCACATCACCGTGGAGTCCTACGCAGGACCGATCGTAATCGACTACTTCCAGACCCCGAAGCAGAGCGATGCGCTTGTGCTCGTCTTCCCGGTGCTGGGCGGAAAGAACTTCATCGAGCGGCACATGGCAAAGTACTTCGCCGAGGCTGGATTCGATGCAGCGATTGTAAACCGCAGCAACGAGTTTAAGGATCCAGCGAAGTTCGATCAGCTTGAGGAGATCTTCAGGCTCAACGTGATTCGCGATCGTCTCGCGCTCGACTTTTTCCAGAACGAGTACGGCAAGGCTCGCTTCGGCACCTTCGGCATCAGCCGCGGCGCAATTAATGTGGCGCTGACTGCGGGGATCGACGATCGGCTCAAGTACAACGTGCTCGTGATGGGGGGCACTGACCTAGTCGACCTCTTCCGTGACTCAAACCAGCCGCGCATATCGAATTACATCCAGATGGTCTCTGAACAGAAAGGTTTTGTTCAGGAGCAGTTCTTTGAGGCGTTGCGCCGGCAGCTCCGTACCGACCCTAAAAACACAGCGCGTTACCTTGATGGGCGCGATACGCTCCTTATCCTCGGCATCTTCGACCGCACCGTGCCATTCCGGTATGGGCTCAGGCTGCGCGAACAGATCGGACGGCCGGAGACGGTCTTCTTGCTCGCGGACCACTATGTTGGAGTGCTTTACTCGCAGACGGTGTCAGTCGTGCCGCCAAGCAAAGATGGTCCTGGGCTCTTCCCATTTCCGTACGTCGAAGAGGAGGCGCTCAATTTCTACGACCGGCACTTCAACAACGAGACGCACTGGACGATCATCCCGTACCGGATACTGCAGACCCCGGTGAATCTCCTTGCCGAGGGCTTCGCCGAAGTCGGCTCGTTCTTCGAGTGGGCGTTCGACTCGGATGAAGATGAGCCTTCGGACGACGAGAGCGAAGAGAGTGAACAGTACTGGGTTGAGGCGCTTCAGATTGCGGCGGGGGCGAAGCCCGAAGATGCCGAGGGGTTGGCGTTGCAGGGGGGCACCGGAGTGGCTTCGGTGCGGTAGCTGAAGGGGGAGGTTTACAAAGAGAGCAGCGAGAGCAGCGGGCAGGGGAAAGCCAGACTAATTCCCCCTCGCTGTTCTCGCTGCTCTCTTTGTGTTTATTCCCCTCCTCAAGCCTGCTCTTGGCGGCAGTGATCTCTGATTTTTGTGCTGCGGAGCCGTAGCCGGAACCGTTCCCGCTGCCGCTCCCGGTTGGTGGGGCCCACGTCGCGATACTCCTTACCCGGGCACGGCACCGGGAACGGTTCCGGTTTCGGCTCCTTCGCGCTTAGCGGGACTCTCTGCCGTGTACGGGTACGTGCACGTTCACGTCCCGAGCGGGATTTGTTTTACAAAGAGAGCAGCGAGAGCAGAGAGGGGAAATGAAGTTAACTCCCCCTCGCTGTTCTCGCTGCTCTCTTTGTGTCTTCCCCCTTATTTTGTTTGCTGAAAATCCGCCAAGCCTTTGCCGAAATCGAAGTACGTATATGGCTGAGATGCGGCCCACTCGTCTCGGCTCTTGGCGTTGTTGAACCAGATGCGGAGGTGCGAGGGCTCGTAGAGCACGTTCTGGAAGTTCGATGGCATCGCGATGTACGGGATGACCTCGTCCATAATGTTCTGTGGGGTCAGCTTGCCACGGTGCTCGGTGAGGGACTGGTGCATCTTGTCATCGTAGTGGCCGCCGTACACAAAGTTTGGTATCCCGGGAAAGTTGCGCGAGTCATCCTTGAGTGTCTCTCCGACCTTGTGCACCTCGAAGCGGAACGGGTCACGAATGTACAGCTCGGCGCTCTTGTCCTTTCCGTCGCTCATGAGGAACACGAATGAGTTTGTTGGTGGTGCGGAACTGATAATTTTCCGGACATCTTTCAGGTTTTTGGAGTACGTGAGCACATCGCGCAACAGGAACGGCATCGGCTCGCCGTGCATCGTCTCTCCGTCCGGGTCTCCGTAGCCCATCTCGCCTAGCGTGATCTGCTCGGCGTTCATGCCGGAGACGGCTCCAAGGAATCCTACCCAGCCGACGTTGACCGACGGTACGCCTTTGTTAGGGACGTTGACGGTTAGCAACGGGTACTCGTGCAGCTTGGAGATCTTGTGCAAGCCCCAGTCGAGGATTCGCACGGTGTACATGGAGCCGTCGGCGGTGGCCGGCCCAGACGCAGCGAAGTTGCTGCACGAGGTTCCGTAGGCGCCGTTCATCATGTTTTTGATCACTTCTTTGAGCTTCTTCTTTCCGCCCCACTCTGAGATCTCTGGCAGTGCGTGAATGCCGTGCACCACTTTAAGAGGCAGTCGGGCGCCGTGCGCTAGGCCGTGCATCTCTTCGATGTACTCCTGAGGGATGTACGGGCGCTGCCGCTCGTAGGCTTCAAAGAGGAGCTCCTCGAAATGGTACTTGGAGAGGAGCTTGTCGTAGAGATAGAGAAGATTGTCGCGCACCTCTTCGCGCAAGAGGACTCCCTGCTGGTATCCGCGCTCGTAAGGAGTGCCCGAGACGTAGATCACGCGCACCTTGCCGTCGTCGGTCCAGCCGACTTTGGCTTTCGACACGATCTCCTTCTCTTGCTCCACCGAGCTTATGACGTCGCTGCGAATCAGGAAGTGGTCGGGGTCGATCCGTAGGTAGGCGCAGGCGTTGAGCGAGAGCGATGCGAGTGCGACGAGGGTAAACCGGAGCAGGGGGTGTTGCATAACGTTTGTGGCTTTCTTCCCAGTATAGCGAGCTTTTGTGTGGCTCCGAAGCACGGAACTACTTAAGGGAACATTCGGCGGATTTGTCCTTTTTCTTGAGCACGAACTAGGCTGCTTGGGCGCCGCGAGAAGCTGTTATAACGGCGATTGGGGCGGGCTAGGTCAGGGAGATTTCATCTACCAGGGCGAGGATCTCGCGCGTCTCGACGATCCGCAGCTCATCGTCCCAGGGGACACGAACTCCGGCGTTTTTGGGGATAAGGACGGTGCTGCCGTTTGGAATGCCGCTCACGTTGGTTTCCTCGGAGGTGTCTGAGTCCACGGCGCTGGCGACCTCGATCACCTCGGCTACGATGCTCTCCTGCAACGCCTCCTTGGCTCCTTCGGGCAGATAAAGACCGCTATCGGTTACGTTTAGGTCCTTCTGGATCCTGACTAGCACTCGCAGCCCTAACGGGTGGACTCTACGAATCCGGCGTTTTTCTGAGTGTCGATGGGATTCAAACAGCGGTTTGCTATCTTGGTGTTTCTTCGGAGTCATGTGCGAATTTCTGTGCTTCCAGGGGAGGTCTTTCCTGTGCGTCAGCAGCCTGCTCATCGTAGCTAGCCTGCTCCGAGCAGGCAACGAGGGGAGTGAGAGCCGATTAGCGTTGTTTCGGCAGCAACGCCGCTCTAGTGCTGTGCTGCAGCCCGTGGCGTGCTATATGCGGGGCGCACAGTTTCGCCGTATTTCTTTATACTTGGACCCTTTTTTCTGGCGAGAGAGTCTAAGTAGTACTGAGTGTGCGTAGCGAAGCACGAGGAGAAATAGAATGTCCGAGATAGCTGAACTGAAACTCGCGGGGCAGACGATTGAGCTGCCGGTTGTTATTGGCACAGAGAACGAGAAGGGCGTCGACGTCTCGAACCTGCGCGCGAAGACGGGCTACATCACGCTCGACAACGGCTACATGAACACGGGCGCATGCACGAGCGCGATTACGTTCATCGACGGCGAGAAGGGGATCCTGCGTTACCGCGGCATTCCGATCGAGGTGCTCGCCGAGCGCTCTACCTTCCTTGAGGTCGCCTACCTTCTGATCGAGGGGAAGCTTCCGACTCAGGCAGAGCTCGACTACTTCACGAACCGAGTTCGTCGCCACACGATGATCCACGAGGATATCAAGCGCTTCTACGACGGATTCCCGCGCGATGCTCACCCGATGGCGATCCTCGCCTCAGTAGTCTCGTCGCTCTCGACCTTCTACCAGCACGATGACCAGCGCTCAGAAGACGAGCAGTTCTCGCTCAATGCGGTTCGCTTGCTCGCCAAGCTGCCGACTATCGCCGCGTACGCGTACAAGAAGTCGATCGGGCAGCCGCTCATGTACCCGCAGAACCACATGAGCTACTGCGAGAACTTCCTGCACATGATGTTCTCGACTCCAGCTGAGCACTACGAGGTTGACCCGGTGATGACTGAGACGCTCAACCTGCTGCTGATCCTGCATGCCGACCACGAGCAGAACTGCTCGACGTCGACGGTGCGAATGGTGAGCAGCAGTAAGGCGAGCCTCTTCGCAGCGATCACTGCCGGCATCTGTGCCCTGTGGGGTCCGCGTCACGGCGGCGCTAACGAAGAGGTCATCGACATGCTCACCCAGATGCGCAACGAGGGCGGCGGGGTGAAGAAGTACATCGACATGGCGAAGGACAAGAACAGCAACTTCAAGCTGATGGGCTTTGGCCACCGTGTGTACAAGAACTTTGATCCACGCGCAAAGATTATCAAAGCGGCATGTGACAAGCTTCTCGCTCGGATGAAGATATCAGATCCGCTGCTCGACATTGCGAAGGAGCTCGAAGAGGCGGCGCTCAAGGACCCGTACTTCGTGGAGCGAAAACTCTACCCGAACGTCGACTTCTATAGCGGCATTATCTACAAGGCGATGGGCATACCGACTGTCGCGTTCACTGTGATGTTCGCACTTGGACGTCTCCCAGGCTGGATTGCGCACTCGAAGGAGTACAGCAAGGAGCCGGGCAACAAGATCAACCGGCCGCGGCAGATCTACATTGGAGAGCCGCAGTCGGAGTATGTTTCGGTGGATAAGCGGAAGTAGAGAGCTGGCGTTCCTGGGGCTTGAACGGAGCCCAGGTAGGGCGCTAGCCCTTTGGCCACGTTATTGAGCTGTCCTCATCAGCTGCGTTCCTGCAGCATTCCTCGAATTCCTGCGAGCATTTTTGAATCTTTGCCTGGTCTTTCTTCCATGAAAGCAGGTTGGCTAGGAGCTGAGCGATGAGGACCCCTTTTTCAGTGGCCTGCTTCATAAAGTACTGCATCGCCTTTGGATCTTTTGGATCTTTCTCGTTCCGGGCCTTCCAGAAGAAATCCTCCTGCTCCTTTTTGAGGCGCTCAATTCGCTCAAGGATCAGGGCCTCGTTGTCCGGCAGCTGCGTAAAATCATCCGTTCCCGCAATGCAGTAGATGAAAGCAGACTCGCATTTAGAGAGATACGCTGGACAGCCATTTGCTGGGGGGTACCGAGGGGTTTGAGTCCCATTTGCCGGTTGAGGGTCTGCCGGCGACGAAGCTGATGCGTTACCGGGGGCCATCGCGCTCTGCGGCGCAGAGAAGGCAGCTGCTGGCATCAATAGCATCGCGATGGATAGCGAGCAGATGAGCTTGGTTAAAAATCCCCAAGAGCCTTGATTTGTCATAAGCGCCTCCCTGTAGTGAAGTAGGTAGTCGGGCTGTTTTTCAAGGGGCTTGAGCGTCAAGACCACCCTAAAGAACTTTGAGTTTAGGGAGCATGTTGTTTCAATTGGTTATAGCGCTGAAGCTGTTTTAGGCCCTGAATAGAGGAGAGGGAGAAGAGCCTTCTCCCAGATGCTTCGAGAGGAGGAGCCTAGGGCTGGCGAACGCTAAAAAAGCGCCCCCCGCTGAGCAATAAACACCGCGGCACCGGCCGCGTATCCAAGCAGGGCGAGGCCCGTTACGCGCTTCAGGTACCAGAAGAAGTCGATCTTCTCGATCCCCATGGCTGCTACTCCTGCGGCGGAGCCGATGATGAGGGCGCTGCCGCCTGTTCCTGAGCAGTAGGTGAGGAACTGCCAGAAGACGTGGTCTGTTGGGAACTGCTCTAGCGGGAACATCCCCTGCATCGCTGCCACGAGCGGCACGTTGTCGACAACGGCTGAGAGCAGTCCGATCAGGAGGCTCACAACGGCCAGGCTCTGTATTCGTGCTTGTAACCACGTCGATGCTGCGGTGAGGACTCCGGCTGCTTCAAGGGCTGATACCGCAAGCAGGATCCCGAGAAAGAAGAGGATGCTCGGAGCGTCGATCTTGCGTAGCGCGTGGTTTACCGAGAGGACACCGTGATCTGCGTCGTCTTTCTCGCCGTGCACGAGCTCTGTCAGGAGCCACATCCCTCCTAGCCCGAGCAGCATCCCCATGAAGGGGGGCAGGTGCGTGACTGTCTTAAAGATCGGAACTGCGATCAGCGCCCCGAAGCCAAGCGAGAGCACGAGGGTTCTCTCCCAGCCAGGGGCGATGCTGTGCTTCTCTTGCGGGGCTGCTGGTGGCAGCTCGCCCTTCGTGGTTAACGAGAGCAGTGCGAGAGGAGCTATAAGGCAGGCGAGGCTCGGAAGGATCAGGGTTGTTACCGTGGCGGCAGGGGTGATCTGCTTTCCGATCCAGAGCATGGTGGTGGTGACGTCACCGAGCGGCGACCATGCGCCTCCTGCGTTCGCTGCGATGACTGTCATGCCAGCGAAGATCAGCCGGTCGTCACGCGAGGGAATGAGCCTCCTCATGAGCGTTACCATGACTATGGTAGTGGTGAGGTTGTCGAGCAGGGCAGAGAGAAAGAAGGTGACGAGGCTCGCTCCCCACAGGAGCTTCACCTTGTTGCGGCTGCGGAAGAGGACCCCGAGCGAGTCAAAGCCGTTGTGCGCGTCGATCAGCTCGACTATCACCATTGCGCCGAGCAGGAAGAAGAGGATTCCGGCTATGTCTGCGAACTGCTGCTCAAGCGCGTGCAGGACCGGCTCGCGGTCGGGTGCGAGCATCACGCACACCGTCCAGCACACAACTCCTGTCACCAGGGCGCTGGCGGATTTGTTGACCTTGATGGCGTGTTCTAGCGTTATCGCCAGGTAGCCGAGGGTGAATATCGCTACGAGTAGGGTGACCGTCATCGAGATCTCTCGGAGTCCCCTAGCGTAAAACTACCACGGCAGAATGCTGAAGGTGCCTTGGCTCTCTACCTTGGCGAAGCCGTCGCGGTTAAGAGCTTCAGCAATGATGTTGGCCCATGTCGACACTATCTCGCGGTTCGGGCTTGTGACGGTTACTTTGTTGAGATCCAAGAGCCTTGTGGGTGGGAACTTCCTGTCTGCAGCCGTTGCGACCAGCTTCCCGGTCTTTCCGTCGTACACCCGAGCGGCGAACGCTACGTGTGGGTCGGAGATAGCAGAGAAGAGCATCGCGGAGCCGGGTACCGGCACTAGGAGCGCGCCGGTGTTCTCAATTGGCTGAGAGAATTCGTTCTCGGTGATGGCGAGATCGATTACGAGGCCATCCGGCATCGGCTTGTCTACAACTTTCATCGTCCCCTTCGGGTACTTCTCGACCTTGTTCTTGAGCTGCTCAAGGAAGTAGTCCGCCAGAAGCTGGGATTCCTTCATGAAGTCGGCCTCTGAGGTGATGTAGACACTCTTGCTGTCCTTCCAGCTCTCCGGTGGAAGCTTTGAGAGCGTCACTGAGCGGAAATACACATTGTGGTAGTGGCCGAGCGGGAAGTTCGGCTCAACCCAGGCGTGATCGAATGGGAGGGTCTTGTCTTTAACCGATACGTCCCGGTCCTCAAGGAAGAGGTTTGAGACTGGATTGGTGCGTTTTTCTACGGCGCAGCCGGTGAGGGTAAAAAGAGCTGCTACGACCTGCACTGCTGCTACGAACTTTGTAAAGGAGTGGCTGAGGTTGCGCATAGTTACTTTTTTTCTGATTGAGTTTTCCGGCGAGAGTCGGCTCGGGGGATGGTCACACCAAAGCTGGTGGTTTTCAAGGCTAGAACTTTGGGGTGAAGGGCGGGGTTGGTGTCGGGGCCGGAGTTGTTGGGTTTTTCGCTGGCCGTGGAATTGAGTGGGTGATAACGAGCACAGAGATAAGGTAAGCCCTTGTTTTGAGCCCCAAATCACGCCTTCCCACGTGAACGGGCACGTGTCCGTTCACGAACCCGATAAAAGTGACCGAGGAATAATTAAACACAAAGAGAGCGGCGAGAGCAGAGAGGGGAAGGTGGAACGAGCTTAATCCCTCTCGCTGTTCTCGCTGACCTCTTTGTGAACATTCCTCGCATCGACTCTGAGCCAGCCATCGAGCCATCAGTCTTTCTATCCCTCTAACCTTCACACACGTGAACGTAAACGAGCACGTTCACGTCGGCGTAACACCGACTCTACCCACTCGATTTCACCAAGAGACGGTTTTTTGGGGGTCGACCGTGGGGGGGATATTTGGCATACCATTCCAAGGAGTTATCCGGTGATGGGCGTGTTTTGCGCGGTCGCCGGTCTGTAGCCGTAAACCAAGCATGTCATCACCTAACATCTCGCGACTAAGGATCTTTCAGCTGCTGTCTCTGCTCGTGGTGGCGGCTGCCTTCGTGTTTCTGCGAAACGAGTGCTTAAGTGCCGAGGTCGGTGGGGTTGGGTGCCTTGCTCAGGCTGCTGCACTCTTCGACCCAGTGGTGCAGTTCGGAACCTTTATTCTTAATCATCACCGAGACTACTACTTGTATGAGCTCGGTCTGGGTGCAGTCGGCGTCGTGCTGGTGGTGCTTACCCTTCTGTTCCGGCGCAGCTTAACTGTTTGGGCGCTGCTGTACCTCCTAGCTGTCACCATTACAGGCATGGGCGAGATGTTCGCTATCGAGAAGAAGCAGCTGCTTGTTCTCTACAGCGGGCTTGCAGCGGCAGCTGTGGCGTTCGTCTCGTTCTGGCTTATGTCGAGACGCTCTCCGGCGCTGCTGTCTGAGGGCTGGCTTGAGACGAGGCGCACGACGGCTCCGATTCGCCTGCTTGAGGTGGTGCTCGTTGTCGCGATCATGGCGGCTGGCATCGTGGCGCGTTTCCACGAGCTAAACCGCAATCCTTCCGGCTACGACGCTGAAGCGTGCCCGCATCGTTTGGTAGCAGCGTCGTGGCACGAGATCCTAAAGCAGGAGGTGGGCCAGGCTGTACAGCAATCTTCAGGCATGTCGTGGGTCGCCCTTCACAACCTCTTCACGCGCGTCGACCACTTCAATCTCTTCTACCTCGATGAGCGTTTGCTTGGGGTGGGGATAAGCCTCGTCTGTTGCCTTGCGATCTTCTTCTTCGTGCGAAACCTGCGCGGCTCCTTTGCGGCTGTGCTTGCGCTTTCGCTGTACGTGTTTGGCCCGCTCGACCTCGATTGGTCTCGACTCCCGGTCTTGCACCACGTTCCAGTGCTGCTCGGCATCCTGATGGCGTGGGCGGCACTCAATGCGCTCAGCACTCGAAGCTTCGGGAGCTTCCTGCTGCTCGCGCTGCTGATTCCTGTGTCGAAATTCGTTTACCCATCGGCGAAGCTGATCTGGTTCGGCCCACTCGCTGCTGTGTTGTGGGTTTTGCTCTTTGAGCGCAAGGAGTGGCGCGGGCATTTGCTTAAGCCCCTGGTGGTGTTCCTTGGACTAGCTGTGTTCGTGGCGGGGCGAACGGCTGTGTGGTGGCTCTTGTACGGGGAACTCCGGATCATGCCGCCGTTTGAGAATCCGTACCCAGCCGACCAGGCGATCCCGGCGATTGAGCGGGCACAGCAGATGCTCTACCAAGGGCTGCTCTTCTTCTACGAGCTCTTCTACTCTCCGGCTGAGGTGACGCACTGGACCAACCACGCGACGGTGCTTCCAGTGCGCTCCATCTCGTCGTTCTGCGTTGTGTTCCTAGTTGCTGCCTTCGTGCGCCTGCTCTTCCTCTTCCGCCGGCCCGAGTCGATCGTCTTTATGGGGATGATCGCAGGGGGGCTCATCCCGGGAATGGCAACGGGGCTCGCGGATCGGCGCATAGCGGTCAGCATCGTGCTGTGCCTCGTGCTGGCTGTGCTTGAGTTTTCGTGGCTGATGGACACGGTTGTTGGACGCGCATCGAAGTGGATGTCAGGGCTCCTGAAGGGGGCAACGCTGATAGCTGTCACCGCGTGCCTCTTTGTGGTGCAGACGCAGTCGTTCTTCTCGCGACCGAGGGGGCGTCCGGCCCAGGCAGAGACTGGCGACACGGTGCGTGCCCTTCTTAAGCCGAACACGGTGGTGATCTACTTAGCCGAGGAGCGTCGCTGTGAGATGTTCTACAGCATCTACGACATGATGAGGGATTCTGGCGGGACGATAGCGTATGCTAACGCCGACGACAGCTTAGTGCGGCTCGACGCACAGCTTCGCAATCCAACACCGATAATTGACTCGTGGTTCTACACGCTCTCTGAGCTTGAGCCGCAGCGCGAGAAGATTCGCAGCACTATGAAGTGGGACCATTACATCTTTGTGTTCCAGCCGACGCCGGAGCGCGAGGAGTGGATCGCCAAGCTTCGGGCGCTCTACCCGAATGGCAGAGAGCAGACGGTGGACTACCAGAAGGTGTGGGGGCAGAAGCTCTTCGTGTTTGAGGTGGACAATCCTCCGGCACAACAAGTGGCTGCGCCTGCTGCACCGTGAGCGAAGTTCGCGCTACCGTCGAACGAGCGCGAGCAAGGCGACTGGCTCGCCCATGTTGTCAGTGATCGTCTCAACCGGGGTCCCAGGGTACGTCTGAAGGATAATCGGCAGGTCGATGTCCTTACGTTTTATCTGCACGATGAATCCTTTGCTCGTGCCTGGCGGGACCTGCAGCTCGTCTTGGAGGTCGTACACCTCTTTTATCCGGAAGCCGTGCACGTACGGGAGCATGACACCGAACTGGGACATGTCTTTAAGGATCCAGAGACGTTCGCCTCGCGCCAGGAGCACGTATGTTGGCTCGGGTCCGATCGCGTGGATCTTGCGGGCAATTGCCACCATCGGGTGCGAGAGGTAGCGGGTATTGCCGGCGTGAGTCTCGTGCGCCACGTACTTCTGGAAGTTCGGGAAAGTCGAGAGCGCTATCATCGCCACACCAGAGATCGGGAGCAGAGAGCGGAAGAGCCACCGACGTCCGGCGCTAAAGTTGTGCAGCCCCTCTATCGCCCGTGCAAGCAGCATGCAGGCTACTGGCGCGGTGGGGAGGAGGCGGGTGTACCAAGGCGGGCCCACAGCGAACGCTCCGCAGACCAAGAAGGTAATCAGGAGGAACGTGCCCAGCAGAACGTTGAAGGAGAGCCCCTCAATCAGCAGCACCACACAGCCGCACGCAAAGAGCACGGCCTCAATCGCATTGAAGCCGGGCCCAATAGTGCCCTGCGAGCTGCGGTCTCCTTCATTAAAGAGCCAGGCGAAGCTGCGGTAGAGGAGCTGCAAAGTGGGATGTTCTGCTGCTGCCCGAAGCCAGCCTCCTTCCCACGTGACGCCGCTAATCGACGCGCCGGCGCGCGGCATGAAACGCTGTGGGTACTCCTGCCACATGATAATGAGCGGGGCGATCATGAGCAGAAACGTAACGAGACCGGTGAAGAGCTGTCGGCTCTGGCGCAGCTGGGTCAGGGGATACCGGAGAAGGATCAGGGCGTACACGGCGCCAACGGCAGTGAAACCGACGCGCGCGACTGGCCACTGGTAGAACGAGAAGCCGGAAGCCAGCCCTGCCAACGTCCACAGCGAGACGCGCTTGTGCTTGAGCGCAAGCGCAAAGAGCGCCAAGGTCCACAGGGCGATGGTCGCTGACGAGCCGTTTGACTGAAGCCGGCCGAAGTGGATGAAGGGGATATTGCCGGCTAGGGCGAGGGCAGCCCAGAATCCAACGCGTGAATTCCGATAGGTCTTTCCGAGCAAATACGCAGCGAAGAGACCGGAGATGTTAAAGATAGAGTTGCCGACGCGGTAGCCGAGCGGGGTGAACCCGCCAACCAGAAGCCCGATAATCTCGGGCAGCGTCCCGAAAGCGGGACCGGGCACATACCCCCAATCCCAACCTCCGTCGACTCGGCCGCGCAGGAGCTGGGCTGCGAAGAAAGAGTTTAGGGTGAAGTCAAAGTGGCAGTTGTAAGGCACCTCGAGCAGCTTGTAGAAGAAGGTAACGCCGCCAACCGCAAGCGGGAACCCGAACAGCAGCCACTCGCGCTTTACGAACCGGAGCAGCTCTGCCCGGCACTGTATCGCCTCGACCGCGACGATTGCGAAGACGAGCACTAAGCCAGCGCAGAAGGCTGACTCCCGCACGCCAAAGTACGAGCGGTCTATCCCCATCTGGTACACGTACACGGCTAGGGCTGCGATAGAGAGGGTCGGCAGCATAAAGAGCCACGAGCAGGTTGGAATCGGCCCGCGCATCATCTGCGTAAAATTCTCTGGCTCGTCTTGGTTTGGCGATAGCCTGCGCCAGGCTTCAACCGAGAGCGCAACGAGGATGGCGCCTGCCATGTACCATGGGAGCCACACGGAGCGAGGCTCGCCGGAGAGCAAGATCTGTTGCCCTCTCCACGCCATCCAAAGGCCGCCAGCACTGGTGAGAAGAGCGATTGGCAGCACAAGCGCTCGAAGTCGCGGCGTTCCACGCGCGACAGGCGCTGCTGCAGCGGGAGCGCTGGGGCCCGATGCGCCGAAGAGAAGGGCAACGATCGACCAGAGGAGAGCTGCGGCGCTGGCTGCGCCGATCCATACGCCGAAGGTTGCCCAGTCAAATGGGCGCTCCTGCTGCCCAAGGATCTGGTCTTGAATCTCTGGCCACGACGACGTCGCGGGGTGCTCGTAGGAGAGGGCGATCAGCTTCCTTCCTGGCATAAAAGCTAGAGAGGTTGGCTGGACGTAGAACTGGAATGAGGCCAGCGTTTTATCGTCTGCGGAGAGTTCGGTAACTGTGCCCTCCATCGAAACTGCCACGATGCCGCCATCGGGTTTCGCGCTGGCGAGCTGTGTCGCTGGAGCGTGGAAAACTCGCACGGGCTTAAGGACCTCGCCGGCTAGCGTGCCTTCGACTACAGCGGCTTGTCCGAGGCGCCAGATGTAGACGGAATTCCCCGAGGCGCTCAGGGCATTCGGGATAAAGGGCTCTTCGCCTTTAGGCTGCTCGATCTGTACCGTCTTCCATGAGCCGTCTGCGGGGTTAAAGACGTTAAGGCTGCTGTTGGCATCGCTCGCGTCGGGGCGGTTGATGATGTAGCGGCCGTCGGACAACGCGGCAGCAGTCGAGAAGATCTTTTCTTCGCCAGGGTAGGGAAATCGAGTCGTCGTTGCGTCTTGGTTGAGGCGCAGAAATCCCGCGATGCCGTCGGCGAGAAGCAGAGATCCTGACGGCTCTCGAAAAACTGCAAGGAGGTAGGGGAACGATTCCGGCAGCTTCCACGACTGTACTGCTGCGAGCCCGCTTTCTGAGTCCGCGAAGAGCAGGATCTCGTTCGTAGCGCGGTCCGCTACAAAGAATGAGCCATCGGCGTTGAGTGTTATCGCTTGGGGCTTGGAGAGCCCCTTTAAGCGCAGCACCGAAGCACCTGAGGGGTCGAGCAGGTCGACTCTGCCGCGGGTGTTAGCCGACAAGGGTTTTACGAGGATCTCAGCAGTCTCGGCAGATGCGGCAGAGGCAGCGAGCCAGCAGAGCGAGGCAACTAGGCACGCGACCACAAAGCGCCGCGTACGGTACGTGACTCTTGCTGGAGCGATTCCTGATGCGTAGCTAGCCATACTTGCTGCCGACTTGAGGAGCAACTACCAGTGCATCCCGCGTTGCCCGAGGAAATTCTTGGCAGTATCGAGCTTCGGAGAGCTGCACTCGTAGAAGCGGTAGAAGCCCAGTCCCTTGCAGAGCCCGAACACCTTGCACTTCGCTTTTTCAAAGAAGACGTTTAGGACACCCTCGATGTCAGCGGCCGTATTGACGTGCTCGTAGCGCATCAGGACTTCGTACTGCAGGCCGTAGCGCTTCTTGAACTCTCGCCCTGTTACCTTTGTTCCGAGCTTCCACAGGGGCGTGCCCTCATTCGGTATTCCGACGCGCAGCGTGCCGCTTGGTTTGAGCAGCAGCGCGCACTGCGCCACAACCATCGGTAGGTCCATGATGTGCTCGAAGACGGCAACGTTGGTGATGCGATCGTACGGACCACAGTTCTTTGCTTCGCTAATATCGTCGAAAGCGTTGCGAATTCGCTCGCGCCCCGGTGCGGTTTCCCAAAGAGCGCGGAACGGCTCGACGATGTCGTATGGACCGCACACCGGTTCATACGGAAGCTGGTTGAGTGTGCCTGCTCCGACCTCAAGAGTTGATACCTCTACCCTGGGCTTAAGATCAGCAGCGACCTGCCGGTGCATCCACGACTCAAGCCGAGAGGAGAGCGAGGTTGTTTTGTACTGGCCGTTACGGTTCGCGAAGTAGTGCTTCTCGTAGATCGCTTTGTACTCGTCTGGCAGGTCGAGCCGAGTCTTCGGGAATGCTGACAGGATGTTCTCTTTCATAACGTGTGCGCCTCTATGCGTGAATCGGAGCCTACAACAGGCATGCAGTGCATGCAGCGTTTCGGCCCGAAAGCGGAGTCTTTCCGCGCTTATGTAAGATGAGTCGAGGTGTTAGCCAGGATGCGCCTTTGGCGGTTATCTGGGCGTAAAAGCGGGGGGAAAGCCGGTATGACGGCGAGGTTTTAGTGCTTCGGGGACAGGGTGGGTATTTCGGGGGATTTTGGGATGGTGTTTTCGATGGTTTCTTCGGGGATAGGGGTGAACGCTGTTTTGGGTTGGGCTTTGTGCGGGACTAGAAACGGAAACGGTTTGGTGCACCAGTGTGGGGTTCGGAGCGGGAGCCGGAGCCGGGACCGGAGCCGTTCCCGGGGAGTATGGGGAGGAGAATTAAGGGCGCGAGGGTTAGGTCGGGCGCAGGATTACGAAGAGGACGTCGAGTTTGAAGTCTAGGTTGAGTGTGAGGGGTTCTGTTCGGACTTCCTTGGTGAAGCCGGGGAACTCTTGTGTTGCGATAGGGTCTCCGACTGAGGCGACGATGATCCCTGGCTGGCGAGGTTGAGCAGCTGTTGGCATGGCATCCTTCGCCTGCAGTCGCTGCCAGTTCGGCAGGAAGTACTGTGCGCACGGCAGGAAGCTTTCAACTCGCGGGTTGTTGAGGCGATCCATCAGCCATCCGGTCGCGTAGGGGGTTAAGCCGGACTGTTGAACGAGGCTGATCACCTTCTCTGCCACTACCTCACGGCCCATGGCCGGCCGACCGGGGGTGAAGAGCGGCTGCGTTTTGTAGGTCTCGCGAACCGAGTAGCCAACTCCGACTGCGAGCAGAATTAGCACGGTGCGTGCTACGATTGCGCGTGGCTTTGTGCGGCTTGTAAGCCAGAGGACCAAGCGCCCCATCATGAGGACGAGCGCCGGGATGATGATGAGAGCGCGGTACAGGGCTAACGGCAGCTCCGGCGATATCTTTCCGCGCATGTTGATCGACGCCCAGATGACTGGAAGGCACCACGCGACGAGCAGAACTGGGAGCGGACCGGCACGCAGCGTTAGGGCGAACACCATCGCGATAATCGTTGGGATAACGAACTCCTTCGGCGTAAAGATCGTTTTCGATATTGAGAATGTCATGTCCAGCGCTTGCTGAAAGTTGAAGATCATCTCGGAGAAGGTAATGAGGCGCGGCTTGATGGTGTTGGTCGTAACGAACTTGAGCGCAAGGATGATCACCACGCAGTTGATGAGCACCGCTACGAGAAGGGTGCAGAGAGATCGTTCGCCGCGCGCCCAGGCCCGGACAGCCCACAGCGCCAGGAGCATGACCAGCAGCGCCACCAGCGCCATGCCGGAAGTGAAGGAGGCTGCTAGCAGCGCCACGGCCCACGCGGCGACGACTCCGCCGACGCTGGTTGGGCGGGCTGCAAAGAGCATCACGGCTCCGATCGCCCAAAGCCCGAAGCTCAATGAAGAGACCGCCATCTCAAACGAGCGGCTAATTGTGCAGAAGGTTGGGTAGGCGAACATTGCGGTCGCCATCAGGCCAGATACTGCCGAAGAGAAGCGGTGCTTAGAGTGGTACCGTCGGCTGCCTGCGAAGAAGAAGAGCGCGCCAAAGAGGATGGGGAAGGAGAAGCCGATACGGTATGCGACGGGAGTCGGGCCGAGGAAGAAGGTAGGAATTAGGTTAATCAGGAGCGAGCGCCCCGGATACGAAACCCAGAACACCCCGGTGTACCCGAGGTCGGGCTTCTGGAGCTCCTCAAGGGCGTACTGAAGCTCGGAGAGGGACTCTGTGTTGAGCATGCCGTACGAGCCAAGCTGGAAGAAGCAAAGCGGTACCGCTGCGGCGAGAGGCAGGAGCCCCCAAAACCCCCCGCGCCGCGCGTCTTCGGCCACGGCAATCAGGTACTCGCGGCAGAGGTACACGAAACAAAAGATGCTAAGAGCGATCCAGAGGTAACAGGCGACGATTGCAGCAATCCCGCCAACGGTGAACGCCAGCACCTCAAGCAGCGCTACAGCGATCAGCAGAAGGACTGATTCTTTTAGTCGCGCGAGGCCAGGGGCGCCCTCTCCTTGCTCGAAAGGCAGAAGGGGGCGAGCCAAAAGTTTTTTCATGAGAAGCGCTCCACTCTAGGGCTTTGCGCGCCCGCGCTAAGCCGTCTACAGGTTCGGGAAGTCGGTGTAGTCTTGGAAGTACGCGCTCATCGAGTCATACGAGATGATTGCCACTCCGAGCCACAAAATAATGTACGGAAGCCACTTGAACTTCTCTGGAAGGTAGCGCGACACGAAGTCGAGCGGGACGCATGCGCCAAGAATTGCGATAAAGAGGTCAGCGGGAATGCCGAGCAGCATACGGTTGCGCGTAATCCCGGTGGTGACGAGCAGCGGCAGCCAGGCCATGATCGACCACAACGGCAGCATGAGGTAACGCTGCTTCGAGCGCGCGTTGAAGAGGCAGCTCAAGACCCCAAGCGCCATGCACACAAGGATCACGTGGTGCATCGGATGCAGGAAGCCCTTGCGCTCCCGCACGAAGTAGCGGTGGTTATAGAAGCGTGTTCCGCGTGAGTAGAACTCGGAAAGCTCGCCCAGTCGCTGAGGAATCATCTCGCCCATCACGCCGCTAAGCCGGTGCTGGGGCTGTATCGACTCTGCCTCAAACCCTTCGCCAACGGTCTTGTCGGTGATCAGGAACTGCTCGCCACGTGCCGAGATAAACACGAGCGCCTCTTCGATTTTGCCGCCTTTGGTGAGCGCCAGCCCGAGCCCAATCAGCAGCGCGGCGGTGGCCGCAGCCGGCAGCAGGTTGGGCTTCCTGAACTCTTTCCGGAAAAGGAAGCGGTATGCGATCGGAATCAGCCCGACGACACACAGGTAGCGCACGGTGGAGTAGAAAAACGGCACCATGAACAAGCAGATTGCCAGCGGGATCCACGAACGGCGGCGACCTTCAAACGCTACCGAAAAGCCGAACAGTACAATCGCCAGCTCGAGCGCGAGCGTGGGCCCGATGTATCCGCCGGTTCGGCCAAACGTCATCGTGTACTGGCTCGCACCGAGCAGGACGCCAGAGACAAATGCCAGGTCTGGACGGAAGAACCTCCGGACGATCTCGGCCATGAGCACTGGAGCGAGGGCTGTCAGCAGCACGCACGGGAAGCGGTAGCCGAAGAAGCTCGTGCCGAAGATTGCGTGGCTCGCCTTGATCAGAAGGAACCAGAACGGCGCATTGACCGACTGGTTGCTGTCGTTTGGCCGCATGCTTAGGGTTTCGTGGATGATGAAGCTCCACTCGCGCTCGAAGTTCGGGAGGTAGAAGTTTACCCACTCCTCGAACAGCTCAAGCTTGGCTGGGAGGGAGTTGAGCGAGATGCAGTAGACGCAGAAGAAGAGCAGGTAGAGAGCGATGTTCTCGATTGCGCGACGGTGCCTGGTGAAGAAGTTGGGCATGAGCTGAGTTCCCTTCGGGAGCAAAAGACGAGGGAAAAACCCCCGCCTATCAAACGCTGGTTTGAAAACCGGCGAGGGCGGACAGTAAAACTAAAACACGAACGATTGCAGGCTGCAATCCGATAAGACTTTAGATGTGGCTAGTGCCTTGTTCGAGGCTGCCACGTCGTTAGGTGAAGAAACTTTCTAAACGAGGCACTAGTTTTTCATAGTCGAGCAAGCTGCTCTGTTTTTTGGGGGAGGGGATGCTGTTGCTTGTTCGGGAGTTCCGCTGAGCGCTGCGGAGCCGCAGCCGGAACCGGAGCCGTTACCGGGGCCGATCCCGGTTAGCTAGTCGAAGCAGAAGTCGTCGAAGGTGACCTTGCGCCGTTCGTAGTCGGCGGATTCCATCTCCAGCATCATCGGGAAGTTGGAATTGACCGTAAAGAATTCGATGCGGATAGGGTAGCGCCCGGGCGCAGGGAAGGAGACTTCGCGCTCAGACGAAACTCGCCACTCGTGCCCGATCCACTTATTGACGAGGAGGATCCCATCGACCGAGAAGCGCACGTTACCTTGGCCGAGGACGAAGAACCTGTAGCGGCCCTCCTTTGGTATGGAGACGAACCCTTCGTAGACACCTCCCAGCCCCTCTTTGCTCCCCGGTGCTATCTGAGCAAGGGTGGGAGGGCTGAACTCATGGAAGGGGATATCTGCTTGCGGGGCTCCTGCCTGCACGGTGAGGGCTGAGTCAGTGAAGTAGGTTCTCTTGGCCCCTTTGGTTGCGCATGCGATCTCGGTGCGGGGCGCAGAGGCGCTCGGCGTAAAGTTCAAGGCGAGCGGAGCCCCGTTCACCAGCACCACCCAGACGTTACTTAGGTAGGTCGTGGCGAGCAGCAGCGCAACAATAACGAGCGAAGGCACCTTGCTGCGCACCAAGAGCATTGTGCCCATGAGCAGCAGCGAGCACACGCCAGAGCCTACGAGGTCCCAGTCGATGTAGGGACCGTAGTCAAACTCCCACAGGAAGAGGTAGCCGATGTCTGCGGCCAGGTAGCCTAGGCACCAAACCGCGAAAGTGGTCGGCTTGAGCCACATCGTGAAGACGCGCACCAGGCCGAGCGGAGCGATAAAGCCGCCAAATATGAGCAAGGAGCGAACGATTGGCTGCCAGTGCTCTCTGCCGAACATCTGGTCGAGGGGGACGAACATTTGGCGGTTTCCGCCGCCGGTGACGTTGCCGAGGTGTCCGCCGCTGATCATGTTGAAGTCAAAGATGAAGATGTAAGCCACAACGACAGCGATGAATCCGAAGAATGCGAGAGCTCCAACGGTCGCGCGACTCAGGCGCTGTAGCACCGTTCCGGCTGGCAGGAGGCAGCCGAAGGCGAGCGCGGGGAATAGAAATGAGGCTCTGCCGTGGAGCAGTGCGGCGAGCGCGAGTGCAACCGAGCACTTCACAACGTTTGCCATCGTCGGGCGCTGAAGGAAGGATATTGAGAGCAGCACCCAGAGCTGCTCAGCCGGGAGCGAGAGGGGCGGGTTCTCGATGTAGCCGTAAAAGAGGAACGCTACGCCCGCCGTCAGGAATGCCAGCCGGTGCAGGAGGCGGCGGTTGGGAGAGAGATCAGGGTACAGCGCGAGGGAGATCTTGGCAACGAAGAGCAGGTAGAAGAATCCCGCGACGCGGCTCGTAAGCGCCACGGCATCTTTGGCTCCGATGTTGAAGGGCTCGTGCAGGAAGCGGAAGAACCAGTAGTGGCTCCAGGTCGCAAGTGGCTCGCTCATGTGGTAGCGGGCCCGCACTCCGTCCAGAACCTGGCCGGAGTCTCCGAGCGAGTCTTGGAAGGTAAAGAGGAAGAACGGCAGAGAATGGGTAAGCGCGAAGATAATTGGCCTGTCGGTGAAGCGTGCCCAGCGAGACGAGAGACTTAGGAGGCAGAGAATAACGAGGGGC
Source organism: Deltaproteobacteria bacterium (assembly GCA_947491545.1). Taxonomy (GTDB): domain Bacteria; phylum Bdellovibrionota_C; class UBA2361; order UBA2361; family OMII01; genus OMII01. The sequence continues at coordinate 22,110 of CANLJX010000004.1, forward strand.
AGACAGGCGAACGCAAAGCCAGGCGCATCCGGCCTAGCCAGTTCTAGTCCGCGCGCGACTACGGCTTGCGGCTGCTGAGGGATCCAGTCGAACAGAAACATGAAGAAACCTTACACCAGACGCGCATGTGTGGCAGTTCTAAAAATGACTATTGCGGGAACATCACATCAGCCAGTTTCGAAACGAAGTACGTTGCAGCGGGTGGGTTAAGGTGCCCGTCGTCGTATACGAGGAGCCCCTTGGGAGAATCGTCCATGCGGGTAAGGCAGCTCTTGCCCGAGTCGTCTTCACAAAAATAGCTCTGAGGTGAAATGTAGGTGTATCCTATGGAGCGCACAAGCTCGGCCATGCGAGCATCCAGATTCCGTATGGTCGTGTTTAGGTTGGTTGCTGGAATTGGCAAGTACCTCGGCGGCATGGTTCCTGTTTGTTTGATGTGGGACTGCAGCACAGTAGCCAGTGCAGGTTCCCAGCGCATTAGAGGGCCGATGACGATTATTTTTGTGCCTGGCACGGTCGACCGGAGGGTGTCCAGTTGATTGCGAAGTGCTGCAAGAACGGCATCTGGAGTTTTTGGAGAAACATAGGTGGCGCTCACCCACGCAGCTGCGAGGATCAGTATGTCAGGTTTGGCTGTCCGCACATGCGAAAGAATATCATTGTTTATGAGTGCGCAGTTCTTCCTGACGTTTGACACGGCATCGGCAAGCGGCGGGCAGCCCGACTGAGTCATCTCAGCAAAGCCGAAGGCGAATTTGCTCTTGAGGTCTCGAAAGCCTGGATAAAGGGCGGCCGCGTAGGAATCGCCCCAGAGAAATACGAGAGGTCGGGATTGTTCGATGCAAGATTCTGGATGAGCGCTAGCTTCCCAGTCCTGAATGTAGCAGCTACCTGTTCGTAGCTCTTTAAGCCAGCTCTGGACAGAAGTTGGTTGGGTGAGGAAAGGGGCGGCCTGCTCTAGCTTGGAGCCCCTCACGAAGCCGCGCTGTTGCTCCGTGAGGAATCCGAGCCCACCGAGGCCGAACACCGCGGCTGCCAGAGCAGCGGAGGTGGCCCAGCTCCGACGCCGGTGTCGAAGCGGCTTCTCAACGAAGGCGTACGTGCCCCAAGCGAGAAGAACGCTCGCCCCAACGATTGCTGCTCCCACGCCCGGAAAGACGAAGCCTTGCAGCTTGATGAAGGCGAGCGAGAAGATCGGCCAGTGCCAGAGGTAGAGTGGGTAGCTGATAAGTCCCACTCCTACCATTAGTCGCCGGCTCAGGATGAGCGAGTTGAGCCCCGAGTTCGGGCTGCACAGCAGCAGGATAGCGGTGGCTCCCGCTGGAAGGAGAGCGTAGGCACCGGGAAAGGGGGTCGAGCGGCTGAAGGTGATGAAAGTTGCTACGAGCGCTGCCACGCTCAGGGTTGAGAGAAGGTCAGCGAGCGGTCCCTGTAAGCTAAAACCCCTGCGCACGATGTTCCCCACCACTGCGCCTAGCAGCAGCTCCCAGAACCGGCTGAGGGGGTTGTAGAAAGCGGCGGTTGGTTCGCCGGCAGTTAGCCAGACGCTGAACGCGAAGCTCGCCAGCCCCAGGGGAGCAGCGATCCAGGAAAACGGCAGCCGCAATCTCCACCAGGCGGCGAGGATGAGGGGCCAGACGAGGTAGAACTGCTCCTCGATGCTGAGCGACCAGAGGTGCAGGAGTGGCTTGCGCTCCACTGCGATGTCGAAGTATCCGCCCTCGTTCCAGAGCGAGAAATTCGAGAAGAAGAATGCGCCTGCTAGCGTGTGCTTCCCGAGACGGGCAAACTCATCCCAGAAAAGGAGGGCCCAGCCGGCGACCAGCGTAGCCGCCAGCACTAGGGCGAGTGCCGGGAAGATGCGCATGATGCGGCGCCGGTAGAAGTCGAGGTAGCTGAACTGGCCCTCGGAGAGCCCATCCCAGATAATTCGGCTGATGAGAAAGCCCGATATGACGAAGAAGATGTCAACTCCGACGAAGCCCCCCGGCAGCCAGTTCGGGAACACGTGGAAGAGGACCACGCTCGCTACAGCGATGGCACGAAGACCGTCGACGTCCCGTCGGTACTTAAGGCTACTCGCGTTGTGGTCGCGAGGCTGCGACTCCTGCCCCTGAAGGGGCGCGGTTGTGGCAGCATTTTTGGAAGAGAGGGAGGTCATGGTGCGCGCTCGGTACACTGAAGTCTCTTTGGTGCTGTCCTGCCGAGGTTCGGCTGGGACCTGCAGCGAGTTGCACCGACGCTTTAGCGGCGCCAGAAGGAAGCTACTCCGGACGTTCGCTTAAGTTCAGTATGGAGGTGCCACTTTGTCAATGCCCGTTGGGATCTTGGGGGCTCCAGACCGGCATTTTCCGGGCTGATGCGGGGCTGCATTTCTGATTATACTTCGACGGTGCAAAGCGCACGCTAAGCTTTACAGGAGCTGTGATGAACGGTCTTAAGAGTCTTTGGTTTAGGCTGGCGGTTTGGGTAGCCGTGGTGTGCCTCGTTGTTGGCGTTGCTTGGCTTGAGGGCAACCCGCGCTCAGCTCTCGGCGGCTACTTCTGGGCACTGCTCGGCGCCGGGTTAGTGGTGTGTTTGCCGGCCTCAGTTCGTTGCGGTGATCCCTCACGATTTGAGTGGCGGCTTGGCATGGGGCTCTCTCTTGCAGGGGTTCTCGCCTTAGCCGTGAGCATCATTAGCTACGTCGTCGGCACCCCGCGTGCTCAGATGGGGACGTATCCCCTTCTGCCGATGTGGCTAGCTGCAGCAGCTCTCGTGATTCTCGCTGCATTCTGTTTCGATCGCATCAAAGGAAATTCAATTCCACTGCCGCCTCGCAACGAGGTGCTCTTCTGTCTCGGTTTGTTCGTCGTGGCGATCGTTTTGCGCACCGTAGGCGTGCCGACACTTGTTGCGGACGAAGCCCTGCACGCCGTGAAGGTGCTCTTTATCCCAGTCACCAAGGATCCGCCAATCCTTGGCGCCTTGATGGAGGACGGCTATCCGCACGTGCTTCTCCACGCATTTGCGGTTCTGCACGCGAAGACTGCAGCGGTCTTTAGCATCATCGATCTGCTCAAGTGGTTCTCGTACATCTGCTCCGCGCTCTCGATTGTGCTCTGGTATGCAGTTGTCAGGATGTACTCTGGACGGCTCGTTGCGGCATCAGCGTCTCTGCTCCTTGTCTGCTTTGGCTGGCATTGGGTGAACTCGCGCTTCGGATACGCCTACCCCCCGGACCTTGCGGTTATCGCTCTCGCTGTTCTGGCCCTAGTGCTCGCCCTCCGAACGGGCAGCGTAATGGCGGCAGCGGTTGCGGGAGTTTCACTGGCTGCGGGATTCCTGCTCCAGAAATCGGGCCTCCTGCTCGTGCCTTTCCTCGGGTACATCGGCCTAGAGGCGCTCCTTTCTGCTCCCAAGGAGAAGAGGCGCCCGGTGCTCGTGGCGGGGGCCGTGCTTCTTGCAGCCTTCTGCGTTGCGTACGAGCCGGTGCTGATAGAGCACGCAACGGGAACCTACTCGATGCCTCTCCAAGAACGCGCGATGCGCGAGCGAGCCGAGGTGCTCCCGAGGCTAGGCTACACGCAGACGAGTGCGCTGGGTTTCATGATTTACGATGCGTTCAAGCAGTTCCAGGTGGCGATGCACGACTTCCCCCGGCATGCGTTCCGCCCGAATTCACCACTGCTCGATCCGATCTTCTCTGGGCTCTTTACCATCGGATTCGTCTACTGCCTTGTGAATATCCGCCGCTCGTCGGCAGCCCGTCTCTGCCTGCTGGGGCTCTTTGTATTTATCCTTCCGATGGCGTTTAGCTTCCCAGTGAACGACGACCAGCGCGGGTTGGCGCGCCGCATGCTCGGCACATCCTTCTTCCTGTCGTGGATCGCCGCCCTCGGAGCCGTTGCGCTCGTTGCGCGCCTCTGCCAGAAGCGCACCGCCACTATCGCGGTTGTAGGGCTGTGTGTGGCATCGGCGCTTATCAACGTTTGGCACTACATGACTGTCTATTCTCAAGCGGCTGGTTTCGATTGGTACTCCTCAGGGATTAGGGGAGTGCAGTCTGCGGCGATGGTGGAGCTAGCTCTCGCCGCTGAAGCCGACGGGGTGCCAACCATCGTGCTTGAGGCCCCAGAGGCCTCGCTGCTTAGTCTGCCGGACAACGTTGTGCGGAAGTCAGCAGGCTTCGTAAAGGTGAACTCTGCAGGGGAAATTCGCAGCGCTCTAGCCTCGAAGCCAGGAGTGATGCAGCTCGTGATTATCCCGTGGGACACGGCGGCGATGCCTCGTGACTCGCAAGCTGTTGTGCAGGAGCTTTCAGACGTGATTCCGCCGTACCTGTGGCTCGCCGGACGTGGAGACCAGGACGGAATGCCGATGCTGCGTTACGCATTCGTTAGGGCGCGGTAGCCTACTGGTGTGAAGCCGTGCTGACGAGAGGGTCATCTTCCTCTCGCACCGGGTCAACGACGAACACCGGCAGGTTGGCGCGGAAGAGGTTGCGCAGGAAGTACTCTCCGTAGATGCCGAGCAGGAAGCATTGCACGCCTCCGAAGAAAACAATCAGCGCCACCGTGCTCGCCCAGCCTTCCTTGGTGAGGCCCAGGAAGTAAGACGTCACTGCGAAGACGAAGAGCAGCGTGCCTAGCACCAGGGCGAGTGCCCCGACGTAGAACGCGAGGCGGATCGGAAACTCGGAGTACTTGATCAAGCTATTGAGGGCTAGTGACGCCATCTTTCTGAAGGTAAAGCGTGACTGTCTTCCCTGAATCACGTCCTGCCTGTACGAGACCACTGGGGCGTCGGGGCTAAGCCAGCTAGCGAAGGCGCGCGTTGAGCCGCAGGTGTTCAGGTACGAACGCACCTGACGCAGCAGCGCGCCGTCCCATAGCTTGTAGTCCGCCATTCCGTCGAGCATGCGGAGGTGCCCGAGGCGGCGCATGAGCGAGTAGTAGCAGCGACTGGAGAGCCCCTTCATCTTTGAGAGCCGCTGGTCTGGAAGCCGGCTGGTGTGAACTATCTTCGCTCCAGCGAGCCAGTGTGGGATGAGGTCTTCAATCAGCTCCACTGGGTGCTCACCGTCAGCATCAAGCGTGATGACAACGCTGGCACCCTTTGATACTGCGAGCCGCATGCCTGCGAGCAGGGCAGCCTGGTGCCCAAAGTTTCTTAGGAGCGAAGCGTACGAGATCGTGACATCTCCTTGAGAGAGAGACTTCGAAGCCTCCTTTAGGCGAGCTTCAGTTTGGTCACGGGAACCGTCGTTTACTACCAAGACAGTCCAGCGAATTGATGGGAACTTAGAATCGGTGAGCCCCTGCAGGTAGCGCTGTACTCGCGCCAGGTAAAGCTGTATCCCCTCAGCCTCATTGAAGGCCGGCATCACCAGGAACACGTGGTTTTCAGGGGAACGCATACGGGAAGATTCCAGCTCGGTCCGATAAGGGCAGCATCGCCACTTAGATGGACCCTACAAAGTAAGTAAGAGTGCTTCGAGACTTGAGGAGATTCAAGAAGGAGAGGGGAAAACGCCGTTTGCTATCGGCTGAAGAGCTCGTCAACGGCTGGCGACATCACCCGAGAGAAGGGGGCGAGTCCGGCATCGGCAGCACTTCCCATCAGATTGGACACCTCTCGCAGGAGCTCAGAGCGTGCGTTTTTGTACAGCTCCTCCCAGCGCCGCATCGGAGCACGGAGTAAAACGGCTGCCTCCGAGAGCAATCTTATAAGCTGCTGAGCGATCTTATCGGGCGAGTGCTCCGAAGCGACGTAGCTTCGCGCTGGGGCAGTCGCCGCGGAGATATCGATCTCACAAGCGCCAGCGAGGATCGACCGAAGTTGTGAGGCCTCTGAAATGCCAGGAGTTACCTTGCACGCAACGCCCTCCGGCAGGTCCTCACCCTGAGCCATGTCGCTTATCACGGTGAGCCGACCTGAAGCGAGGGAGAGCTGCAGGTGTGGCGCCAGGTGTCCGAAGCAGCTCGTTCGCAGGTGCACTGCCACGTGTGCTGATGCCAGGAGCTTCGACCACTCGGTCGGCGAGCTGCCTGTCGCGAGCGTGACCCCCTCGCCAGCTTCGAACTCTCTCAGCAGCATCTCTGCTGCTCGCAGGTCGCCGCCCTCAACTACCCAGGTGAGGTGCCACGGGTGAGAGAGCCCTCGCAGAGCTGCGAGCAGCTTATGGGCTCGGCTTTCAAGCCCTGTGCCGCAGAGCGCAACAACTCGGAGCGTTGAGCGCGACGGAAGGGGAGCTTGCTCGCCTAGCTCAATCGGCACCTTGAGGCACTCTGAAGCGTGCGCGCCGAGCTCGCCCTCAATGCGGTTGCTCAGCATCGTCTGGCTCTCTGTGAGCGCCCACTGTGAAGTAAAGAGGTTTAGCGGTGAAAGGGACAGCTCGCGGTACGCGCGTGGCCAGAGCTGGTGCGGCGCAACAGAGCGATCTGCAAACGGGAGCGAGCTATCGTAGAACTGCTTGATAGAGTGCTCCCACGGGCTTGTGTGCGTTGCTTCCGGCCCGAGATCGAGGAAGAAGAGGTCGTGGAACCATGTCACGCCCGGGACGATGCCGATGCTTGACCGGACGAATCGTGAGCGACGGCCATCCTCGAGCTGGTAGAAGAAGAGGTCGAACGGCTCATCGCGGTGACGTTGGTAGGCTTTCAGGTAGTGGTGGTGTGGAACGCCGTGAACCTGAGAAGCGAAGGAGTCGGAGAAAGCCTCAATCGCAAGCCGCTGGTTGAGCCTCGGCAGCAGCAGCCTGGAGCAGTGCGATGAGAGCGAGTCACTTCCCGTAAGGTCGCTGAAGAATGCGATGCGCAGCCGACGCTCGCTCATTACGCCCCCACGGCTTTGGCTGAGGAGTTCGTTGCAAGTGGCGACAGCAGGCCGTCAATCACTGCATCCCAGCCAGCCGAGAGCATCCCTGACCCTTCGATCATGCTCCGGCCGGCACTTCCGAGCCGCTGCCCGAGCGCTGGCTCTGAGAGAAGCAGGTTGCAGGCATGGGCGATAGCCGCTGGTGATGGCTCAACAACGAATCCGTTCTCTCCGTCGCGAACGAACTCAAGGGTGCCACCGCTGTCAGCGGCTGTGATCACAGGGCGGCTGCTTGCCATCGCCTCAAGTGTCACGTAGCCGTAGTCCTCGTTGAAGGGCGCGTAGAACACGGCGAGCGACTTCGCATACAGCCCCAACAAATCCTCGTCGCTCACGCGCCCAAGGAACGAGACTCGGGACTCAAGGCCGTGCTGCCTGATGACGTTAGAGAAGTACTCCATCGCGCCTGGCTCGTCGGGCACGCCAACCACCTTGAGCGAGAGGGAAGGGGTGTGCGCCAGTGCGTTGATCATCAGGTCGAGGCGCTTGATGCGGCAGATGCGGCCCACTGAAAGGATGTACGGTTCTGCTGCCGCGCTGAAGTATCGGTCGCCGAGGGGCAGGGGCGGATAGAGAACCGTCGATGAGAGGCCGTTAAAGGCTTTGAGCCGCTCTGCCACGTTCTTTGAGATGCATGAGCGGAACGCACACTCGCCGAGTGCTACGTTGTCGCCGTCAGTCAGCATGCGCCGCATGCTCTCATCGCGCGGGTCGTCGCCGATGTCCGAGAACTGTGTGCCGTGCAGGTCGTAGATCGAGCGGAGCTGATGCACGAGCCAGACGCTCTTGCGCGGATGGCGGGCGTAGTAGCTTGGAAACTTCGTTGCGATAACGAGATCGATCCTCTGGCCCGCGAAGCTCTCCAGGTCGAGACTCCTCCACATGGCAGCCTGAACGAGCAGGTTCTGCTTCGGGAGCGGGTTGAAGGGCAGCTCGATCTGGTCCACCTCGTGGCCGCGCTCGCGCAGCTTCTTCACGAGGCTCGCGACGAGCACCTCCTGCCCTCCGTGCGTGAAGGGCACCTTGACTCCGAGCACTAGGATGCGCGCCATGGCTAGGGCACCTCAAGCACAAGGCAGTAGTCCTGGGAGCCGTACAGCAGGGCGTTGAGCTGCTTGATGTTCTCGTTGATGCGAGAGATGGCATCCTTCACGGCTGGCAGGTGGCTTGAGTCAACAGGGATCTCTTTGAGGAGCTGGTTCGGTGATACTGGCGAGAGCGGCAGCACCTCCTTGATTGCGAGGCCAGCGAGGGTCGCCATGTACCCAAGCGTGTCGGGGTGCATCGGCCAGACGTGGGTCGGGTCACGGAAGTAGTTTGATGAGAGAGCGAGCACTGACTGCGGATTAATCGTCTCAAACGCAACTGTTGAGCCGGGCAGCAGCTTCGCCTTCGCTAGTGCAAATAGCTCATGCAGCTGCTGGCGGGTGAGATGCTCAACAACTTGAATAGCAACGAGCCCGCCGAGTGAGCGGTCAGGCAGGGAGCGCAAATGCGCGATCCCGTCGCCGAACTGCGTGTTGCAGCCGGCCGCATTTGCGACGTTGACCATCGCCGGATCGAGATCGACACCGTACGATTCAATTTTATCGCTCTTGAGGAGCCGCTGTAGCTCTCCGCGGCCTGAGCCAATCTCAAGCACCTTCCCCTTCGCTGTGGCGAACATCGGTGGATAGACCTTGAGCCGACGCTCGATCTCAGCCTCGCTGCCACGGAAGCGATTTTCGAGGAGCAGGTACGAGATGTCTGCTGGGGCAGCACTACCGGGAGCTTCTGCAGCGCTAGGCGGAGTGGTGTTGCAAATCGTCGCCTGGTTGTTGAGCATCCCCTCTAGCCCACGAATCATCTGGTCGAGGGTCTTTACACGTCCCTCAAAGGCGACGCTCAGGTCCCGGAGCTGCTTCTCAACGCCAAAGATGGCCAGCGACTTCTCGTCGTCTACGCGGGCGAGGCGAGAGAGGGCCTGGTTGTCGCGAGCATCGACGTAGCGCGCCATGTCGTTTAAGAAGCGCACGAGGTTTATGTGAAAGTCTTCCTCCGCTTGGAGGTAATCGCGCAACACAGCATCGCGCGTGAAGACGGTGAGGAAACGCTTGAACTTGACCAGCAGCCGCCCGAGCAAGCCCCGGCGATGCGTGGTTATTGAGGCCTCAGAGATATTTCCGCGAAAGGAGAAGGAGCGGTTGAGCAGCTTAAGCTCCTCTGATCGCTGCATGTCGCCGTAGCTTATCCCGTTCTCATCAGCGAATCGGACAGCGGCTTTGGAGAGACCAGCTCGGGAGTCGAGGCTTGAGTCGATGTCGCTCTTAATTCGCTCGCGGATCTCAGCCATCAGGGCGGGGATGTCCGGGCGTTCCTGTGGGCCAGCCTGTTTTGCAAGCTCTCGTACTGACTCTGACATGTGCAACACTTCCTCCCGGCGGGCGATTCCCCGCAAACGGCTATCCTGTAGAGTTAGGCGCGAGCCGTCAAGTGCCCGAAAGGGGAAAAAGCGCAGCTACTTCAGTGAGTTGAGCCGAGAATTGAGGCTGCGACGTGCTGAGCACGCTCGCGCAGCTCCCTAACAGCGGTAATCTCCCACAGCACCTCCTTCTGAAGTGGCCCCACCACAGCGAAATTGGGTCGGTGCGGAACCCCTTCGGTGTCGAGACCAAGCGCTAGCTGGCCTGGTCGGATCAGCTGCTGAGCAACGAGGCTCGCCACCAGGGGATGGTCGATCCGACGAATGTCGCCCTCTGGCCCAGCACACATGAAGCCTGCGTCGAAGCGGAGCCGCTCGGCTTCTCCGCCACAGCCCCGCAGCGTGACAACAGCTTCACGGGCTGATACCTCGGACACCTTGCCGGCCCGGATCGTCAACCGCCCTGCTGCTTGCAGCTCGCGGATGGCCTGCAGGTGCTCGTGCGGGATGCGGTGCCGATGAATCTCCCAGAAGGGGCGCAGGTGCCGGAGAAAAGCCCGTTGCTCAGTCAGAGAGAGGTTGGTCCACATCTGCTGGATCTTTGGCCGCATGGCGTCGAACACGGGCTGCGACGAGCCGCACGCGCGCGATGCTTTGCGAATCGTCTTGAGCAGCGCAAAGGCCGTGCCAGGGTTCTCCCAGGACGGGGGAAGCGAGGCGCTGGGAAAAGATGCTGGGTCTTCGTGCGAGAGAGGGAAGCGCCCGTTACGAGAGACAACCGAGTAGTGACCCTTAAAGCCGCGCCCCTCGCTCTCCATGATCACGTCGACTGCAGTGAGCGAGCTCCCGAGGATAAAAAGCTTGCGCAGCTGATCGAGGTCTCGGTAGCTCTGCGGGTTAAAAGGCTCTCGTAGGGCGCCTTTGGTTCCTACATCGCCAACACCACGACGTAAAATGTTCCCGATCGCGAGCACAACGCTGGCAGCCTCTAGTTGCTCCCCGCTCGCAAGCAGCAGGGCAAAGGATGAGCCATCCGGTCGCTGTGTTACCTCAACCACCTCGTCCGTCTTGAGAGTCAAGCGCTGAGGCTCTCGCTGCACCGCTTCAGAGACCAGCTCCTGCAGGTAGAGCCCGTACTGCTGCCGGGAGATGAAGCTCTCGCCTGAAACAGTTGGCTCCCCCTTTTGTAGCCAATGAAGGAAGCCTTCCGGCTCCTGCGGAAAAGCCCCCATCGCCTTAGCGCGCACGTTGAGCTTGAAGCGGTGGCTCGGGACTGTGTAGGCAAGACCGGGACCAAACGTCCCGCGCGGGTCGAAAAGCACCACGCGCAGATCGTCTGGGGCATTTGGCTGACGAAGGATATTAAGAGCCGTCAGCGAGCCGCTAAAGCCGGCTCCTATGATGGCGATTGTGTGCGGCATGGCGAGACCTTAGCACCCTGAAGGTGGGTGAAAAAGGGGATAGAGGTGCTCTGCAGAAAACACGTGGAGTCTCAAAGCAGATTGTAAAGGGGCATAGCATTCCTCATCCTAATCCTTCTCTTTCTCGTGCAGCTGCACCGACTCCTGATCATAATCGAGTCGGTAGGAGTAGTTGTTATGCCGGTCAATCCTGCCCGGTGCCGTGCCCGGGTAAGGTGTGCGCAGCATGTGCCGCACTAACCGGGAGCGGCCACGGTAACGGGTCCGGTTCCGGCTGCGGCTCCGCAGCGCTCAGCGGAACGTGCACATTCACGTTGGGGGCTGGTATGGGCAGAAGGGGGAGTTTCACAAAGAGAGCGGCGAGGACCGAGAGAGGGGGATTTATTCCCCACCCCCTCTCTGTTCTCGCTGCTCTCTTTGTTCAAATGATTGGTTGCATATGCTCCCGTTCCCGTTCCCGTTCCCGTTCCCGTTCCCGTTCCCGTTCCCGAGCGCGAGGATGGATGTGTGTGGGGGAGCAGAAGGGGGAGTTTTACAAAGAGAGCGGCGAGGCCGGAGAGAGGGGGGATTTATTTCCCACCCGTCGCTGTTCTCTTTTTTCAAATAACTGGTCGGATATGTTCCCGTTCCCGGGCAAGAAGTGTTGCGGCGAGTGTTCCACCAACCGGGAGCGGCCACGGCACCGGTTCCGGCTGCGGCTCCGCAGCGCTTAGCGGAACTACTTGTGTACGTAAACGTGAACGCACCCGAAATAGGGGTCATTTGGACTGCGCAGACGAGGACGAGGAATCCAGTGCAAGTGCAGGAGAAGGAGGACGAGCAGGGGAAGGATTGGGAAGAGAGCGGCGGGCTATTTAGCCTCGGTCGGGAGGACACGTGTTCTACTTGGCATGTCCGTTACCCTTTTCGCTGGGTCACGGCATCACAGCTCAGCGTGGTAGCACCCACTCCTCGTCGCTCGTTCAGTTGCCTCACCGTAATTCGAAAAGAAGGTCTCGCCTTCGCCAAAGACACGCATGGATCGCAGGGGAGGGGAGTAGCAGTGCACGGTCACGAGATCCTCGCCGCTGCTAGAGTAGTTCGCCACGAGGTGGATGTCGTTGTCTGAGCTGACGGTGACCTCCCCCGAAGAGACTGCATGGCTGCCTGAGGGGATCAGGGGGCCCATCCCAGAAGCCGTAAATCCTATCTCGATAGCCTCCCCACGCATCACGTATACTCCGCAGGTCGAGCCGGCGTGGTTGTGGATCGGGGTGCGCTGTCCTGGTCGCCAGCAGAGCAGGAGCACGTCGACGAAGCTGTTTGAGAAAATCCGGTTGCGGCAGTAGGATTCGGCATCGAATCGCTCGAAGGTGGCGAGCTCGCTGGTGCATTTAGAGAGGGAGGCGAGTAGCTCTCGAACTTCTCTCTCAGAGAGGGGGCTGGCCAGCTCGTGCAGCGTTCGTAATGACCCGAGAAGTCTTCGGGGGGTGTCCGCACGCTCGTCCGAGCAAAGGTGCTGGGTAATCTGCTGTGAGAGGGCTGCTGAGTTCCGCATACCGAGTCGTAGGAGATGTTTACTTAGTTTATCGGGTTTGTAAACAATGAAACTTACCAACAAGTCTGAGTATGCGCTCTTGGCCCTAACAGAGTTGGCTCGCAACTACGGCAAGGGGCTGGTTTCTGGGGATGATCTCGCCGAGCGCCAGGGGGTGCCGAAGCGCTTCCTCCAGCAGATCCTCTTCGGACTCAAGCGTGCTGGGTACGTTCGATCAGTGAAAGGGCAGGATGGGGGATACGAGCTCTCCAAGGACCCCTCCGCAGTTACGGTTGCAGAGATCGTTCGATTCTTCGAGGGGCCTCTGGCTCCCACGACCTCGGTGAGCAAAAACTTCTATGAGCCGAGCCCAATCGAGCGCGAGAAGGGGCTGATGGGACTCTTTGCGCGTATTCGCAACGAGGTGGCCAGTATTCTTGAGGCGACTACGTTGGCGGAGGTTAGCGGCGTTCGCCGCAGCTCTGGCAGTCGATCTAAGCGACGGTAGCGAGAAAGTCGCGAAAGGAAGGGGCTCCTTTGTTTACGCGATTTGCGCGAAGACATTTATTTACAACGAGAGCGGCGAGGGGAAGCCCCTTGTTTCTACCCATCTCTCGTTGTCCTCGCTGAACTCTTTGTGCAATTCCTTCTGTTGCTATCTGGCGAAAGAAGGGGGCTGGTACCTGTATGTGCGCGATTTGTGTGAGGACATTAATTAACAAAGAGAGCGGCGAGAGCGGTGAGGGGAAGCCCCTTGTTCCTGCCCATCTCCGGTTGCCCTCGCTGAACTCTTTGTGCAATTACTAATGTCGCTAGCTGTCCAAGAAATTCCCCTTCCGCAGAAATAAAGCCGAGAGCCTTGCAGCTTCACTGCTGAAAGGAAACAGCGCATGCAGCATGAAGCGCTTCGCACGGCCCTCTGCGCTGCCAAGCGTCGCCTCACGGACCGTAACAACACCATCGTTGTCCTCGCCAAAGAGCGGCATAAAGCCGAGGCGCGAGCCGCCCGAACCTACGACGCAGCCTATGGAAATCTGTTTCGGCTGCTCGGGCAACTGGAGTTCTGCGAGCTGCGCTAGCACCGGACCGAAGAGTGCGCGGAACGGTCGTGCACGGTTGAGAAAAGCAGCGATTGAAGCGCCCCCGTGAGGTGAGCCGAGGGTAACGAGCCGATGCAGCGGCGCAGGCGAGTCTCCACGGGCGTCGAGAGCTCTCACCACGATTCCGCCGAGCGAGTGCCCAACGAAAGACACGGGCTCTCCGCGAGCTTTTTCGCCGACAAAGAGAGCGAGCTGCTCGACGATCTGCTCAAGCGTTAGGCGCCGTGAACGGTAGTCGAACGTATGCACACTAGCCTCAGGCAAGAGACGCCGAAGCCGCGGAGCGAGCAGAAACATGTCATGCCGCGAGCGGGCGAGGCCGTGCACCAAGATGGTGTGAGGCGCGACGGAATGGCGCTCCATCTACCCCCGGCTCCTCACCTCGTTACGGCATGCTCCGAGCCCCGATACAGAGTACTCGATAACGTCCCCGGCCCGGAGAAATCGGGGTGGTTTCATCCCGGCGCCAACGCCAGCCGGGGTTCCCGTGCTGATGACGTCACCAGGCAGCAACGTCATAAAGTGCGAGATGTACGACACGAGGAAGGGAACCTTGAAGATCATGTCGGCAGTGCTGCCGTCTTGAACCCTTTCGCCGTTAAGGGAGAGCTTTAGAGAAAACCCGCTTGAGTCCGGAACTTCATCGGTCGTTGCGAGGAAGGGGCCAAACGGGGCAAAAGTGTCACAGCTCTTTCCCTTGATAAACTGCCCGCCGCGCTCCTTCTGGAATGCTCGTTCGCTGACGTCGTTCATGATGCAGAACCCAGCCAGATGCAAGAGCGCGCTTTCTTCGCTGATGCACGATGCCCGCTGGCCTACTACGAGCGCAAGCTCAACCTCCCAATCAGCTTTCGCTGCACCGATCGGCAGCACTATCGGATCAAATGCTCCACACATAGCGGTCGTCGCTTTTGCGAAGATCATCGGCTCTGGCGGCAGAGGTGAGGCAGTTTCAGCGGCGTGGTCGCTGTAGTTAAGCCCCACGCAGATAATCTTGCTCGGCCGAGCTACCGGAGGCGCTACGCGCGCATCGGCTGTCACTCTCGGTGCGCTAGCAACATTCTGTGCAAGCCACGCTCTAAGGCGCGCGACGCCAGCAGAGCCGAAAAACTCCTCGTCAAAGTCGCGAAAGGCATCGGAAACATCGACCCGCTCGTTAGCTCCTAACAACACAGCGGGTCTCTCGTCACCAATCTCCCCGAATCGGCACAGTTTCATGGGCAGAGTTCCTGATGAAGCAGAGCAGCGTGCTCGTGCAGCCGCCGCTCGGCTCCTTAGGCAGCGACGAGGCTGGAGAGATCAACTGGCTGGTACGTTGAGGGCTTGCGAACCTTCCCGCGAGTGTCTTTCCCGACAGCGAAGAAAACGCCGTCGACTTTGAGCACTTCAACTTTCACCACCTCGGCAGGCCAGCTTACTTCAAGCTCGCAGTGCCACTCGTGGCTCTCAAGTTCGCGCTCTGCGCCACTCCACTTTTCGAGGCGCACAAACTTTTCGAGGTTGTTGTCGCACACGAGGTCAAATCCCGCTTCGAGCGGGATGCCGAAGGCGCAAGCATTCCAGTACATCGTGTAAGCGACATCGGCGAGGCCGTCGACCATCTCAACCGGGTCGGGCTCTGCCTTCGCCTCGTAGCTTAAGCTGTCAGGCGCGGTAATTGGGGTTCCGTTCACCACTGGTGTGACACCGAGCCCGTGAATGACGTACTCAAGAACCTCCGAAAGCAGAAGCTGGGCGCCGAGCGCACGAATTTTAGGGTCTCCGGTCTCAAGCTTTGAGCGGGTCTTTTGCCCTGCTAGGGTCATAAAGGCTTCGATCTTTGATGCGTCCATAAACTCCTCTCTAACAGCATCGGTTATACCGTTGCTGGGTTATGGGGTCTATGGCGATCCGTTGGACGGAGGGCGTTTCGCCGCTAACAGGGCGCAGTGGCAATGACTACGTGCAGTCAGGGAGGCGATAGAGCAAGCCAAAGCAATGAGGAGAGAATGGAGGGGTGGACATCGAAGGTTTTGGAACCTTTCAGTATAATGCCGCCCCCGGAGAAGAGTTCTCCTATTAACGGATTACTTGAAACGAATAGGAATTCCGAAGAAGTTCCCACCGTAGCGGTTTGTCTGGAACATGGGCCCGTTGAAACCGTTTCGACCAGCCTGGAAGCCGGCAAACGAGACGGTTCCATTTTTCCCGATGTACGGCGCGGTCATGTTGGTCCGGTAGGACCCACGATGGGGGACGAAGGCATTCTGCCCTGGCGTCAACCCGCCGTATTGCTGAAACCACCCAACTTGGTTGGGGAGGTTTCCGCCACCCAAACGCTGCCCCCCTTGGCTGTAGGATCCCCTAGACCAGTCGGTCGCAGGGCCCGCATTGCTGTTGGGGCGATAAACACCTCCGGAGCGTGGCACCGGGGGTTCGGAAACATCTGCTCGCGCAGGCTCCCCTTTCTTGATCAGAGCGTCTCTCCTTTTCTGGAGGGACTCGATCTGAGCCATCAGCTTCTTCTTGGTATCCGGGTCGGCTTTCGCCGCCTGGACGCCAAGTTGATAGATGCGGTACCCGATCTCATCCACCGTTTCCTGCGCACGCAGGGTGGTGGAGGACAAAATCATCGCCAGCACAATAAAAACGATCTTCTTCATTTGATCCCCTTTCTAGGGTCTAGAGAGAACGTCCGGTCTTACTGCAACCACTGCAGCTCCAGGACGCCATCGCCGACACAGCAGCGTGTCTAGCCAAGGCGGCCAAGAGCTACCAAAAAACCATCGACTTCGATGTCTCTACCCGTATGGAGATTTCAAATGAACCGGAGAGTATATGATAACTTCAGTCCAATCCGTCGCGTATGGTGCGCGAATCAAAACCTCAAAGCAAGCCGCACCAGCAGCTCCTAGCTGTAACCTGTCTGGATTAGACCGGAATAGAACTGCGGAAAAGCCTAGCTAACGTTGCGCGCGGCTGAGGCACGGAAATAATCGACTTCGGAGCCGTAACGAGCGTGGAGACGCCTCAAGCAACCCGGAATACTAGTCAGGAGCCGCACCAATTTGAGGGTGCCCTCTGCCCGTGCCACAGAGAGCTCATGGCTGAGCTCGTTCAGCAATCGAATGGAGACCTCCGGGCGCTCGTTGACGGCCCTGGCCACCTGCTCCGATAGGTGATTCTTTCGCACTGGGCCAAGGATGGTGTTGCGGGCACTAATGACGTCCCGGAGATCCGCGAAGTGTCCGAGTTGGGTCCTGAGACTCTCGATTTTCGCTTCGGTGCTTGAAGCGTCAGCAATCTCGGCGTTGAATGCCTCAGTGATTAAATTAACGTATCCCCGAGCTAAGGCGTCAGCTGAGCGGAGGTACTGAGTGCGAACGAGCGAATCTTCGGGAGCGGTTGTCGCAAGAGCGAGAAAGCGATCGAGCTCCGCAACGAAGAGCTGCACGTCTCCATCGTTGAAAGACTTTGAGAGCAACTCGATGGAGGAACTAGACTCAGACTCCGAGGCCTCAGTCGCAGCCTTATGAATGTAATCATAGAAATCTCGGAGCGCCTTTTCGATATCGTTGTCACCGAACGTTAGCGGGAACTGTTTTGCTTTTTCGAGGATAGCAGCGGTGGAATCTCCGTTAAGCTCCAACGCTTGGAAGCCGCGGGAGAGAGATGGGGCTACGTCAGTTGCCAAAGTGCCCATCAGGTCGGCTAGGGGACGAAACTCAAGGTGTGGCTGAAGCGCTTGCGCACCACTCCCAAGATTCTCAGAGTCCCTAATCATGCGGCTACAGTCGCCGATGACTGTTGGCGGCCGCTCCTTGAGAAGAACCGTCAATCGAGTTCCAAAAGTGTGGAAGATGACGAATAGGCCGCGAGCGACGGTTGCCTTAAGCTCCGGCCCTGCATCAGCCCACAACTCTCGCCGCCCTGCCAGCGAGCGTTGCGACCACGAAGCTGCTGCCTTGACCATTTGTATCCAAGTCGGGGTGACGAGTTGCGCGTTGTACTCTGGGCGCTGCGCAAGCTCGGCCTGCGTCGCTTGGCATCCGAGAGAGACTGCAAACGTCATCGCCCCTTCGCGAGTTCCGTGGTAGTGCAGCCGAGAGAGCAGCGATACGACGGAAGCAATGCCTTCCGGAAAACGCTCTGTGTGGGCCGGATCGAGGGACGCCAGCTCGTGTGCGGATACTGGAAGAGCGTCAACGAGGCTCTCCAGTAGTTCGTCGGTGGGGCTGTCGTCGGGCGTGGTCCAGGCCTTCTCTTTTTTTAGGAACTCGGCGGCGCAGCGAGATTCTAGGACCCGAATCGGAAGTTCGAGGGCTAGATTCGGTGCGATTGCCGCGTACCCGCCTCCTGTCCTTGCGCCCCTAAGCAGGGCCGCGAGCCCCGGCTTCTGTCCTGGCGGCGAAGACTTGTTGGTACGAGGGAGGGGGGACAGATGGGATGGAGGGCTCCTATCGAGGCGTCCGTGTTGGAGAAGCGACAAGACATCATCCTGTAGAGCAGTGCATGCTTCGGCAGCATCAAAGTCAGCGCGGCTAAGAGCAGCGTCCGAGCCTTCCTGCAACTTGGCCGCCAAGCCCTCAAGGGCTGGCGTGCCTAGATCGCAAAGCTGCGAATGCGTGAAGGTGTCTGGTGACAGCCAGTGAATCGCACGGAGTTCGCACAGGGCGTTGATCGTCCGATTCGTTACAGACGAGGCATCCTTCGGATTAGTTGAGGCGCCGGTTGAGCTTAAGCGCCGCACTTCTTTCTCCGCCGTATCTCTCCGGCTTGCGAGCTTCGCTCGTGCGGCGAACACTAACTCGGTAGTCACCGCACGCACCTCGACCTCTTTCGCATCGTCGATGCCGCGGATGATGCCAACAAGCTGCGACAGCCTGTCTGTTGAACCCTGAGGCAGGGCGCCCAGGCGAGCGAACGTCGCCAGGTCAGAGATGACGGATTCCAGCATGACCGCTTGTAGCGTTTCCTTGCCGCTGCGCGAATTTCCGTACGAGCGGGGCAGTTCGATGAATCTCTCTTTTGCGGCTAGCTCATTTGCCTCGGGAGTGACGGCGAATGAGGAGAGAAGCTCGGCGGAACGCGTGGGGAGGAGAATCCGTAGCCGGTCGGCAGCATGACCAGGTACCAATGGAAGCGATGCCTTCGAGAGGGACGCCCCTCCACCTGCCTCTTTCTCTGGGCCCGAAGGGTCATGATGAGTCATTCCGCGTAACTACGTTGCTCCGACAAAGAAGTCAAAATCAGATTTCCCAGCAGCAGCCGCTCGAGACGGAATCTGTCGGAATCGGTAACGCTTTGCCTGGCGCTAGGGTTGGGATATCGCCGTGCGGTAGGTGGCCCCGAGGCGCTGGTAGCCAAGAGCCGATTCGAGCAAGCTCTCCTCCTCCTGTGCTGTGAGGGAGCGAACGACCTTGGCAGGTGTCCCTATCACGAGGCTGCCCGGCGGGATGATCGCGCCTTTGGGCACCAGCGCATGTGCGCCAATAATGCAGCGCTCCCCAATCTGCGCGTTGTCGAGGATCGTAGCTCCCATGCCGATTAACGAATTGTCGCCGATAGAGCAGCCGTGCACGATTGCGCGGTGGCCGACCGTTACGTTCTTGCCAATTACCGCATCCGACATGCCGTGGCTTGTATGCACGAGCACGTGCTCTTGAAGGTTCGTCCCTTCGCCGACCTGTATCTTTTGGATATCGCCGCGCAGCACTGCGTTGAAAAACACCGAGCAGCGCGCGCCGATCTCAACTTGACCGATCACCCAGGCATCTGGCGCCACGAAGCAGCTGGACTCTATGAGTGGCGTTGCGCTGCCAAACGGAATGACCGGCATAGGGTTCTACGACCCGGCTTAGGCGCAGACGTCGCGGATAGCCTGCATGACCCTCTCCTTGCTCGGGAGGAGCACTACTTCGAGCGCCTTGGAGTACGGCATCGGAGCCTCAAGTGACGAAACGACGCCAACTGGCGCATCGAGCTCGTCAAATATAGAGCTGTTGATCACGTGCGCCAGGTAGGCACCGTAGCTAGCAACCTCGTGCTGCTCCTGAATGACGACACAGCGGTGCGTCTTGGCAACGGAGGTGAGAAGCGTTTCACGATCGAGTGGACGCAGCGTCAGAAGGTCTATTACTTCGCACGAAATGCCTTCCTGAGCCATCGCCTCAGCAACTTCGAGGGTGAGGAAGAGGTTCTTCGACCAAGTAACAAGGGTAACATCCGTTCCCTCGCGCTTAATGTCCGCCTTTCCGATCGGAACAAGGTATTCGCCTTCTGGAACTGGGCCGCGCTTTCCGTAGGTAAGTTCTGACTCAAAGAATACCACCGGATTATCGTTGCGGATGGCGCTCTTCAAGAGGCCCTTCATGTCGTACGGAGTTGCCGGAGCGAGAACGATCAGACCTGGCGTGTACGCGTAGAACTGCTCAAACGAGTTTGCGTGCTGAGCGCCGAGCTGAAACGCTGCGCCGCCGGCTCCGCGGAACACGATTGGGCAGGAGATCTGGCCTGCCGACATGAGCCGAGACTTCGCCGCAGTGTTGAGGATCTGGTCGATCGCGCACAGCGAGAAGTTGAACGTCATGAACTCAACGATCGGCCGCAAGCCCGCCATTGCAGCGCCGATGCCGATCCCCGCAAAGCCGTTCTCAGCGATCGGAGCGTCAATAACACGCTTCGGGCCGAACTGCTCCTGCATGCCACGCGAGCACTTGTAGGCGCCGTTGTAGCCGCCGACCTCCTCGCCGACGAGGAAGACGCGGTCGTCACGCAGCATCTCTTCCGTCATCGCCTCCTGGAGGGCGTCACGGATCTGTATCTCTCGAACTGCGGACTGGTTCTGTGTGTCGGTAAGCATAGCGTTAGACATATGTGTAATCCAAAGCAGTTTCCGGAGCAGGGAACGGGGACTCTTCAGCGAACCGTACGGCGTCCTGAACCTCGTCCTCGATCTCCTGCTCAATCTGTTCGCGGATCCCCTTCATTCCGAGCGCGTCCATCTTCTCTCCCAGAACCTTGATTGGATCGCGCGACTTCCACTGATCAACATCCTGCTGGGTGCGGTACTTAGCCGGGTCGGCCATCGAGTGACCGCGGTAGCGGTAGGTCTTGGCCTCGATCAGAGTCGGAAGCTTCTGCTCACGAGCGCGCTTCGCCGCAGCATGGATGCATGAGCGAACTGCGAACACATCGTGGCCGTCTACGGTGTCGCGCGCCATCGGGTACGCCAGCGCACGGATCGAGAGGTCGTCGGTTGCTGCCGTCTTCTCGAGCGGAGTGCCCATCGCGAAGTAGTTGTTCTCGATGACATAGATAACCGGGATCTCCCAGAGGGCAGCGAGTGCAAGCCCTTCGTGGAACGAGCCGATGTTGATAGCGCCGTCTCCCAAGAAGCAGATCGCGATGTTGTCAGTTCCTTTGTACTTCTCGGCGAACGCAAGCCCAGCAGCCACCGGGACCTGCGCTCCGACGATGCCCCAGCCACCCATGAAACGGCGCGGGATGTCGTAGAAGTGCATCGAACCGCCGCGGCCCTTGGCGCACCCGGTCTCTTTGCCGAGCAACTCCGCCATGCCAGCGCGAGTGTCTCCGCCGCGCGCCAGGTAGTGGCCGTGGCAGCGGTACGCGGTCATGACGTAGTCTTCGTCGTTGAGCACCGATATAGCCCCCACCGCAACGGCCTCCTGGCCGATGTAGAGGTGAAGGAAGCCTCCGATCTTCTTCTCGGTGTAGAGGCGAGCTGCCTCTTCCTCGAAGCGCCGGATGCGCAACATCTTGCTATACAGGTCGGTGAGAAGTTCCTGCTCCATCGCTACGTAACCTCATCAACAGCGGCCAGGCACCCTAGTGAACACCGCGCAAAGAGCTGCAGGATCGTGGGCGAGGCCGGTAGGTACTTGCCCGGGACAACAGCAAAAGGGGGCAATCCCCGCTGCCCTGGTCCGTGGCATCGCGGGGTTATACCAGCGACCCTCTGGGCTGTCCACCCGCACCGGGGCACCAAAGAGGGACTCTTCGAGGCTCAAAGCAAAGCCATAAGGCAGGCGGATTTAATTGTCGCTATAGCGGGTTAGGCGATCAAGTCGTATCATCGACGGCATGCCCAGCTTCCGCCGACTACTATCTGTTGATCCGAGCCTAACCTGCTCCGGCTGGGCGCTCTTCTCGGTGCCGGAGGGAATTATCAAGGCGGTTGGGAAGATCCGAGCCGAGAAGCCACCGACTCCGTTAGCCCTGCGGCTCGAGAAGCTGCAAGCCAGCATCAAGAGGGTCATAGATGCCCTCCAGCTCGGACCGGGTGACGTCCTGGTTTGTGAGGCTCCGACTACTATGAAGGATCCCCACAACGCAATTAAGGTCGAGCAGGTTCGGGGGCTCTTTGAGTCGCTCAGCCGTGAGCGTGGAGTAACAGTGCCCGGCCGCGTCAACCCGCGCAGCGTCCAGTATGAGGTGATGGGGCTGCGCGGCAAGCAGCTCGCGCGACCGGAGGTTAAGGCAGCCGCGGTACGCACAGTCGAGTTTCTGTACGCCGACCAGCTTTCGCAGCTTGGCTTGTCGGGGTTGGGCAAGCATCAGGATATTGTAGACGCCGTGCTAATCGGGCGCCTTGCACTGCTGCAGATCGAGGCAGCCCGCGCATCGCAAGCGCCGCTTGAGACGCTCTTCGGCGGTCAGGAGAAACAGGATCGGCGTTCGTGGAGAGTGAAGCCATGCACCATCTCGTGAAAAAATCTAGGCTGCTGCTTACTGCGGCCATTCTAAGTGCCGGGATGATCCTCTCTGCGGGAGCAGAGGATGAGAGCGCGCCTACTGGCGAAGAGAGCGAGAGCTCCGAGTCGAGCGCAGCAGCTCCGAAGCAAGCCATTCCAACGCCCTTCCCCGGAACGGTGCTCACCGATCCGCGCGGCAAGCCAGACCTCACCGTCTGCAGCCAGAACCTCAAGCTGCTCGGCAGCTACGAGGAGATGAAGAAGAAAAACATAAAGTACACTCAGAAGGCGCACGCAGACAAAATCAGCGCTCTCTCTACGCGCTTCCTGAAGGCGAAGTGCGACGTAATCGCGCTGCAAGAGGTGATGGGCACAAGCGCCTCTGAGGAGGAGGCAGCCTTACAGCCGATCATCGAGCAGCTCAGAGTCCGCGGCAACCGCGAATTCGAAGCGAAAGTCGGCCTCCCCGGAGATGGCGGAATGGCTCTCGGGTTCCTCGTGGCAAAAGATAGGTCAGCGGTGATTAACGTCCTTTCGTACTCGCGAGTCGAGCTGCCGAAGCTGGTCACGAAGGGCCGACCCCGTTTCTTCTCCCGGACCCCCTTCGAGGTTCAGCTCTCGGTGCGCTCAAGGCACGATGACACAGCCAAGATCGTGTCGCTCGTAAATTTTCACCTCAAATCGAAGCGCGGCGGCGAGGGAGACCCCACCGGACTTGAGTGGGAAACCTTCCGCATGGAGATGGCGGAAGGTTTTCGGCGCATCATCGAGGTGCGGCACCAGAAAGCCTTTGCATCGAACGAGCAGATCCTGATGGTTCTCGGAGACCGAAACAGCAACTTCGACGTTGCGAGCGCAAAGATTCTAGACGGCTCTCTCACTATTGAGAACTTCCGCACTGATGGCGGCTGTCGGGTCAGCAAGCGAGGCTTCCCTGTGTGCACACCTGGCAAGCAGATGCCGCAACGGCTCTTCAGCATCCTCACTTCGAATCAAGAGGTGGCTACCTACCAAGGGACCTTCTCGTACAAGGGCGAGTATTCCTGGATCGATGACATGCTGATGCCTGCGGAAAGCCTTCAGTACGCTTGGCTGACGCCGACAAGCGAGGGGCGTTATGACGCGGGGCTCATTAGTGAGCCGGCTGACGCTTCGGATCATGCCCTGCTCTGGGCGCGGCTCAATTGGTAGGGAGCTGCTACAGCGGGCTCAGCCCGACACCTGCGCCCACACGGCCTCGAAGCTCTGGTCGAGGCTCTTGAGCAAACAGTGGTCTCGCAGGCTCGGCAGGTAAAAAGCCTCCCGAATCTGCGCTTTAATTTCGTCATCGCTCATCCCCTCAGCCCGCGCGCGCTTTAATTCGCTGATAAGGTCATTCGTGTTCTGCACGATCGCCTCAAGGTGCTTTCGCACCAGTTCACCGGTGATGCATCCCCCGTACGAAAAACCGACCCCTGAGAGCTCAAGATCCTTAAGCCGTCCGATCGACTCTAGCGATGCTGGAATGGAGGCATTCGCTCCCGGCGCAGCGAGACGCCGTCCGTTGTAGTAGCCGAGCGTTTCGTCGCTTATCAGGAATTGGTGGGGGAGAACCAGGTAGCTCATTGAGTGGCTGCGGTGCCCTGGGGAGGCTACGCAACGCACGGCAATATCATCATCGATGGTGATTGTCTCGCCATCGACGATGCACTTCTCGAACTGAAGTGCCTTGCGAAATTCAGCGGGTGAGGGGAGTGCTCCAACCTCCATTCCGAGAGCCTTACTTATCTCTGCGTCCCTAGAGATAGTCGATGACACGAACTCGTCGCTCGCCAGCTCTGCAACCATTCCGGAGCTGCCAAAAATCTTTATTTTAGGAAGCTTCTTGCGGAGGGACGGCAGCACGCCGACGCGGTCCGGATCGAGGTGAGTGATCAGCACGCGTGTGACACGTTGGAGCGACAGCCCGAGCCGAACGAGCCTCTCCTCAAGACCCTCAAGGTGAGCGGAGGCGCCTGGGTCAGTGAGAGTAATCTCTCCGTTTTCAGCAACGATAGCGTAACGGGAAGTCGCGCCAAGGGACACGTGGTGGAGGCGTGGGTAGACCTCCATCGATGCACGAATAAACATAGGGGCGTCCTGTAAGAAAAAAGCCCCGCTCTGGCATGCACCCTACCTGGGTGTAGCATGGCAGAACGGACCTCTAAAGACTCTCACAGTTGGTCGACTTACAAAAGTGCGACCCGAATATGTTTGAAAGGCACAAAAAAAGGCAGGGAGCCTGTTCCTCGGCGAAGCCGAAAAAGGTCCCTGCCCCTCGCTGTTTAGGCTTGAAGAAGCTAGCTGTTGGCAGCCACCTTCTTGCGCGATCGGGTGCTCTTCTCAGTCGCAGCGCTCTCGTTCTCTGAGTCGGAGTTGTTTGCGGCCGTACCCTCAGAGGTCGCGGTCTCACCTGAGCCGACACCACAAGAATCCATTATGAGGGTGCGAATCTGCGCCGCCATCTCCGGGTTCTCACGCAGGAACTGCTTCGCACCCTCACGGCCCTGGCCGATTCGCTCGCCGCGGAAGCTGAACCAGGCGCCGGCCTTATCGACGACTCCTTTGTCTGAGCCGATGTCAACAAGCTCTCCG
Source organism: Deltaproteobacteria bacterium (assembly GCA_947491545.1). Lineage (GTDB taxonomy): Bacteria > Bdellovibrionota_C > UBA2361 > UBA2361 > OMII01 > OMII01. The sequence continues at coordinate 46,712 of CANLJX010000004.1, forward strand.
AGGGAGCTTACGCCCTCGTTGAAGATAATGTCGAACTCGGCTTCGCGGAATGGAGCAGCAACCTTGTTCTTGACGACTTTAACGCGCACACGGTTTCCGGTGACGCTGTCGGCTTCCTTGATAGAGCCGATACGCCGCACGTCCAAACGCACAGAGGCGTAGAACTTAAGGGCGTTTCCGCCGGTGGTGGTCTCGGGGCTGCCGAACATGACACCGATCTTCATGCGGATCTGGTTGATGAAGAGGATAGTGGTGTTGGACTTGGCTGAAGCTGCTGTCAGCTTGCGCAGAGCCTTAGACATTAGGCGAGCCTGAAGACCTGGCTGTTGGTCCTCCATCTCGCCATCGATCTCAGCGCGAGGAACAAGCGCTGCCACTGAGTCAATGACGACGAGGTCCACTGATGAGGATGAAACGATCGCTTCGCATATGTCGAGCGCCTGCTCACCACAGTCTGGCTGGCTCACGAGAAGCTTCGAGGTATCTACGCCGAGACGCTTGGCATAGTTGACGTCGAGAGCATGCTCCGCATCAATGAAGACAACGGTGCCGCCGGCGCGTTGAACCTGCGCCGCGGTACTGAGAGCAAGGGTGGTTTTTCCAGAGGACTCAGGACCGTATACTTCGCAGATCCGTCCCTTGGGGATTCCGCCAATGCCGAGAGCGATATCTAATCCAACGCTTCCGGTTGAGTGTGCTTCCACTTTCTCGGACATTGATGTGCCGAGGTTCATGATTGCGCCCTTGCCGTACTTCTTTTCTAGCTGGGAGATGGCTGATGAGAGAGCCTTGCTCTTCTCGCCCGTGTTTTCTGTGTTCTCTGTGTCACGCTCGTACAGTTCCATGTTTCTCTCCTTAGGTTCTTCCTTTTGTTAAACTGTTTTTCCTATCGCTTTTCGAGATCTCTGCTGATTTCGTTTCTTCGCCCCCGCACTGCTGGCGGCTGCTCGCCGTTCAGACGAGTGTTTCTACTCGATCCGGGCTAGCGTGTTAACGACAATCGTCAATTGAGCTGTCGAATTACTCCGATCAACCGCCCCTGAATCGTCACCTTGTCCACAGTCAGCGGCTGCATGGTCGGATTAGCTGGGATCAGCATAACCTGACCACTCTTCAATCGGCGATAGCGCTTCAGAGTTGCGCTTCCGTCGTCGAGTAGGGCCACAACTATCTGCCCATCTTCGGCTCCGTCCTGCTTCTTGATGACCACTACATCGCGGTCACAGATGTGCTCGTCGATCATCGAGTTTCCGCTCACTTCGAGGCAGTAGACCTCGCCTCGACCGTCGATCATGCTTGGCGGGATCTCGATAGTTGTTGATTGCTCTACCGCTTCAATCGGGCGGCCTGCGGCGATAACGCCCACGAGCGGCACCGCAGTCGGACCCAATTCGGGGGTGGCTCGGTCTAGCAGCTCCAGCATTCCGTCCGCTCCGCGGCGGATGAATCCCTTCTGTTCGAGCCGCTCCAGGTGGAAGTGGGCAGTTGACGCCGATTTGACGCCGATGAAGTCCGAGATCGCCTTCAGGGACGGGGCATAACCCTTCTCGGCGAGGAAGTTTCTAAGAAACTCAAGGGTTTGGCGTTGAACAGGCGCCAGAGTGCTGGACTGAAATCCGGCTGCTTCCGGCGCTAGAGCGTCAGTTTGTTTGCGGTTTTTTGTCTTCATCATCAATCCCTGTTGAGATGCCATCTAGGGGCGTACCATATGCAAAAAAAATAGAATCGGCAAGGAATTATTTTAGTTGTCGGGTTTGTGGGTACTCCGGGTGGGTGTCGGTAATCTGGCGCCGTTGGTCCGGAGCGGCAACGAATGCCGGCAAGTTCTGTCGCAGAAATCACACATAATCTGGGGGTTTAGCAGACTCGCGTCGGCGCCGATAAGAAGTATATGCGAGGCGAATGAACGCCTCGGCTGCTCAGGTGCTGCATACTTCGATGACTAGCATACCGACACATCGCGTGATGACGACGGCGCTCCGAAAGGAGGTTCGCCTGCTCGTCGTTGACGATCATGAGGAGCACTTCGAGCAGCTTCGCGAGATCGCCGAGATGTATCACCCGGAGTTCCGCGTTGAGTGTAAGCTGGCTTCGACTGCGGTCGAGGCGGTCGGTCTCGCCTGCTCGTGGAAGGCTTCGGTAGTTCTCCTGGATCTTCACGTGATCTCTAGCGCCTTGGATCTGGTGAAGCAGCTTGCAACACAAGGCACAGCAGTAGTCGCGACGAGCGACACTCGCCTTCCGGAGCTCGCTGAGACAGCTTCTGAGTACGGCGCAGTTGGCTACCTCTCAAAGAGCGACAACCCGGATGACATCGAGGCTCTGCTCACATTCATCGCAGGAGTCTCGGTCGAAGGGAGCCCGCACCAGTAAGTTTCCGCGAGCTAGTCGCGCCCTCGCATCCCCATTCTCTACCTTGCGAAGCCCCAACCCACGCAGTAAGTACTCGTTGTCGCGTGGTTGTTATCTGCCTCTCTTGTTCGGCGTCGTATGGTTCGCCTCTCAGCGCGAGCGGTTTACTCGCTCTCCCTGCCGTCTCAGCGCCTTCTTCGAGGAGTTCTGTTTCTTTTCATTGTAACAGCGCTCGTTCTCGGGGTGTCGGCAGCGCAGGCGCAGTCTCGCAAGGGCGGTAAGCCGCGTGCCAAGGGATCGCCACTGCGCTCCCTGAGTGCGCCTAAAGTGCTTCGCAAGCTCGATCTCAAAGACTTCGGCTCCCAGGTCGTGAAGTTCGGGCGGCTCGGTAGTGCCGGAGCGCTCTCGGCACTCTTTGTTCAGGTAAACTACGATAGAGAGATTACGTGCTTAACAGCGGTCTCTCTCGATACGAGTGAAGTGCTGTGGCAGCTCGGCACACCAGATGCGTCGAATTACAAAGCCACTTCAGAGATTCCGGTTCAGGTTTTCGACTGGAACGAGGATGGCTTCGACGACGTAATCTTCGCCCAGAGCGGCAGCGTTGCAGTTGTGAACGGAGCCGACGCGAGCAGGCTCGCATCGGTGCAGGCGGAGACTCCCTACAGCATCTTCGTGTACGAGACTGAGCAGTTCGGTGGTTCAGCTGGATTGGTGCTCCATGGGCGCACGTCGACGACCCTGCTTGGGCCCAACCTATCGGTTGTGTGGACTAGGCCGAATGAGTTCTCGCATTTTCCGATGGCGATGGACGTCGACGATGACGATGAGCCTGAGCTGCTCGCGGGGTACCTGCTGTTCCGCTCCAACGGCGAGTTAATCTGGGACCGACGAGACCTCGGCGCGCATAACGACGCCTCCGATTTCGGCGATGTCGATTGTGATGGGGAGCGCGATGTCGCAATTGCGACGAGTGGCAAGAGCGCGCTGCTCAAGCGCGACGGGTCGATTCTTTGGCGTGGAGTCGAGAATCACTCGCAGCACATCACGATGGGTTCATTCCTTCCGGGGCGCTGCGAACGGCAGATTGCAACAATCGATCGAGACCCGGGAGAGAGCGGAATTTTGAGGCTCTACGGCCACCGCGGAAAGCTGCTGTGGGAGAGTAGGGGTCATGGTCCTAAGGCGATGATGACACGGATTGACGACTGGATACCGCAGTCAGAGGAGAGCCTAATCTTGGTGTTTCGTAGCTTCACGCAGCCGCCGATGCTCTACGACGGCAAGGGCGCAGTTGTTGGCAAGCTGCCGTTTCCGCCAGCCGTTGTCCGAGGCTCCAAAGGGGCTGCCTACGGAAAGCACTACGCCCAGCACTTCGACACAGATGGTGACGGCAGGGAGGAGATCTTGCTCTACAACGAGCGGGCTCTCTGGGTGTATGGCAACTCAGCAGCAGTCGTCGGGGCAAGCAACAAGAAGCCATCCCAAGCCCTTCCTAATCCGCGTATCTTCAATGCCACGTTCTACATGGGGATGCAGTAGCCCGGGGGCGGCTTAAGCGAGACTGGTGCAAACCCGAGGGTTCAAAGGTAAGCATAGCCTGGCGACAGATCGTGCCGGTTGCCCACAATATTCGTGTCGAGATGCCCGAATGAGGACTAGGAGCCCGGTGCAAGTGCAGGAGGATGAGAAGGGGAAAGATAAGGAAAAGCTCGGAGGAAAGAGCACCCTGCTACGAAATCCTCAGGGACAAGACATGTTTTCTACAGAGCGCTACAAACCCCTTTTTCGATTCACCATGCCGGGGTATCGTGTTGGTCCATAACAGAGTTAGCCTGGAGCGCCGGGGCCCATGTCTTTTCTGGGTTGCCCGCCGCAGGTCTTAAGTCCACCGAGGGGTCGTCGTATGTTCAAGAAGTCCGTGCTTGAGAAGGCTGCGTCTTGTATCGCATTCATGTCGGTGGCGGTTTTGGTTAGCGGCACTGACGCGTGCCAGACGGACTACTCAATCGGCGGACAGTCACAAGGTCCTGTGGGGACGGGAACCCCGACGTCTGAACCGACCAGCACGCCAACCTCAGAGACCACCGGGACTCCTTCCGACACCGAAGAGCCCACGCCGCAGACAACCGGAACTCCGGCGTCGACGTCAACAGCGACAGCCACTCCTGACCAGAACATTGAGGGGCTTAGTGCAAAGAAGAGCGGGCTGCTCGACGAACTATCCCAGGCAGCGGAAAAAGACGAAGAGGGTGGGGGCACTGCTGCTGGCGGCTCAGCGGCGGGGGGAGCATCCGGCAACTGGCTCGGACAGGGATTCAAGGACCAGGAGGTAGCGGCCGGTTTCGCCGATGGCGATGGCGATGGATTCTCTGACGAGCTCGAGCTTACGCTCGCAAGCGACGCACAGAGCGCGCAGTCAGTTCCTGATGGTGGCACCTCGACCGACGTCAATCTGCGGGTGCGGGCGGCTGATGCCGACTTGGACGGCGTCCTAGACGCCAATGAGCTGACCGAGGGCACCAATGCCCAGTCAAACGACTCCGACGGAGATGGACGCATCGACGGAGCTGAAGTGCTCTCAGGCGGCAACCCACGTGATCCGAAGGACACCTACCCGGATGGGGATGGTGATGGGCTAAGCGATACTTACGAGGCGGAGGTAGGAACAGACCCTGCCAAGATGGATAGTGACAGCGACGGCCTGCGGGATGACCTAGAGTTCGTGTTTGGTTCTAACCCAAAGGTGGCTGATTCAGACAATGACGGGATCTCCGACGGGCGAGAGTACACTCTCGGCTCTGATCCGATGGCAGCAGAGTAGGGAAGCTCGATTCGGGCCAGAAGGCTCGATTCTATCGCCGTTCCGTTGCAAGATATGCACACTGTGGGTGCCATGGTCCCTCGGCAGCGACGTTTGCTGTGCGAGTGCATCAGGGCCCGTCAACCGTGTGGTGAAGCTATGAACAGTGACCGTTCTCACGAGCTCTTTGCGCGTGCCAAGACATTCTTTCCTGGGGGCGTTAACTCTCCGGTGCGAGCCTTCCGCTCGGTGGGTGGAGAGCCCTTCATCGTCAAGCACGGCAAGGGACCGTTCCTGTTCGACGTCGATGGCAACAGGTACGTCGACTACATCAATAGCTGGGGGCCGCTTGTACTCGGGCACGCCCACCCTGCAGTGGTGGCGGCGCTGCACGAGCAGGCGCAACTTGGCACGAGCTACGGCGCGTGTCACGAGCGTGAGGCCGAGCTGGCTCAGGTCGTGCGCGAACTCTTCCCCTCGCTTGAGCTGATGCGCTTCGTAAACTCAGGGACTGAGGCGGGGATGGCGGTGATTCGCCTCGCACGTGGCTTCACGGGTCGTCGCAAAATCGTGAAGTTTGAAGGGTGCTACCATGGTCATGCGGATGTGCTGTTGGCCAAGGCGGGCTCCGGAGTGTTGACGCTCGGATTGCCCGATTGCGCCGGCGTGCCGCCCTCAGCGGTGGAAGACACGCTGGTGGCCGAATTTAACAACGCAGAGTCAGTCGAGAGGCTCTTTGACGCGTGTGGGGAAGAGATAGCGGCCGTCATCGTTGAGCCAGTTGTCGGAAACTGTGGGCTGCTCGTGCCGGAGCCAGCGTTCCTCAAGGCTCTTCGCTCTATTACTGAGAAGCACGGTGCGCTCCTTATCTTCGACGAGGTGATGACAGGCTTCCGAGTGCACCTAGGAGGCGCGCAAGCCTTGTACGGAGTGCGCCCTGACCTCACGATGCTCGGAAAGGTGATTGGAGGAGGGCTGCCGGTCGGTGCCTTCGGCGGTCGCCGCGATATTATGGAGCGTCTTGCGCCCCTAGGCCCGGTGTACCAAGCAGGGACGCTCTCAGGAAATCCGCTAGCGATGGTTGCTGGGCTCTCAACGCTCAGCGAGTGGCGCAAGCCGGGCGTATTTGAGCGGGCGGTTGGCGTAACAGAGCGCCTGGTCGAAGGATTGCGCGCCGGCGCCGCAAATCACGGGCTCCCGCTCGTTGCCCAGTCAGTGGGTACTATGTTTGGCTTTTTCTTCTCAGAGAAGCCGGTGCGCTCGTACAGGGATACTCTCAGCGCTGACAAGGACGCGTTCAACCGCTTCTTCCACGCCATGCTTGAGGCGGGAGTCTACTTTGCTCCATCAGCTTTCGAGGCTGGATTTGTCTCGGTTGCGCACGATGGCGAGGCGATTGACTTCACCCTTGCCGTGCTCGATCAGGGATTTCGGGCGGCGAAGCAGCGATAGGATGCGCGCCGATCAAAGCGATTGAGGGATGGAGGTCGCTACGCTGCTTCGGGCAGGGTCACCAGCGACGGAAAGAATCGCCACACCTGATTGATTGCATCCGGCGGGAAGAGCTGTGCCGCGCATGTCACACCGATCGCAAACGAGCCCACGAGGATCGGTATGCAGAGCAGCGAGAGCATAATCGCGGTGGAGAGTGGTGAGTTGCCGATGGCCCGGATTGCGTACATGAACACCAAAAATATCAGCGCCGCAGCGAAGTACACGAGCCAGGGAAACATCTCTAGCAACCAATCGTTCTGAGCGGGCTGGCCGTGAGCGAGAAACGACAGTACCGTCAGTTCTCCTTCGAGAGCGAAGTTAGCTATGTAGTAGGCGATCATGAGAGGGATGGTAGCTACCAGGGCGTACACATTAGCCGCCACAACCTTTATGAGCGGCGCACTTATCCCCATGATTCGAAGCAGTATAGTGGTGCAAAGAGTAAACACCACGAAGCTCACCGCGAAGCATACCGTGATGGCCCAGGCAGCTTCCTTGTTAGCTGGAGCTACCCCTGAGCGGTACATGTAGAGCAGGGTTGGTAGCACAAGCACCGCAAACAGCCCCAGGAGGGACGAGATGATATACGGGGGAACAGGGCGCTCGATAAGGAGGTGGTCCATCGTCCCCTGGCGGTCTAGAACCGAGGACATGAGCAGGTCGAGTAGCCCCATCCGCCGCTCGTACTTTTTCATTTTTTGGACCATGCTTGGGTAGTGTGCAGCACAACTTCTTGGGTTGGCGAGCCCAAATCTTATTGGTAAGGCGGTAGCTTATAAATCATGCGGGCAAAATACGGTTTCTATGCGGGGCGCCTCATCTGCATTGCCTTTTCTCTACACTTGGTGTTGAATCGACGGCGCCCGTAGGTCACTGAGTCTACCACTGAAATAATTCCTCATGTTGTGAGGGGTTACTTGAGCGGGAGTAGCTCAGTTGGCTAGAGCATCAGCCTTCCAAGCTGAGGGTCGCGGGTTCGAGTCTCGTCTCCCGCTCCATTTTTCTTCCTTTGCGAACTTGGCTTCGCCAAGATTCGCAAGACGGGTTAGGGTTTCTTCCTTTGCGAACTTGGCTTCGCCAAGATTCGCAAGACGGGTTAGGGCAACCCCTAACAACCCCAGTGCCAAATTCTTCCTTTGCCAACTTGGCTTCGCCAAGATTTGCAAGACGGGCTAGGGTTTCTTCCTTTGCGAAC